>CAYHHH010000184.1:0-6736 GCA_964356125.1 uncultured Bifidobacteriaceae bacterium | reverse complement strand
GGCGCGGCATCTGAAGGATCCCGTGCGCATTACGATCGCGCGCGAGAAAGCGGTGGCCGGCAAGATGCCGCGCGTGCGCCAGGTGGCGTACATCGTCGGGCGTGCGCAGAAGATGGCGACGCTCGAGCGGATCCTCGACATGGAAGATCCGGTTGCCACACTGGTGTTCTGCCGCACGCGGCTCGAGGTGGAGTCGCTCGTCGAAACGTGCAACGCGCACGGCCATCGCGCCGAGGCGCTGCACGGCGGCATGATGCAGAAGCAGCGCGATCGCGTGATGGGCCTCTTTCGCGCGCAGAAGGCGAACCTGTTGATCGCGACCGACGTCGCGGCCCGCGGGCTCGACATCGAGCACATCTCGCACGTCGTGAACTACGACGTGCCGGCCTCGCCCGAGGTGTACCTTCATCGCATCGGGCGCACAGGCCGCATGGGCAGAGGCGGCACGGCCATCACGCTGGCCGAGCCGCGCGAGCAGCGGCACCTCCGCAGCATCGAGGGGTTCACCAAGTCGAAGCTGGACATCGGCAAGGTGCCGACGGTCGCCGACCTGCGCGCCAAGCGTCTCGAGTTGACGCGTGCGTCACTGCGCGAGCGGCTTGTCGCCGCCGATTACGACGACGTTCGGGTCGTCGTCGAATCGCTGTCGGATGAGTTCGATCCCGTCGACATCGCCGCGGCCGCGGTGAAGATGGCGCACGATGCGCTCGGCGGGAATGAGGAGCGCGAGATTCCCGCGCCTGCGGGCAAGCCCGAACGGGCATTCGAGCGCCCGCGCCCGGAGAGAACCGAGCGCGATGCGCCGCCAGTGGGACGCTCCGAGGCCCGTCCGGCGGGCCGTCCCACAGATCACCCGGCAGGCGTGCGCCTGGTGAAGCAGCCGGATCGCCAATTCGAGAAACGCGATCGACATTTTCAGAAACGCGATCGCGGCCGCGACGGGGACGGGGACGGCGAACGCATACGCTTGTTCATCGGCGCCGGCCGGAACGAGGGCATCCGCCCGGGCGATCTGGTCGGAGCGATTACGGGCGAAGCCGATGTGCCCTCGCGCGCGCTGGGCGCTATCGAGATCGCCGACAAGTTTTCATTAGTGGAAGTGCCGGACGCGCTCGCCGATCGCATCATTGCGGCGCTGAAGGCGACCAAAATTCGAGGACAGAAAGTTAACGTGCGCAGGGAGAAGACAATTTGATCGATCACAGACTGAAGATTGCGGTCTTCATCGATTTCGACAACATCGAGATCGGTGTAAAGACGACGCTGCATACGCAATTCGACATTGCGGCGATTCTGGACGGTATCAAGGAACGCGGCGAAGTGGTCACCAAGGTGGCCTACGGCGACTGGAAGCGCGCCGGCGACTACGGGCGGATGATGTCGCAGCACGCCATCCGCATGGTGCAGCGGAACCTCACGCCCGGCGGCGACAAGAACGGCGCCGACATCAACCTGGCGCTCGACGCGCTGGAGATGGCATTTACCCACGACCACATCAACGCGTTCGTCATCGTGGGCGGCGACAGCGATTTCATCACCCTCGTCGAGAAGCTGAAGCAGTACGACAAGAAAGTGTTCGTCGTCGGCGGGCGCCAGTTCACGAGCCAGGTGATGCAGAAGAACTGTCACGAGTTCATCGCCTACGAAAACCTCATCAGCCGGGATTCCCGCAGGCCGGTAGTCGCGGCCGAACCCGGGCCCCGCCGCGAGAACGGCGCCGCGGCCACGGCTGCGCCTGCGGACGTCGCGAAGGCCATCCCGCTCGTGAAGCGGGCGCTGAAGGTGCTGACCGATCGCGAAGTCTCGCCTCAACTCGGCCTGCTGAAGAGCACGCTGCTGCAGCTCGACTCGACGTTTTCGGAGCGCGACTACGGCGTCAGCACGTTCCGCGATTTCATCGAGAAGGTGGCGAAGACCGGGCTCGTCACGCTGCGCCATTCCGGCCGCAGCATGATGGTGGATGCGGTCGACGCGCTGGACGGCGCGGAGGCAGCCGATGCATCAGCGCCCGTGCAGGCGGCGCCGGCGGCGAACGGCGGGGCATCGCCGTCAGCATCAGCGCAAGCGGCTGCGCAGGCACCACCCGCTGTGGCGGATCCCGAACAGGTCCAGCAGATGCTCGAAGCGACGCGAGACGTTTTCAATCGCGCGACGCAGCAGCCGCGGTGGCCGATGTACGTGCGGCAGCTCAAGCAGTTCATCCGCGGAGTGGATCAGACGTTCGACGAGCGTAAATGGGGCTTCGCCACGGTCATGGAGTTCCTGCGCGTGTGTCAGCGCGAGGGGATCTTCAGGCTCGAGCGCGATCGCCGTGGACAGATTCGCGTGTTCCCAGGGACCGCGCTGCAAACGGCGCCAATCACGACCGCCAGCGCGGCGGCGGCGGAACAGCAGCTCGAAGTAAACGGCAACGTGTACGACGCCGAGCCGGTTGAAATATCTGATGGCGCTGACGCGCGCGACTCGCTAACCGAACCGAACTCCGATTCTGGATTCGATTCGGGATTCGAATCCGGTAGGGTCCGCCTTCAGGCGGACCGTTCCGAAGCGCCCGAACAGCCCGCGCCGGCGAAACGGCGCCGCACGCGGAAAGCGCCGACCGCCGGCAAGCCGGCTGCAAGAAAATCGACCGGTGCGCGCACGGCGGCGCCGCGGCGCCGCAAAGCGCCCGTGCCGGCTTAGCTACGTGCATCCAGCTCGTCCCAGCGGGCGTACGCGTCATGCAGGGAGCCCTTCAACTCGTCGATGCGCGCAAGCGCGCTCGCGATGGCGTCGGGGGGCTCCTTGTAGAACTCAGGTGACGCGATTCTCGCGAGCAGCGCTTCCTGATCGGCCTCCATCCGCTCGATTCGCTTGGGCAGGTCCTCCATCTCGCGCTTTTCCTTGAAGGACAGTTTCTTCGTCGCCGGCACGGTCCGCCTGAAGGCGGACCCTACCGAAGAAATTTCCTTGGAAACCGGTGCCTGCGCATCCCGCTGCCTCAGCCAGTCTTCATAACCACCGACGTATTCCTGCACGTTTCCGTTCCCTTCGAACACGAGCGTGCTGGTGACGACGTGGTCGATGAAGGCGCGGTCGTGGCTGACGAGCAGCAGCGTGCCCGGCCAGTCGACGAGGTACGACTCGAGCAGCTCGAGCGTTTCGATATCGAGGTCGTTGGTCGGCTCGTCGAGCACGAGCACGTTCATCGGGCGCGTCAGCAGCCGCGCGAGCAGAAGCCGGTTGCGCTCGCCGCCTGAGAGCGCCTTGACCGGCGAGAGCGCGCGCTCGGGTGGAAAGAGAAAATCGCGCAGGTACCCGTGGACGTGCTGCGTCCGGCCGTTCACCGTCACCGTATCGTTGCCTTCGCCAACGGTATCGAACACCGTGCGCTCCGGGTCGAGCTGCTCGCGCTGCTGGTCGTAGTACGCAATCTGCACGTTCGTGCCGCGCCGAATCTCCCCTGAATCGGGCTCGAGCTCGCCCATCAGCATCCGCAGCAGGGTCGTCTTGCCCGATCCGTTCGGCCCGATCAACCCGATGCGATCTTTGCGAATCACGCGAAATGACGCGTCCCGTACGACCGTACGATCGCCGAACGACTTACTGACGCCCTTCGCCTCGAACACCAGCTTGCCCGAACGTTCGGCCGAGTCGGCCTGCATCTGCACCTGGCCAATCTGTCCGCGGCGCTCCGCACGTTCTTTGCGCATCTCCATCAGCGCCTTGACACGCCCCTCGTCGCGGGTGCGCCGCGCCTTGATGCCCTGGCGCAGCCACGCCTCTTCCTGCGCCAGCTTCTTGTCGAACTTCTCGTGCAGGATTTGCTCGTTCGCGAGCCAGGCGTCTTTCTTGTCGAGGAACGTCTCGTAGTCGCCGGGCCATGAGGTCAGCCGGCCGCGATCGAGCTCGACGATGCGCGTCGCGATGCGCTGCAGGAAGGCGCGGTCGTGCGTGACGAAGATGACGGCTCCGCGATACTCGGCGAGAAATGATTCGAGCCACATCATCGCCTCGATGTCGAGATGGTTCGTCGGCTCGTCGAGCAGCAGCAGATCGGGTTGCGCGACGAGCGCCCGCGCGAGCAGCACGCGCCGGCGCCACCCGCCGGAGAGCGTCGAGACGATCGCGTCGGCAGGAAGATCCAGCCGATCGATCACCATGTCGACGCTCACGTCGACGTGCCAGTCCTCGACATGCGCAAGATCCTTGAATCCCTCGGCCACGACCTCGCGCACAGGTCGATCGGTCGAGAGCGGCACATCCTGTTCGAGCCGCGCGATACGGATATTGGGCTGGCGCCACACCGTGCCGGCGTCGGGAATGACCTCGCCGCCGATGATTTGGAGCAGCGTCGATTTGCCGGTGCCGTTGCGGCCGATGATGCACACCCGCTCTCCCGCCTCAATCAGCAGGCTCGCGTCGTCCAGCAAGGGGAGATGGCCGTAAGCCATCCTGATGTGATCGAGCGAGACCAGGGGCATCGGCTAGGCGTGCGTCCGGATAGCGTCGAGGAACACGCCGCCGAGATCGTCGGCTTTGCGGGCGCCGACGCCTTTGACTTCCAGCAGGGCATCGATCGAGGTGGGACGCAGGCGCGCCATTTCGCGCAGGGTTGCATCGTGGAAGATGACGTACGGCGGAACACCGCGCGAGCGCGCGATTTCGAGGCGCACCGAGCGCAGGCGCTCGAACAGATCGCGATCGACGTTCTGCCACGATTCGGCTTCGACGCGCGACTGTGTGCGCGGCGCACCCTTTTGCGGCGCGCGCTGTCTGGCAAGCGCGAGGCCAGGGACGCGGCCGGGATCTTTAAGGAGCTCCAGCCCCTTCTGTGTGAGCGCGACGACCGGGTAGACGCCGTCGGATTGTCGCAGCAGCTCTGCGCCGATCAGTTGTTCGATGTAGCCGCGCACTTCGGCATTCGAGGCATTGGGGAGTAATCCGAATGTCGTGAGGCGATCGTGTCCGCGTCCGACGACCTGCTCGCTCGCCTGTCCGCGCAGCACGCTGGCCACGTGCGTGGCGCCGTAGCGCTGCCCGACGCGCGCGACGCACGAGAGGATCTTGCGTGCGAGCACGACGGGCTCGGTCGCCGGCTCGAGCTCGTTCAGGCAGTAGTCGCAGCCGCCGCAGTTGTCTTTCTCATACGTATCGCCGAAATACTCTGAGAGGTGACGATGGCGGCAGCCGATGCCCGTCGCGTAGCGCTCCATCTGGCGAAGCAGCGTGCGGCTCGCATCGTTGAGCTCGCCGTTCTGCTCGAGCATGGCCCGCCATTTCATGAAGTCGGCAGGCGAGTAGATGAGCAGGCATTCGGCCTCGAGCCCGTCCCGGCCCGCGCGCCCCGATTCCTGCTGGTAATGCTCGAGCGATCGCGGCGCTCCGGCGTGCACCACGAAGCGCACGTCGGATCGATCGATGCCCATGCCGAAGGCGACGGTTGCGACGATGATGTCGGCCCGCTCGCTGAGGAACGCATCCTGGTGTCTGCTGCGTTCAGCGTCTGACAGGCCGGCGTGATAGGGAAGGGCAGGGTGGCCGATCTCGCTCAGCCACACGGCCAGCGCATCGACCTCGCGGCGAGACGTGCAGTACACGATGCCCGCCTCGCGGCGATGGCGCGCGAGCACGTCGATGAGCTGCTTTTTCAGCGCCGCGCGCGGCAGCGCGCGATAAATCAGGTTGGGACGGTCGAACGAGCCGACGAACTCGATCGGATTGTCGAGGCCGAGCTGCGTCGCGATGTCGCGCCGCACGCGCGCCGTTGCGGTCGCCGTGTAGGCGTGCAGGCTGACGCCGGGAAGCAGTTGGCGCAGGCGGCCGAGCTGGCGGTACTCGGGCCTGAAATCGTGCCCCCACTGGCTGATGCAATGGGCTTCGTCCACGGCGACGAAGCTGACGTCGATGGACGACAGCATCGACAGAAACGAATCGGATCCTTCGCCCACCAGCCGTTCGGGCGAGACGTAGAGCAGCTTGTACCGCCCCTGACGAAGCCCGGCGATGACGTCGGATTTCTGCGTCGATGTGAGCGAGCTGTTGAACAGCGCGGCTGGCACGCCGTTGCCGACGAGCGTGTCGACCTGGTCCTTCATCAGCGAAATCAGCGGCGAGACGACCACCGCAATGCCCGAGTGGACGACGGCCGGGGCCTGAAAGCACAACGACTTTCCGCCGCCGGTCGGTAACACGACGATTGAATCGCGGCCGGCGAGCACCGCGTCCATCGCTTCTTTCTGCAGCGGCCGGAACGTCGTGTAGCCCCAGTATTGGGAAATGGCCTGTTGGAGGCCGGGGACGGTCATGTAGAACAACATTATGCATAATGAGAGATGAGACGCCTATGACCGATCACAATGTCGCGGAAGTTCAGCAGGCGGCAAAACTGCTCAGCGATCTTCGCCCCGCGCTTCTTCGCCTGCATAAGACGCTGTTGGACTGGGAACGGGCGGGATACGAACGCATCCACGGCCGTCAATCGAGCAACGATCTGCTGAACGCGCTGCTCAACGATCCGCAGTTCGCGTGGCTGCGCCCCATCTCGCAGTTGATCGTCCGCATCGACGAGCTGCTGGGCGAGAAGACGCCGCCGATGCGGAACGACGTCGACGCGGTGGTGTCGCAGGTCAAGGCGCTGACGTCGCCGAACGCGGAGGGGAACATCTACGAGCGCCGCTACGACACGGTGCTGCAGGAGCATCCGGACGCGGTGTTCGCGCACAGAGATGTGCTGGCACTGTTGAAGGAAGAGCGG
>CAYHHH010000183.1:0-6736 GCA_964356125.1 uncultured Bifidobacteriaceae bacterium | reverse complement strand
GCGAGGTTTCGGAAGAAACGGGAGCGAAATACTAACGGCTCACGCGGCATTATGCCTCCATCTGACCTTCTGTTCAAAAACGCCTCAGTTGTCCCACGAGTCCGCGGGGCTGAAGCGCGGCATTCAAAAACGCTGTCAGGAGCATTTCGAAAGATATTTCACAAATGCAGGACAACGCCGCATGGGATCGATCGGTTGACACCGATAGGGGGGCACTCCACAATGCCCACGCACCAGAAATATCACTTCGCCGGAGGACATCGATGATCTCCCGAATTGTCGCCGCTCTCGTGCTCGTCTGGATCGGCTCGTCGACCGTCGCGGCCGAGGTCGTTCGCATCGATGTGCTGTCGAAGGGCGATGTGGCGGGCGGGAAATCGTTCGCCTCGGCCGGACCGTACGAGAGGCTGGCGGGGCGGATGTACTTCGAGGTCGATCCGTCGAACGACGCCAACAGGATCATCACCGACATCGACAACGCGCCGAGAAACGCGCGCGGGCGTGTGGAGTTCTCCGCCGACTTCTTTCTCCTCAAGCCGAAGCAGATCGCCGCCGGCAACGGCACGCTGCTGTACGAAGTCTCGAATCGCGGCGGCAAAGGGATGCTCGGCTTCTTCAACCAGGCGAGCGGAAGCCTCAATCCCACGACCGACGCGGAGATGGGAGACGGCTTCCTGATGCGGCAGGGGTTCACCCTGCTCTGGGTCGGCTGGCAGTTCGATCCGCCCGCGCGCGAAGGGCTCGTGCGCGTGTATCCGCCGGTCGCCACCGATAACGGCAAGCCGATCGTGGGCATCGTGCGGAGCGAGGTCATCGTGGCGCGCGTGGCGTTCGACGCGTCGCTTGCGGATCGCGATCACGTGGCGTACGCGGTGGCCGATCCGGACGACCCGGCGAACACCTTATCCGTGCGCGACACGATCGAAGGGCAGCGCCGCTACATTCCGAGGAGCGAATGGAAATTCGCGCGCGTGGTGAACGGCGCGCCGGTTCCCGATCGCACGCGCGTGTACCTCGCCGGCGGCTTTCAGCCAGCGAAGATCTACGAAGTCGTCTACACGTCGCAGAACCCGCCGGTGGCCGGCGCGGGACCCGCGGCGGTGCGCGATGCGATCGCGCATCTGAAGCACTCGTCTGCCGAGGCGCTCTCGATGCCCGCCGGCTCGATTCAACGCGCCATCGCGTTCGGCATCTCCCAGAGCGGGCGCTTTCTGCGAACCTACCTGTACTACGGGTTCAACGAAGACGAGCAGCGCCGCAAAGTGTTCGACGGCGTCATGGCGCACGTCGCGGGAGCGGGCCGCGGCAGTTTCAACCTTCGCTTCGCGCAACCGTCCCGGGATGGTCACCCGTTTCTGAACAAGTTCTATCCGACTGACATCTTTCCCTTCACCGACACACCGCAGACCGACCCGCAGACGGGTGAGAAAGACGGGCTGCTGCTGCGCGTGAAGCCGGCGTCGATGCCGAAGATCTTCTACACGAACTCCTCGTATGAATACTGGGGCCGAGCCGCGTCGCTGATTCACACGGCGATCGACGGGCGGACCGACACGCCGCTCGCCGACAGCACGCGCATTTATATGTTTGCGGGCGGTCAGCACGGCCCTGGTGCGTTTCCGCCGCGGCGAAGCATCGGGCAGCAGCTGAACAATCCCAACGACTATCGCTGGTCGATGCGCGCGCTGCTGCTGGCGATGAACCGCTGGATCAAGGACGAGGCCGCGCCGCCGCCGAGCCGGTATCCGCGCATCGACGGCCGGACACTCGTGCCGCTCGAATCGCTCGCGTTTCCATCGCTGCCCGGCATCGGAATGCCGGCGGAGCCGCACAAAGCCTACCGCGTGTTCTACGGCCTCGACTTTGCGTCGAAGGGGATCGTCAGCGTGGATCCGCCCGAAGCGAACGGGTCGTATCCGATGCTCGTTCCGCAGGTCGATGCGGACGGCAACGAGCTCGCGGGGGTGAAGATGCCGGAGGTGGCGGTGCCGCTGGCGACATACACCGGCTGGAATCTCTTCAATCCCGAATCAGGACCGGCCGCGGTGCTCTCGAGCATGCAGGGCTCGTACATTCCGCTCGCGCGCACGCGCGCCGATCGGGAGCGCGCACACGATCCGCGGCCGTCCATCGAAGAGCGTTACCAGAACCGGGACGCGTACCTTGCGCGCGTGTCCGCAGCGGCCAGGGAGCTCGCGCAGCAGGGCTACCTGCTCGAAGGCGACATCGTCAAGATCGTCGAGCGGGCGAGCAGCCACTGGACGCTGGTGATGGGAGACACCACGCGCTAGGTTTCGCCGAGTCCCGCCGCCCGCGGAATACGCGGAGGTGTATCATCAGCGGGCATACGCGAATCCGCGCGCGTGTCCGGAGGTCATCATGCCCGAGCGCCAGTCAGCTTCTTCAGCAGGTCCTCTTGCGGCGCGTCTGTTTTTTTGTGCCTTCCTCGCGGTCGTCGTTGCCAGTGTCCTTGGCCGCGCGCAGGCGCCTGCGCCCGCTGCCGGAGGAAATCCGCCGCAGGCCGGGCAGGCTCGTCAGGGCGGCCCCGGCGGCGGCGATCAGTTCGCTGGTCAGACGCCTATCAACGCGCTGATCATCAGCGGCGGGTGTTGCCATGACTACGCCTCACAGGACAAGGCCGTCATGGACCTGCTGAATGCGGTGATGCCGATCCACTGGACGGTGGTGCTCGGCATGACCAATATTCCAGAGGGCAGGCTGCCGTTCTACCAGAATCCCAACTGGGCCAGGGGGTATGACATCGTCATCCACAACGAGTGCTGGACGGCCGATCCTTCGCAACAGTTCCTGCAGCAGATCGCAGCCCCCCACAAGGCCGGTATCCCAGCCATGATCTTCCACTGCTCGCTGCACTCCTACCGGTTGTCGCAGCAGGACGATTGGCGCGAGTTCGTCGGCATCACCAGCCGCCGGCACACGCCAGCGCACAACATCACGGTGAAGTGGGCCGACAACGATCCGATCACGGCTGGCCTTCCGGCCTTCGTGACGCCGATCGACGAGCTGTACGTGGTTGAGAAGGCGTGGCCGGGAACGAAGGCCATCGGCACGGCGCTCAATGCCGTTGACAAGGGGTTCCAGGGTCCGAATGAGACCTATCCGGTGGTCTGGACGCATGAGTACGGGAGCCGCGCGCGCGTGTTTGGGACGTCGCTCGGCCACGCCAATGAGACCTGGAACACGAACCAGTTCAAGGAGCTCGTGACGCGAGGATTTCGCTGGGCGCTGAAGAAGGAGCCGATCGCGATTCCACCGGCGGCGCCGGCACGCCAGGGTGGTGGGCCGGGACGTGGCGCGGGTCAATAGCATCGATATCGGAGGCCTGAGCTGGGGGCATCTCTATGAGAATCACATGGCGCACGTTCGTGGTGGTGCCAGCCGCAGTCCTGCTGACACTGGCAGTCGTCGGCGCGCAGGAACCTCCCGGGCGCGGACGCGGCACAGGTGGACGAGGCGGTGCTGGAGATCAGACGCCGGCGGTACCGCAGATCGGGCGGTCGCCGGCCGTTGATCCCGCCACGCACGATCTCGGTCGGGCGCTGTGGGCCAGCCACTGCATCGAGTGCCACGGGTCTCAGGCCCGAGGCTCCGAGACCGGTCCGAATATCATCCGGACGAAGACCGTCAACTTCGATCGCACGTCGTCCACGCCCGGCAGCGTGCTCGGGCCGTTCCTCAAAGCGGGGCATCCCACGCAGAGCGGCAAGGCGAGCGCGAGCTTCACCGAGGAGGAGATCGTGGGCCTCGCGCACTTCCTGCGCCAGCGCGTCAACGACACGATGCGTGGATCGGCGCTGTTCACGGTCGGTGACATCCTGGTCGGCGACCCGAAGGCGGGCGACGCGTATTTCAACGGTGCCGGTGAATGCGTCGCGTGTCACAACGCCACCACACACAGCCTCAACGGCATTCGCTCGCGCATCGGCACGACCGTCGATCTTCAGCAACGGATGCTGTTTCCCGGCGGAGGCGGACGTGGCCGCGGTGCGGCCCCTGTCCCGGCCGGCCCCAACCCCAACGCCGTGACGGTCACCGTCACGCCATTGTCTGGGCCCGCGATGGCTGGCGTGCTTGTCGAGCAGAGCGATTTCTACGTGACGTTCCGACAGGCGGACGGCACTATCCGCGTCGTCCCGAGGGCCGGCGCCAGGGTGGTCACGACCAATCCGCTTCAGGCGCACGTTAATATGCTGGACGGCATTACCGACAAGCAGATTCATGATCTGGTTGCCTACCTGGAGAACTTGAAATGAGACGCTGGGCACCGATTGTGAGCGTTCTCCTTCTTTCCACGGCCCTGACCGCCCAACAGTCGGGTCTGACCAGCGCGCAGATTGAGAAGCCGGCCACAACCTCCTGGCCGACGTTCAACGGCGACTATTCCGGGCGCCGGTACAGCGCGCTCACCACGATCAACGCCTCGAATGTGAAGCACCTGAGTGTGGCGTGGATCTACGACTTGCCGCAGGGCGGCGGGTTCGTGAAGGCAACCCCCCTGTTTGTGAACGGGATCCTGTATTTTTCCACGCCGGATCACGCCTACGCGGTGGAGGCTCGAACGGGGCGCGAGCTGTGGCATTACACCTGGACGAGGAACCGTGGCGGCATTCACATTGGCAATCGCGGTGTCGCGATCCTGGGCGAGTCGGTGTACTTCGTCACGCCGGACTGCAATCTGGTCGCCCTCGACATCAAGACCGGGCAGGAGAAATGGTTCAAGGAAGTCTGCTCACTCGAGATGATGTACTTCGGGTCTGTCGCACCGGTCGTGATCAAGAATCGCCTGATCGTCGGCGTCAGCGGCGACGACCTGGATCAACCGGCGTATCTCGACGCGCGCAGTCCTGAGACCGGCGACGTGATCTGGCGATGGTATGTGACGCCTCAGACGAAGGACGATCCGGGCATCGAGACCTGGCCCAACCTGGACATGGCCAGGCATGGCGGCGGCATGCCGTGGCAGCCGGTGACCTACGATCCCGAGTTGAATCTCATTTACGTCACCACCGGCAATCCGCAGCCGGTCGTCGCGTACGCCAATCGAGCGGGGGCGAACCTGTTTACCGCCTCGATCGTCGCGCTGCATGCCGACACAGGAAAGATGGTGTGGCACTTCCAGGCGTCTCCGCACGACACGCATGACTGGGACGCGACCCAGACCGCAGTGGTGTTCGATGGCGTCATCAACGGGCAGCCACGCAAACTCATCGCTCAGGCATCGCGCAACGGCAAGTTCTTCGTGCTCGACCGCACCAGTGGCAAAGCCATCGTGTCGTCCGAGTTCATCAAGACGAACTGGTCGCTCGGCTTCGACGAAAAGGGGCAGCCCATCCCCAATCCTGAGAAGCGTCCGCAGATTGCGGGTGCGCTCGTGACGCCGAACCAGGGGGGCGCGACCAACTGGTTTTCGCCGAGCTTCAGCCCGCAGACCGGCTTGTTCTATGTCAACGCGACCCGGGCCTTCAGCGTTTGGTACATCTACGACCCCAGCGACAATCCGATGGGATGGGGTGGAACGGACCGCGGTGGCTACGCCGAACAACCGCAGCTCAAGGCCATCGACTACAAGACCGGTCACATCCGCTGGAGCATTCCACGGTACGGCGGAAACTCCGGCCTGCTGAGCACGGCCGGCAACGTGGTCTTCGGTTCGGCGGCATCGGGCATCGGCGCATACAACGCGACCACGGGAACGCCGCTCTGGAACTCGCGCATCGGCGGTATCACGAATGGCCCGATCACCTACGAGCTCGATGGCAAGCAATACGTGGTCGCCGCGGCCGGCAGCCGTTTCGTCGCGTTCGTACTGCATGAATGAATGCGGCGTGCCTCGTGGAAGGATCAACGATGAAATTCGGTGTGAACACCTTCATATGGGGTGCGGCGTTCGGCCCTTCGGATTTCCATCTGCTGCCCGAGATCAAGGCGAACGGGTTCGACGGAGTCGAGGTGCCCATCCTGGATCCAGGCACGTTCGATGCGGCAAAGGTAGGACGCGAGCTGGACAGGATCGGGCTCGAGCGCACGGCGGTCACCATTGTTCCGGGCGGCATGAGCCTGGCGTCGTCTGAGGCCAGCGTCCGTCAACAGGCGTGCACGCACCTCGAAGCGTGCATTGCCGCCGCGAGGGACGCGGGCGCGACGATTCTTGCCGGGCCGATGTACACGCCGGTCGGCTACTTGACCGGCCACCGGCGCACGTCCGAGGAGTGGAAATGGACCATCGACAGCTGGCAGAGGCTGGCGCCGGCCGTCCATGCGGCCAATATCGAAATCGCGCTCGAGCCGCTGAACCGATTCGAAACGTACTTCCTCAACACAGTCGCTGATGCGACGACGCTGTGTGACGCGATTGGGGATCCGGCGATCGGGATCCTGCTGGATACCTTTCACGCCAACATCGAAGAGAAGTCGATTGGCGACGCGGTGCGTCATGCCGCGCCGCACCTCAAGCATCTGCACACGTGTGAGAACGACCGGGGGACTCCAGGTTCCGGGCACGTCGCATGGCAGGAGTTCTTTTCCGCGGTGGACGAGATTGGCTACAACCGGTGGCTCACGATTGAAAGCTTCGGCTTTGCCCTGGGCCCGCTGTCGGCAGCGGCGGCGATCTGGCGCGATCTTGCTCCCACGCCCGAGGCGATCGCCTTTGGCGGCGTCAAGTTTCTTCGCGCGCAGGCCCTGAGTGCACACACCACCTAAGTCGGGCGCGTCG
>CAYHHH010000182.1:0-6821 GCA_964356125.1 uncultured Bifidobacteriaceae bacterium | reverse complement strand
AGCTACCACGTTAGGTAGCAGCCAGCCGCTTCATCTCATCTCCGTGTCTCCGTGTCTCCGTGTTGGGATACCTCCGTGTTCTAGCGAAGCTTGTACGTCCCCCTCTCCACCAGCGTCGCGTACCCCTCCGCTACCAACGCAAGGTTCCCGCGCCCGGCTTCCGGCCGCGAGAGCCCCGTTACGCGCGCCAGCTCGCCGGGGATCGTCATGCCGGCGCCGGCGAGAAAGCTGCGCGCGATCTCCTTCACCGCGATGTCGCGCTTCACGCGCTTCACCATCGCGTCGGGGAAACGGCCCACCGCGAGCTCCCAGATGTAAGTGAACTTCGGTTCGTAGACCGCCGCGCTCGGCACGACGATCATCGCGGCCTGCAGCTCGTCCATCGCCTTGATGAATGCCGCACGATCTTTCACGCCGGCTTCATCCCGCAGGTCCGACGTCGCCAGCTCCCATTCCTTGCGGAGCACCGTGAGAATCGCCCGCGCGTGCTTGCTGAGCTGCTTTTTCTCGTCAGCCTGCCGCATTCCCCAAATCGCGTGAAAATACGGAATCATGCGCGGCGCGAGAAACATCGTCTTGCCACGCGACAGCTTTGCGTAGTACACGTGGCCGCGCTCGATCAGCTCGTCCTTCAACTGCCACGTGAGCGAGGTCTCCGGATCTTTCTGCACGTTCGGCGGCAGCACGGCGTCACGGCGCCCGCAGACGGCTACGTAGAGTGACGGCCCCGACCGCCGGGAGTCGGTGAGGCACGCCGCGAAGCCGGCGTCCTCGATGAAAGATTCCGCGTCGTGCACGGTCTCGATCTGCCGCGTCGCCTCGCGGCACCAGCGCGCGTCACGGTGGTCTTCAATCTCGTCTGGAATCTGGGGCTTTGGTTTCATATCTGATATAAGCAAGGAAATGCAGATGCCACTGAATCGTCACCGTCTCGCCTGGGCATTCGCTGCCCTGATCGTACCGGGAATTGTGATGCTGTGGCCAGGGCCTGCCACCCGCGCGCAACAGCCAGTGACCGTCACCGTCAGGGTCGATCAGCCCGGAGCGAGATTCGATCCTCGCTTCTACGGATTGATGACCGAAGAAATCAACTTCTCCTACGACGGTGGACTGTACGCGGAGTTGATTCGGAATCGCACCTTTCGAGACGATCCCAAGATTCCCGTGAACTGGTCGGTCGTCACGGACGCCGGAGGCGAGGGTGCGATCTCGCTCGATCAGAGCCCGGTACCTGACACCGCCCTCACCACTGCCCTGAAGCTCGAGGTCAGCTCGGTCTCCGGCAAGGGGCGGGTCGGAGCGGCGAACGAAGGCTACTGGGGCATCCCCGCCAAACCGGACACGACGTACCGAGTGTCGTTCTGGGCGAAAGGCAGCGGCAGCTTCAAAGGACCGCTCACGGCGTCGATCGAAAGCCATGACGGAACGACTGTCTGGGCCAGGGCAGACGTTGCGCGGATCACGGCAGAGTGGAGAAAGTACACCGCAACGTTGAAGACCGGGAGGCTGACGCCTTCCACCACGAACCGCTTCGTGATCTCCACCAGCAGCCCCGGAACGGTTTGGCTCAGCCTGGTGTCGTTGTTTCCTCCAACGTACAAGAATCGCCCGAACGGCAACCGCCCCGACATCATGGGGCTGCTCGCGGCGATGAAGCCGGGCTTCCTGCGCTTCCCCGGTGGAAATTATCTCGAAGGCCCGAACTACGAAAACCGCTTCAACTGGAAGGCGACGATCGGACCCCTGGAGCAACGCCCGACACACATGAGCCCATGGAGGTATCGCTCCTCGGACGGAATGGGCATGCTCGAGTTTCTGGAATGGGCCGAGGACCTCGGCGCGGAGCCCATCATCGGACTCTATGCCGGTCTGCACATCGACAAGGGCAACAACATCATCACGGGAGACGCGCTCAAGCCGCACGTCCAGGATGCACTCGACGAGATCGAGTACGTGACTGGCAGCACGAGCACGACCTGGGGGGCGCGCCGCGCGCGTGACGGACATCCGCGGCCGTTTCCGCTCCGCTACGTGGAAATCGGCAACGAGGACTGGCTGAACAACGGAACGGCGAGCTACGACAGCCGGTTCACGATGTTCTATGACGCGATCAAGGCGAAGTACCCATCCATCCAAATCATTTCGACGATGCGGACGCAGGATCGGGATTTCGTGCACAGCCGGCAGCCGGACCTGCTCGACGACCACTTCTACGTGACGATCCCGACGGCGCTCGCGCAGGCGCATCTCTACGACGGCTACAGCCGCAGCGCGACGAAAGTGTTCGTCGGCGAGTGGGCGACGAACAATCCGAGAACGGGTGACACGCCGATGATGGCGTTCGCGCTCGGCGATGCCGCGTTTCTCACGGGCCTCGAGCGCAACGCCGATGTCGTCGTCATGAACTGCTACGCGCCGTTGTTGGTCAACGTGAATCCAGGCGGCAGACAGTGGGCCGTCAATCTGATTGGCTACGATGCGCAGACCAGCTTCGGCTCGCCGGCCTACTACGTGCAGAAGATGTTCTCGTCCAACCGCGGCGACGTCGTGCTGCCGGCCACGATCGCTCCGGTGCCGATGCTGACGCTGGAGGAGCTCCCTCAAGCGCCTCAGCCTGCGCCGGTGCCCGGGCGGGGCCGGGCCGGCGGCGGACGCGGCGGGCGCGGCCCGACGGGACCGTTCGACGGCATCTATGCCAGCGCCACGCGTGAAGACTCGAGCGGCGATGTGATTCTGAAGCTCGTCAACGTCCAGGCGGTTTCGCAACCGGTGCGAATCGATCTTCAGGGCGTGAAGACGATCAGGCGCAACGCGACGGGCGAAGTGCTGACCGGCGAGCTGACCGCCATCAATACCGTCGCAGAGCCGCGAAAGGTGATACCGAGGTCGATTGCCATCGGCAACGCAGCGCCGGCGTTCGTCCACGATCTGCCGGCTCATTCGGTCAGCGTCATCCGGCTCAGGACGCGCTGACGCTTACGGTATCTTGTCCAACCCTTCGGTGAGCTCGATGTAGGTGCCCCACGGATCGGTGAAGAAGGCGATGGCGATGCCGAGCGCCGGCACTTGGCGGTATGGAACCGCGAGCTTCATCCCATCGGCTTCCAGTTTCTTCGTGAAGGCCTCGAGGTTCTTCACCTCGAAGCCGACGTGGTCGAGCGCGCGACCTTGTGTTCCCACCACAGGCGTCGGCGAAGCGGAAAAGTTCAGTGCAACACCGGGGAGGATGGCCGCCGGAAACGCGCCGCCCAGCCGCGACGTCGCACCGAACGTCTTCACGTACCACGCCTGCATCTCCATGTTCGCCGGGTTGAAGAAGTGCACGTGGTGCAACGCGATCGGTATCTTCTGCTGTGTGACCTCGACAAGCTCAACCTTCAGATCGTCCGGTGCCTGCACGAAGGCGATGGACGCACCTCCGGGCTGCGCGGGACCCGCGATGTCGTCCTTAACCACGCGGTCCGGAGTGGCTTCCGTCTGCGTGATCATCTGATACCCGCTCGCTTTGACTTTGTCCACGGTCGCACGGAGATTCGGCACCGAGAAGCCGATGTGGTTGGCGGTGGTTCCTCTCGTCCCGCCGGGCGGCGTCTTCACGCTTCGGAAGAACACCAGCACGTTTGGAAACCTCACGATCTCGGCGTTGTTGGTACCCGCCTTGATCAGCGTCCCGCCGAGCGCGTCAACGAAGAATTTCTTCTGCGCCTCGACGTCCATCGTGTTGATGTGGTGATGGCCGTAGACAACCGGCCCCTCTTTCGCCGCGACGAGCTGCGCCGACACGTCGGAAGCGCACGACAGGAGCAGCAGCGCGGGCAACACGAATCGAAGCAATTGCGTCATGTTTTTCCTCATCGAAACAAATTTAAGTCGATCGTCTCTGCCATGGCTTTGTAGCCCGCGTCGCTGGGGTGCAGGTGATCGCACGAGTCGTAGGCGGCCAGCAGCTTCTTCGGGTCGCTCGGATCGCTCGTCGCCTTGTCGAAGTCAACGACGCCGTCGTAGGCCTTGCTGGTCCGAATCCAGTTGTTCAGCGCCTGTCGCTTCGCTTCGCCGACCTCCGTGTAATACGCGGCGCCCCAGAAGGGCGTGAGCGTCGCACCGAAGATCTTCACACCCTTCGCATGCGCGCGAGTGATCAACTGCGTGTGCGCGGAGATCAGGTCCTCGGCCGTCGGCGTGGAATTCTGCCGCGCGTTCCCGATGTCGTTGATCCCTTCCATGACGATGATGTGCGTGATACCCGGATGGCTGAGCGCATCGATCTCGAAGCGCGCCAGCGCGTTGATGCCGGCTCCGTACGTGCCTTCGCTGAGCACGCGATTGCCGCCGATGCCCGCATTCAGCATTCCCATCTTCACAGGCGCCGGCGATGTGAGCAGCCGTCTCGCAAGCACATCGGGCCAGCGATTATTCGTGTCTGGCGTCGAGGCCGCGCCATCGGTGATGGAATCGCCAACGGCGACGACGACGCCCGCCGCGTCGGGCGCATCGACCTCAATCCGTGACAACAGATACCAGCTGCGAGTCGTCGCAACGGCCGGCAGCTTCGGTGTGCCGGCGTGGTTGCCGGTTTCAGAGATGTACGAGGTCTGGAACGACGAGCCGTGCATTGTCAGGAACGCCGGATTATTGGTTGTGCCCGGAAGATACAGATCGACAGCGAGGTCAGCCATCGGCGGCACGGCCAGCGTCACGGGATCGCTGTAGACAATCGCGTTCGCCGGAATGGTGATGGTGCTCCGGCCGCTGAACGTCAGCGGGCGGCCGTGCGTCGCCTGAATGGCGGCGTCTTTGTCGCGCAGTGCGATGTGAGCCGCACCGATCGTGATGGGCGCCGTACCAAACGTGTTGCTCAGCACGACGCGCAGTCTCGATCCACCGAGGCTCGCGCGGATGACCTGACGCAGCGTCTGGTTTGTAAAGTGGATAAACGGCGGAGGTCCGAACATCGCGCCCGCCGGCGGCTGCGCTGGCGGGTTGGCCGGCGGCGCCGGAGCCGGACATGCATTGCGCATGAACGGCGCAGGTGGCGGCGGGCCGGGCTGCGGCAGCGCCGGGTTCTGCGGGCGGCCGACCAGGGCGGTGGCCCAAGTGCCAACCCAACGGTCGGTCGACTGCGCGTGCGACGCCGGCTCGAGCGCGCCGATCGCAACGGCCAGCACGACGGCCAGAACCGCACCGAAGATTCTCTGCATGCTTTTCCTTTCCACTTTTTACTTTTTACTTTCCACTTACACCAAGAAGGAATCCCCTTCTTTGGCCGCGCACGTGGTCGCGAACACCTTCTGCACCGCGGCTTCTATCTCGCGCATGTCCTCATCCGGCCGGCCGGGTTTGTGATGGAACAGCCATAGCTGTTTCGCGCCGCAGCTCGCAGCGAACTGAGCGCTCTGCGACCAGTCGCTGTGCCCCCAGCCTTTGTGCGCGGGCATTTCCTCGGGCGTGAAGTGCGAGTCCATGACGAGCGCGCGGGCGCCGCGCGAAAAGTGCGCGAGCGCGAGATCGATGTCGGCGTTGCCGAACTCGTGATCGGTGGCGTACACGAGATCGCCGTTGGCGCCGCCGATACGATACGCGAACGATCCGCCGGGATGATTCAGCGGCTGCGCCGACACGTCGAAGCCGTTGATCGCCACGCGGCCCACGCCGTTCATCCGGATCGCAGGGCGCGACGGCAGACGATCGTAGGGCACCGGAAAGAACGGCGACTCGAACATCGTCTCGATGTCGGCAAACTGGCGTCCGAGCGCAGGCGCCCACACGGTGACCGCGCAGCCCGGCCGATACAGCGGCGCAAAGAACGGCAGCCCCTGCACGTGGTCCCAGTGATAGTGCGTCAGCACGATGGGAATATTCGTCACAGCGTCCAGCGTCGCGCCGACCCCGACGATGCCCGAGCCGGCATCGAGGATGAGACGGCGGCCGCTCACCTCGTCAACGATTTCGACGCAGGGCGTATTGCAGCCATGTCCGATGGAACCGGGAGTCGCCCACGGCACCGAGCCGCGCACTCCCCAGAAACGCACGCGCATGCGCACCGAGCTTATTACGGGCCCCGCCTACGCTACAATCGGCGCTTCTGATGGCAAAGTCTGTCAACGATCGCCGCATCGACTACATCGAAATGAACGTGAGCGACATCGAACGCTCCAAGGCGTTCTATGGAAAGGCGTTCGGGTGGACGTTCAAGGACTACGGCCCGAACTATTGCGAGTTCGGCGACGGCCGGCTGACGGGAGGGTTCACCACGGCAGCGAAACCAACGCCTGGCGGCCCGCTGGTCGTCCTCTACGCCGACGATCTCGAAGACATGCAGCGTCGGGTCGAAGCGGCTGGTGGCCGTATCGCCAAACCGATCTTTGAATTCCCCGGCGGACGACGATTCCATTTTCTCGATCCCGACGGCTACGAACTGGCCGTGTGGTCTCAAGACGTTTGAACAGAAGATCAGAAGGTCAGAAGATCTTTTTCAAAAGGATTCTCTTGATCTCCTGAACTCCTGTTTGAATTGTCGGTAGGGCTCGGCTTTAGCCGGACCGTGGATCTCTGCTAGGCACTCACCGTTGCAACCTCGTACACCTTCAGCACCTCGTCGCCGTAGTGATTGATGACCTTGACCGCGATCTTTCCTGTCTCGGGCGGCGCGAACGGCCGGCTTACGGTGCTGTAAAGGGTTGCCCACGCGCCTTCATCGATATCCGCGCGCAGCGCGCGCTTGAGTTTCTCGTACGGGCCGTCGTTTCCAGGGCCGCCAGTGAAATACGCATGGCGGACGAAGAAGCTCTCGCCGTTGTAATCGGTGTCGATGAACCAGCAGG
>CAYHHH010000181.1:0-6954 GCA_964356125.1 uncultured Bifidobacteriaceae bacterium | reverse complement strand
CACTCGCCCAGCGCAAGGTCCGGTCCCGCGTACTCGAGCACCATCGCCCCGTGGATCATCGTCAGCTCGAGGTGCGTGGCGGGGTTGTCCACCGGGATGCGCCCCGTCTCGGCGATGACGATGATGAAGAGGCCCGCAAAGGCGAGGAGATCGCTCGGGTGAAATGACGGGCCGTGCTGCAGCAGGCTTCTGACGAGCACGCCGAGATTCAGCGAGCCGGCGGCCAGCGCCGAGGTGAACAGCCCCAGCATCAGCGCGGGCTCCGCGAGCGCGGCAATTGTCATGTCGCGGCTCGCCCCCATGCCGCCGAATGGGCTGCCGGTGTCGAGCGCCGCGGTGGCGAGCGCGAAGCGGCCGAGCGCAAGGGTCCCGACCAGCAACAGGATGCCGCCGGCAGATTCGAGCGGCGCGGCTGCAACCAGTACGGGAACCAACGTGGTCGCTGCGACCGCGGCAGCGAAGTAGACGCGCGGACCGGCCACATAGACCCACGACGCGGTGTCGGATCGAACGGGCTCTTTCCGCAGCAGCTTCGCGAGATCGTAATAGCCCTGCAGCCAGGGAGGCCCCTGACGGTTCTGCAGCCGCGCCTTCATTTTCTTGATCGCGACCTTCAGCAGCGGCGCGACCGCGAGCATGCCGGCCACCTGCAGCACCGTCAGACCGGCGATGCGAAGCACCTCAGCGACGAGTGAGCTCATGGCGTCCCTCCGAGCCACACGAGCAGCAGCACTCCGAGCACGAGCACATACGCGAGATAGGCGTGGAGGCTGCCCGCCTGCAGCACTCTCATCCCTGTGGCTGCGCCAAGTACTGCGCGCACGAGCGGGCCGTACACGTAGCGCTCGAACGTCGGCTCGATCGCCGCCCGATAGCGCACCTCTTGCGGAAAATACGGCGAGATGCCGGCCAGCGTCTCCACCTGACGCGTGGGCCTGTACACAGCGGCAAAGATCATCATCAAGGGTTTGGAGAACGCGGTCGCGGTGTATTCAGTGCTGGCTGACAGCACTCCACCGCAGCCCCAGGTCGGCACACGCCGCACGGCAACGGCGGCCCGCGACGCGGTGAAGGCGGCGACGGCCACGACGCAGACGACCACGATGCCGAGCGTCAGAGGCATGACGTGATCGAATCGATCGACGCCGCGTGCCATCACCCCCGACGTCATCGCGAAGTATCCCGCGCCCAGCACCTGCGAGCCGCTCGACAAGCCGGGCAGCGACACGAGCACGCGCTCGAGCGCTCGAAGCACGATGCCCGGAAAGAGGCCGCCGAGCACGCACAGTGACGCCAGGCAGGCCTGTGGCGCGAGCATCACCACCGGCGACTCCCGCGCATCAGCAGCCGACTCGCTTCGTGGGAGGGCCAGAAAGCTGATGCCGAACGCCTTGACGAAACAGGCCGCTGCCAGTGCAACAGAGAGCGCCAGAATCGCTCCGCCGACCGGAAAATTCAGCCTTACAAGTCCGGGTGTCGAGGCAAATCCGAGCAGCAGAGCCTGAAACGTGAGCCATTCACTGATGAAGCCGTTCAACAGCGGCAGGCCCGAGATCGACAGCGCGCCGACAAGAAAAAACAGCCCGGTCCACGGCATCCGCCGCAGCAGGCCGCCGAACTGTTCGATCTGACGGCTGCCTGTCGCCATCACAACACTTCCGGCGGCGAGGAACAACAGCCCCTTGAACACCGCGTGATTCAACACGTGAGCCAGGCTCGCCGCGATCGCGATTGTGGCGAGACCGGTGTCGCCCTGCGCCCGCGCCATCATGGCGGTTCCCAGGGCGAGCACCATGATGCCTGCGTTCTCGATGGTGCTGTACGCAAGGAGCCGCTTGAGATCGTTTTCCGTCAGTGCGTACAGGACGCCAAGAATGGCCGATACCGTGCCGATGGCCATGAACGCGAGGCCCCAGTTGGCGTCGGGTACTCCGAGGCCGAACGCGCAGACCCGGACGAGGCCGTAGAACCCTGTCGTGATGAGGACCGCCGACATGAGGGCTGAGATACTGCTCGGTGCCGCAGGGTGCGCTTCGGGCAGCCACACATGCAGTGGAATGACGCCCGCCTTGACGCCGAACCCGGCGAAGAACAGCACGAACAATCCCTCGCGCATCGGCGACGCCAGCGCGTGCCCCGCGAGTACACTCGAAAACGCCGTCGACCCCGATGCCGCTACGAGCGCGAAAAAGCCGGCGACGAGACAGCCCGTACCGACATGCGACATGACGAGAAACAGATAGGCCGCGCGCCGGTTCGCGCGAACATCGTGGTCGGTGACGACGAGCGCCGCGGTGGCGAGCGTCATCATCTCCCACGCAAACAAAAAGGTCATCACATCGCCCGCCGCGAACACGAGCTCCACCGATCCGACAAGGACGTTGAAGCCAATGCCGACGCCCGCCATCCGCGACGGCGCCACGGCATGCGCGAAATAGCCCTCGCTGTAGACCGCCACCGGAATGGCGACGATGCCGAGCACCATCAGAAACCACGCGGACAACGGCGCGACGGCGTAGCCGAAGACCATGCCGGACGCGGCGTGCCGCAGCAGGATTCCCTCAGCCATGCGCCCCGACGTGAGGACGCCGGCGGCAAGAGACAGCGTGATTGCCGACGCCAGAATGGAACCCCCCAACGCGACCCGGCGGCTGGCGGCGGCATGGCGGCCCAGCGCGAGCGTGACGGCAATCGTGATGAGACGAATCAGAAGCGCGACCGAAAGCACGGTGTATTCACCTTCCCTGTTCTTTACTGCTGCCACCAGACGAGCAGCATCAGACCGACGACCAGAACAATCACGTACCCAAGGTACGCATGGAGGCTGCCGGCCTGCAGCACTTTCATCGCCGTGGCCGCCCGCAGTATGGCGCCCAGCAGTGGGTCGTAGACGTAGCGCTCGAACGTCGGCTCGATTTCCGACCGATAGCGGACCGTGTGAGGAAAGTAGGGCGACACATCCGTCAGCCTCTCAACCTCGCGCGTCGGGCGGTACACGCCCCCGAAGATGACCAGCAGCGGCTTGGAAAACGCGGTGGCCGTGTACTCGGTGCGCGCATCGAGCTCGCCGCCGCAACCCCACGTCGGCACCCTGCGCACGGCGTGTCCGCTTCGCAGCGTCAGGAGCGCCGCCACGCAGAGCCCCCCCAGCAAGACCGCGCTCATCGCCATTGGCGTCACGTGATCGAAGGTCTCGGCTCCGGATGCCATCCCCAGCGCGCCGCGCGCGAGGTCCGTTCCCGGCGACAATCCCGGCAACGACGTCACGACAGCGTCGAGCGACTGAAGGACCAGGCCGGGAAACAAGCCGAGGCCCACGCACATCACAGCGAGCACCGCCTGCGGCACCAGCATCATCCTCTCGGATTCCTGCGCGCCGGCGGCCGCGGCGCTGCGCGGCAACGCCAGGAACGTGATGCCGAATGCCTTGACGAAACAGGCGGCCGCGAGCGCCGTCGTCAGCGCCAGCGTTGCGCCGCCTACGGCAAACAGAAAATGCACGAGCGGGTCGGCCGACCCGGAGAACCCGTAGAGGAACGCCTGAAACGTGAGCCACTCGCTGGCAAAGCCGTTCAGCATCGGCAGCCCGGAAATCGCCAGCGCGCCGACGAGAAAGAACAGCGCCGTCCACGGCATCCGCCGCAGGAGGCCGCCGAACTGCTCGATCTGCCTGGTACCGGTTGCCAGCACGACGCCCCCGGCCCCGAGGAACAGCAGCCCTTTGAATATCGCGTGATTCATCACGTGATACAGGCTCGCGGCCATGCCGATCGACGCCACGTCGTGCCGCCCGAAGGAGAGCGCCATCATCGCGGCGCCGAGTCCGAGAAGAATGATCCCGATATTTTCGATGCTGTGATACGCGAGCAATCGCTTGAGATCGTGCTGCACGAGCGCATACAACACGCCCAGCACCGCCGACAACCCCCCGAGCGCGAGGACGAGCACGCCCCATGACATATCCGGGACGCCCAGCCCAAATGCGCAGACACGCACCAGCCCGTAGATGCCGGTCTTGATGATCGCACCGGACATGAGCGCGGAGATGATCGAGGGTGCAGCCGGATGCGCTTCGGGAAGCCAGAGGTGAAACGGAATGACGCCGGCCTTGACGCCGAAGCCGGCGAAGAACAGCGCGAAGAGCACGGTGCGCGTCAGAGGCGCCAGCGACAATCCGCCAGACAACGCGACTGCGAACGACAGCGAGCCCGAGGCCGATGCGAGGAACAGGAATCCGGCGATGAGGCAGCCCGTGCCCACGTGCGACATCACCAGATAGAGATATGCCGCGCGCCGGTTGACGCGCCGTTCGTGCTCGGTGGTCACGAGCGCGGCGGTTGCCAGCGTCATCAATTCCCATGCGAATAGAAACGTGATGACGTCTGCGGCAGTAAACACGACCTCGACGGCGCCGAGCAGCACGTTGAAGGCGGCGCCGATGAAGACCGCGCGCCGATCGAGCGGTGGATGCGCCATGTACCCGATGCTGTAGAGCGCAATGGGCACGGCGAGCATCGAGAGCACGAGCA
The DNA here is from genome assembly GCA_964356125.1 of uncultured Bifidobacteriaceae bacterium. GTDB lineage: Bacteria > Acidobacteriota > Vicinamibacteria > Vicinamibacterales > JAMQPK01 > JAMQPK01. The sequence continues at coordinate 2,425 of CAYHHH010000181.1, read as the reverse complement.
GAAACCAGGCGGACAGCCCATCGACCGAATATCCGAGCACGATTCCCGATGCGTGGTGAACGAAGAGGACGCCATGCCACCCGGCGGGAGACGAAGAGGCGTGAAGAACGGCCACAGCCATCGCGCCAGTGACGGCCGACGCCAGGGCCGATCCGAAGAAGGCCACGTGCCGCGCCGCACGCGTCCGCCGCCAAAGCAGCAGCGTCATCACGATGACGGCGACTCGAATGGCCAGGGCCAGCGGGAGCGCGTCTGCCGGATCGCTCAAGTCACGACTTCCGCGCTTCGCGCTGAAGCTCTCTCAGCATCGACTGGCTGTCGACGAGGTGGTTGTTGAAGATTTCGCGGGCGACCGACAGGAGTTTCGTGATGAGCGGGTCGCTGAGGGCGTAGCGAACCGTGGTGCCGACCTTGCGCGAGGTGACGATGTTCTTCGCCCTCAGCACCGCCAGTTGCTGAGAGACAACGGGCTGGTCGAGGCGCAGCGCGGCTTGCAATTCCTGCACGCTGCGCTCCCCCTCCCCGAGCGTTTCGAGGATTCTGATGCGGATGGGATGCGCGAGCGCCCGGAAGAAGTCCGCCTTGAAGGCCTGCAGCGCGGCCGGCGTCATATCGTAATATTAATATACTGTAATTTATGCTCCTTGCGACCGCTTCTGTTAAAATTAAGAGTTCATGATCTCAGTCAGCGGCGTTTCTATGCGATACGGCTCGAAGACGCTCTTCGAAGACGTCACCACCACGTTTTCTTCGGGCCGGCGGTACGGCTTGACCGGCCCCAACGGGTCCGGCAAGTCGACCTTCATGAAGCTGTTGACCGGCGAGCTCGACCCCCAGCAAGGCACCGTCGTCAGGCCCAGGAAGCTTGGCGTGCTGCGCCAGGATCAGTACGCATTCGACGCCTTTCGCGTGATCGACACGGTCGTGATGGGCAACAAGCGTCTATGGGATGCGCTGGCCGAGCGCGACACGCTGTACGCGGAACCCGAGATGACGCACGAGGCCGGCATGCGCCTCGGCGAGCTCGAGGGGATCGTCGGCGAAGAAGACGGCTACTCTGCCGAAAGCGATGCGGCGATTCTGCTGCAGGGGCTGGATATCGCCGACGAGCTGCACGACCGCAAGATGTCCGAGCTGCAGGGCGGGCAGAAAGTCCGCGTGCTGGTCGCACAGGCGCTGTTCGGCGATCCGCAGGCGCTGCTGCTCGACGAGCCGACGAACCACCTCGACCTCGACTCCATCCACTGGCTCGAAGAATTCCTCAACCGGTACGAGGGCACGTTAATCGTCATCTCGCACGATCGGCATTTTCTGAATGCCGTGTGCACGCACATCGCCGACATCGACTATCAGACGATCATCACCTACACCGGCGGCTACGACGACATGGTCGTCGCGAAAACCCAGATCCGCTCGCAGGTGGAAGCCGACAACGTGCAGCGCGAAAAGAAAATCGCGCAGCTCACCGACTTCATCCAGCGCTTCGGCGCCGGCACGCGGGCCAGCCAGGCGACGGCGCGGCGCAAGGAAGTCGAGCGGCTGCAGACGACAGAGCTCGCGCGCTCGAACATCCAGCGCCCGTACATCAAGTTCACGCCGAAGCGGCCGTCAGGAAAGGTCGCGCTCGAGGTGAAGGGCCTGAAGAAGGCCTTCGGCAACCTGAAGGTCATTCCGGGCTTCGACGCCGTCATCAACCGCGGCGAGAAGATCGTGCTCGTGGGCCGCAACGGCGCGGGCAAGACGACGATGCTGAAGGCGCTGTTGAGCGATGCGCCGGGAATGCCTTCGTCTCCGTTGGATCTCGATGCCGGCAAGCTGACGTGGGGACATGAAGTCTCGATTGGCTACTTCCCTCAGGATCAGACAGGAACGATTCAGAAGGGGATGACCGCCGTCGAGTGGCTGCATCAGTTCGATCCGGATGCGTCGCGCCAGGACATTCACGGCCTGCTCGGCCAGATGCTGTTCAGCGGTGAAGAAGGGCTGAAGCCGACCGACGCATTATCAGGCGGCGAGACGGCGCGGCTGCTCTTCTGCCGCATCATGCTGCTGAAACCGAACGTGCTGATTCTCGACGAGCCGACGAACCACCTCGACCTCGAGGCGATCAACGCGCTGAACATCGCGCTGCAGAAATTCGAGGGCACGATTCTGCTGGTCACGCACGATCAGGATTTGCTGGAAGAAGTCGGGACGAGGGTCTGGCAGTTCGACCACGGGAAGATCACCGACTTCAAGGGACCGTACGAGGAACTGACGGGGACGGAGCGGAGAGCGGAGAGCGTAGGGTAAGAGTCGGATAAGAGTCGGGAAGAGTCGACTCGTCAAATGGCCATCTTACAGACAACCCCCACAGCGCGAGTTCAAGCCTTGGCTCTCCGCGTGATTGCCGAACGCCTCGAACATCGAGAAGCCCCTGCAGAAT
>CAYHHH010000180.1:0-6959 GCA_964356125.1 uncultured Bifidobacteriaceae bacterium | reverse complement strand
CGATCCTGTCGTCGGCACGCCGAGCTATGTTGCTTTCGCGCTGCCGCGGAAATAGCTGGTGGTTGGTGGTCGGTAGGTCGACCGCGCAGAAAGGCCGCTCGAAATGCCGGCGGGGTGAAATTACTCATGAGTAGTTTTGACCGATGGCTAAAATAGTCATACAGGGTGGAGATGGCCTCGCTCACTCCTGCGGCGCGAGCTCCCCCCGACGAAGCTGTGGGTGTTCGACGAGTTCCACAAGTACCGAAGCTGGCGCAACTATCTCAAGGGACTGTTCGATAGCCGCTCGGCCGGTCGGCAGATTCTCGTCACAGGCAGCGCCCGGCTGGACTTCTACCGGTTCGGCGGCGACTCACTGCAGGGTCGGTATCATTTGCTTCGCCTCCACCCGCTGTCTGTCGCGGAGGTCGGCCTCACGAAACCCAGAGAACTTCGGGATCTCCTGAACCTCGGCGGCTTCCCCGAGCCATATTTCAGCGGGTCGGAGATCCAGGCGCGGCGCTGGTCGCGCGACCATCGTACGTTGCTGATTCGCGAAGAGGTCGCGAGCCTCGAACGCGTGCAGGATCTCGGGAATCTCGAACTCCTGATGCTGCGCCTGCCGGAGCTGGTGGGTTCACCCCTCTCGATCAATGCTCTCCGGGAAGATCTCCAGGTGACGCATAAGACCGTCGCGCACTGGTTGCAGATCCTGGAACGGCTCTACGCTATCTTTCGACTCTCGCCGTTTGGCGCGCCGCGCATCCGCGCGGTGAAGAAGGAGCAGAAGCACTACCACTGGGATTGGAGCGTCGTGCAGGAGCCCTCACTGCGATTCGAGAACCTCGTGGCGGGGCACCTCATGAAATGGGTTCACCACGAGCAGGATGCCAAGGGGCGCGACATCGAGCTGCGCTACTTTCGGGATACGGACCGCCGGGAAGTCGACTTTGTGATCGTCGAGCGCCGGGTTCCACAGCTGTTCGTCGAATGCAAGTGGAGCGATGCGGAGGTCGACCGCGGAATCAGATACCTGAAGGCTCGCTTTCCGAAATGTGAAGCGTGGCAGGTCTCGGCGACCGGCACGAAAGACTGCGTGACGCCGGACGACATTCGCGTGGCGCCTGCGATGCAATTGCTTCGTACGCTTGTGTGATGGCAGCAATGAGGTCCATGCTAAACTAGCTAATCACTGGTTAATTCGAGGAAGAAGGATCCATGGCACGCGTGACGGCCTTCGAGGCAAAGACCCGGTTCGGGAAACTCCTGGACCGGGTCACGCGCGGTGAGGAGATCGTCATTACTCGGCACGATAAGCCTGTCGCACGGATCGTCCCCGAGGGGCGAACCAGCCTGGACGACGTTCGCGTGGCGGCGGCCGCCCTGCGCGGCCTGCGACAGCGCATCGCGAAACGCCGTGGGGACAAACCGCCCCTGACCCACGCCGAGATCGTACGCTTGATTCAGGAGGGTCGGCGGTGACCGAGGCGTTCGTCGTGGATGCGTCGGTGGGGTTTGCCTGGGTGTATCCAAGCCAGGCGTCAGCGGAGACCGATGCGCTCCTCGAGGACGTCGAGGCGGGCGCCACGATCGTCGCGCCTGCCCTGTGGTTCCTGGAGGTCGCCAATGGGCTGCTTGCGGCACAACGACGCAAGCTGCTCACCGGGTCTGAGCGGAAGTCAGCGCTCGAGATGCTCTCGGGTCTTCGCGTGACGATCGACGAGGATTCTGGACATGCGGCCTTTCATAAGACGTCCGCGTTAGCGGAGAAGTACGGGCTGTCGGTGTACGACGCCGCGTACCTGGAAGTGGCGCTCCGCCGCAAGTTGGCGCTCGGCTCGCGCGATGGAGCATTGCGCAGCGCGGCGAAGCGAAGCGGCGTCAAGGTTCTATGATCTAGCTCACCAGAAAATCCCATCCAAATCCGGGTGCGTCCGAGGGACGAACGTAGATGCCCTCGGGCCCGCGCGTGATCATGTTGTCCTCTTCGTAACGGTCGTACACCTCTTTGGGACCGCCGGGCGCGGGCATGAAGAGCTCGGCCCAGGGGCTGTTGGGTGTCGCCATGATGAAATGCACACCGTCCCTGCCACCCCCGCTATGCGGAATCACTGGGATGTCGTACGTCGCCGCGAGCGCGGCGATGCGACGCATCTCCGTCAGCCCTCCGCACCAGTGAATGTCAGGCTGCCAGATCGTTCTGAGCCCGTTCTCGAGCAGCTGCCGGAAACCGTATCGCGTGTATTCGTGCTCGCCGGTGACGATGCGTGTGCTCGTGATTTGTGCCGCGAGCCGTCCGAACCCCTCGTAGTCGTGCGGCTGCAGGCACTCCTCCATCCAGTACACGCGATAGGGCTCCATCATCTCGGCGATTTCGATCGTGTAGCGTTCCGTCCACGCCATCCAGCAGTCGAGCATGATGTCGCCATCGGGCCCGAGCGCCTTGCGGGCGCGCTGGACGAGCTCGACGTTCTTGCGCATGCCTTCGAGGCCGTCGGCGGGGCCGTGCGGAATCGCCAGCTTCAAGCGCTTGTAGCCGAACTCGACGTGCTGCTCGATGTCGTTGCCCGTGCAGTAGGCTGGAAGCCGCGGCTTGGTTTCGCCGCCGAGCAGTTTGTAGACCGGCATGTTGAGCGCCTTTCCGACGATGTCCCACAAGGCAAGATCGACGCCGCTGATGCCGTTGATGACGACCCCCATGCGGCCGTACGACATCGTCGATCGCCACATGATGTCCCAGAGACGCTCGATGTTGAACGGGTCTTCGTTCAGCAGAAGCTTGGTCAGATGCTGCTCGACCACATACCCGGCGCCCGGGCCGCCGCTGCCGTAGCCTTTGATTCCCTTGTCGGTGCTGATCTCGATGGTGGCGCTGGGCACCTTGCCGGGATCCGGCTGAAAGAGCGAACGCGTCGCCTTGTATTCGGGATAGATCGACATCGGGTTGGCGACTTCGACCCGGTTCGTCGACCACGACCCCGGAGCGGGCGTGTAGGTGGGAACGGGCCGGCGGGGCCTGGTCTGAACCACGCGCACGCCCGTAATCTTCAGTTTGCTTTTTTCGTCGGCGAACGGCGCCTGGGCAAAGGCAGGAGCAACGAAGCTCCCGGCTGCCGCGAGTGGTGCCACATTCAAGAAGTCACGGCGCTTCATAGCTCCTCCTTATTTCGAGGGGCCGAATCCTACCACGACCGTATGCATTCCGGAATGCATAGCATCTCGCGTCGACGGATGCTCCACACGCTTTCGATGAGCGGCGCGAGACGTATTGGCAGTTATGTACACACCCGGCAGCGGTAATACCGCCCAACCCGATGCGAACTATGCCATCACTTTTCGCTGGTGCGTTCGAGAGTCCGCGTCACCTTCCGCGCCGCTTTATTCAGTCGTTCATCGAAGCTGGAGAACCGCGTATCGTCGGTTCCTGCCCGCCGGGCGATCTCGGCGAACGAAGCCAGGTGGATGCTGTCGAAGCCTCGAACGCTGTACTTCTCGGCAAGCTCGCCTGCGGCGCGGCACAGGGCATCGGTGGCTTCCAAGGTCAGATATGACGGCCATTGTTCCTCAAACTCACGCTTCGCTGACGTCAATTTCGAGGCTGTGAGCGCCCCTTCGCGGCGAAGCCTCGCCAGCGCGGCGCGTGTTTCGGCGTAGGCCACGACCGATGTCGCCACGACGTTCGCGTCGCCGACGAGCTGGCGGATAACCTCAGTCCCAGCCTCCGTCACGTAGAGCTTGACCAGACTGCTTGTATCCAAGTACAGCGTCACCGGCGATCCTCGATCACGATCGAGGATGCAGGCTTGCCCGCAATTTTCGCTGGCCGCCTGGCGCCGGCAGGTTTACCGCCGTTCCAGTGCGCGCGTCCCTCGGCGACGAGCTGGTGCGCCCAGTCGACGTCGGCCGGCGCCTCGACGGGGTTGATGGTGGCAATCGAGCGCCCGCGCTCCGTTACCAGCAAGCGCGCTCCCGCGCGAACCCGCTTCAAGTGGCGGCTCAGATGCGTCTTGAGCTCACGTATCCCGACCGTGTCCATGGGGCACCTTCAGTCATGATGTAACTACAATTCTAGCACAATGTAGTCACATACCCCGTGAGGCGAGCGAGCATCTGTTCCATGGGCGGCGTTAAAGCGGCCGGTCGAACACGTCGCGAATTTTCTCTCCTAATATTTCAGAGGTGAACGGTTTGTTCAGGAACGCGATTCCAGGCTTGAGAACCCCATACTTGACGATGGACTCTTCGGTGTACCCGGACATATAGATCACCTTGAGCGCGGGCCGCTGCTTGATAAGCTGCCCCGTCAACTCCGGCCCGCTGGCGCCCGGCATGACGACGTCGGTCAGCAGGACGTCGATGGACGGATTCTCCTCGAAAAGTCGAAGCGCCTCGGCGGCGTTCGAGGCGACCAGTACGGTGTAGCCCTGCCCCTCCAACATTCGCCTGGCCAGCCCGCGAAGCGCATCTTCGTCCTCGACAAGAAGCACGGTCTGCGTGCCGGTCCGCGGCCGGGCCGTTGGCGCAGGCACGTCAACGACCGTCTCGACGGCCTCGGCTCGCGGGAAGTAGACCTTGAACGACGTACCCGAGCCAATCTCCGTGTGCACGCTGACGCTTCCGCCGCATCGCGTGACGATGCCATAAACGGTCGCCAGGCCGAGACCGGTGCCTTTGCCGGGCTCTTTGGTGGTAAAGAACGGCTCGAACAGCCGCGCCTGCACCTGCGGCGTCATGCCGGTACCCGTATCGCTCACGGTGAGCACGACGTAGGCACCCGGCTTCGCCTCGTGATGCGTCTTCGCGTACTGCTCGTCGAGCTCGACGTTCGCGGTCTCGATCGTGAGGTTGCCTCCTTTGGGCATCGCGTCGCGCGCGTTCACGACGAGGTTCATCACGATCTGCTCGACCTGCCCCCGATCGGCCAGTATCAGCGCCAGGCCGGGCCGGAGGCCGAACACAATCTTCACGTCTGCGCCGATGAGGCGATCGAGCAGTCCCTGGAGATCTGCCATCACGTCGTTCAGATCGAGCCGCGTCGGCTCGATGATCTGCTTGCGGCTGAATGCGAGCAACTGGTGCGTGAGCCCCGCGGCGCGCTCCCCCGCCTTCTGAATCTCCGCAATGTCTGCCTGACGGGGGTCGTCCGGATCGCGGTTGGCCAGCAGCAGCTCGCAGAATCCCAGAATGACCGTCAGCAGATTGTTGAAGTCGTGCGCCACACCGCCGGCCAGCCGTCCCACGGCTTCCATCTTCTGCGCCTGCTGATACTGCGCCTCCAAGGTGCGGCGTTCGGTCACATCCAGGGAGATTCCGACGCCGCGTACCGGTTCCCCCTGTTCGTTGACGACGATGCGGCCGGCGCCTCTCAGCCACCGCACCGTACCGTCGGGCCAGATCGCCCGGTTCTGGACGGAGAAATCGGAGCCGGCCTTCATCGCCTTCCCGAGCGTGTCGAGCACAGACTCCCGATCGTCTGGATGAATAACGTCGATGAACGCCTCGAATGTCCCGCCAAACGTTCCTGGCTGGAGGCCGTAATGCGCTTCGAGGGTTTCAGACCATCGGAGCACACCGGTGGTGTAGTCCAAGTCCCAGATCCCGACGTCGGCGCTCTCCAGCGCAAACCGTGTGCGTTCTTCGGCGGCCTGCAACGCCTCGACGCTCCGTTTCCGTTCCGTGATGTCCTGTGTGACGACCAGCGCGGCGGCGCGCCCGGCAAAGCTGGTCGTGTGCGACGTGACATCCACGTCGATGATCCGCCCGGACTTGAGGCGGTGACGCCTATTACCGCTGGTCTGCCACGGCTCCCGCCGTTGACCGAGATCTCTGAGCAGTCCTTCGACATCCTCGGCAGGGCGGATGTCCTTGATCGTCATGGCCAGAAACTCGTTCCGCTCGTACCCATAGTGCTGGACGGCTGCGTCATTCACCTCGAGGAACTGCAAGGTTGTCAGGTCGTAGATCCACATCGGCAGCGGGTTGGCGGCAAACAGCGCGCGAAACTCTCGTTCCATCTGCGCCGACCGCGCCGCACCGCGGCGGATCTCCTCCTCCGCCCGCTTACGCTCCGCGATGTCCTCGAATATCCCGAGCACGCCGATGATCTCCCCCTGCTCGTCGCGGTAAGGAACTTTGGTTGTATGGATCCACCGCACTTCCCCGGCCACGTCGTACCGCTCGTCGAAGTCTCTGATGACCCCATCGGCCATGACCGCCCGGTCGTCGGCTCGATAGGCCTCGGCAAGTTCCAGCGGATGGAACGCGAAATCGTCTTTGCCCACGATCTGTTGTTCTTCGATCCCCAAATCCCGCGCGAGATTGGAGTTGCAGAACACGTAGCGAGAGTTGCGGTCCTTGACGAAAATGCGTTGGGGGAGATGCTCGACCAGACTACGGGCGAGGATCTCGCTGTCGCGCAGCGCCTTGACAGCGCGCTTGTGCCCGGTTTCGGCACGCTGCGCCCGGATGCCGCCTTCGGAAAACGGCCGAAGCGGAAGGCTGGTCGGTCCGGCGAGCGCAACGAGCGCGACTCCTGTGCCCATGAACGCGAGCCCGGTGGTGAGCGCCATCGGAATGATCTGGCCACCGTACAGCAGAGGCGCGCCGTAGGCATATCCCAGGGCGACGGCGGTACCCATGAAGAAGGCAACGGCGCCCAGCACGCCGCCGAGATCGCGGACCCTTGGCGAACGGGTACTCGTACGACACCAGAGCGCGAGGCCGACCACGATAAACGCGGTGGCCGTGAGGGGCGACATCTGGGCAAGGGGGACGGCACCGAACGTGTCGGTCCGCTGGAAGAGCGCCCCTTCCCAGTCGATCACCATGACGCCCGAGAAAAACTCGAGCAGCTCAATAAAGACGAGGATGGACACGAGGCACGCGGCCGCGCGCACGCCATTGCGAATGGCCTTGCCGCGACCGACCGCATCGGCGATCACGGCCGCAGGATCGAAATTGTTCATCGCCGGTACGAGGGC
>CAYHHH010000179.1:0-7051 GCA_964356125.1 uncultured Bifidobacteriaceae bacterium | reverse complement strand
CCAATCTACCAATCTACCAATTCCCTACCCGCGGCCAATGAACGGCATCTTCGTCGCCATCACGGTCATGAACTGCACGTTCGCGTCGAGCGGCAGGCTCGCCATATAGACGACCGCGCGCACGACATGCGCGACGTCGAGGCGCGGCTCAGGAGCGGTCTCACCGTTCGCCTGCAGCGCTCCACTCGGCATCCGTGCCGTCATGTCGGTGGCCGCGTTGCCGATGTCGATCTGCCCGCATGCGATGTTGTAGCGCCGCCCGTCGAGCGACGTGGATTTGGTGAGGCCGGTGATCGCGTGCTTTGTCGCGGTATACGGCGCCGAATGCGGACGAGGGACGTACGCCGAAATCGATCCGTTGTTGATGATGCGTCCGCCCTGCGGCTGCTGATCCTTCATCAACAGAAACGCCTGCTGCGTGCAGAGAAACGCGCCCGTCAGGTTCACGTCGACCACCGCCTTCCATTCGTCGAACGTCAACTCTTCCAGCGGAACGCCGCGCGCGGACATGCCGGCGTTGTTGAAGAGCAAATCCAGCCGACCGAAGCCGTTGCGTGTCGCGTCGAACAAGGCACGCACCTGGGCCGGATCACCCACATCTGTCGGGACGACGCGCGCGCCGGCGCCGTGCGCGCCGGCCTGTTCAACCGTTTCCTGCAACAACGCCGATCGACGCCCGGCCAGGACGACTGTATAGCCCTCACTAAGAAGGCCGATCGCAACCGCCCGACCGATCCCACTCCCCGCTCCCGTCACGATGGCGATTTTTCTGGCGCTCATGGAGACGCACTCTACTTCATGAGCGTTTCAGAACGACAGCCGTGACAGGAAACCAGCTCACGGTCCGGCTAAAGCCGGACACTGCGTACTGCGGCGGCGGCCAGGAGCGCCGGTGAAGCAAACTGTAGAAGTCGGCGTGACAGCGTCAGAGGACAAAACACGAGAGCCGGCCACCTCCACGAGGACCAGACTTGGTCCGAGCGCCATGGCAGTGAACAACAAATGCCGGCGACGTGTTTTGCCACGCCGCACTTCGTGTTTGCGGAACCGGTGCTTCTGGACGCTGACGCCGGGAGACAGGGCTGAAGCCCTGTGCCACCGGGATCACGGTCCGGCTAAAGCCGGACCCTACAGAGGAGTGCGCGACTGAAGTCGCGCCCTACCGCAGTCGCGCCCCCGCAACCCGCGAACCCCCACGAACCCTACGCGACCCACGCGACCTACGACCCCTACGAACCCTACGAACCCGACGCGCCCTACGCGACCCACGAACCCCTACTCGTATTTCAGCCCCGCAACCGGATCGATCCGCGCGGCGCGGCGAGCGGGAACATAGCAGGCAGCCGCGGCAGCTGCCGTCAACAAGGCCGACACCGCCACGAACGTAGGCGGATCGGTGGCGGTGATGCCGAACACGAGACCCGACAGGAGCTGCCCCATCCACAACGCCCCGACGAGCCCAATCGCCAATCCCGTCACGCTGAGGCTCAGCCCTTCGCGGAACACCATCCACAGAATGTCGGCGCGCTGCGCACCCACCGCAAGGCGGATGCTGATTTCCCGCATCCGGGTCGCAATGGAATACCGCATCAGCCCGTACACGCCCACGGCGGCCAGTAACACCGCTATCAGCGCAAACGCGATCAACAGCGTCGTCTGGAAACGCCGCTGCGCGCCGAACACGCCGAGCCGCTCGTCCAACGTCGTGACGCCATAGATCGGCGCATCCTTCGCAACACCGCGGACCGCGGCCTGCACCTCGCCCATCATTTGACGGGGATCGGTGGACGTCCGCACGAGGAGCGTCACGAGACGTGAGGGATTCTGCGCGAGCGGCTCGAACATCTGCGCAATCGCCTCGTGCTCGGGACCCTGGCGGCGCATGTCGCCCACGACGCCGACGACGGTGAACCATGGGGCGTTCGAATCGGCCGAACCGAGCCTGAAGCGCCGGCCGACCGAATCCTGCCGGGGCCACAAGCGCCGAGCCATCGACTGGTTGATGATGGCGACGTTCGGACCGCTTCTGCCATCGGTCACCGCAAACATGCGCCCGCTGATGAGAGGTGTGCGGACGGTGTCAAAAAACCCGGCGCTGATCTCGTCGCGCCGAAGTCGCACGCGGCGGGACGCACCTTGCGTGCTCCCTTCAACCGTCACCGTCTGCTCGGGATTGCCGCCGATGAAAAACTCGCTGGCGATCGCCGCGCGCTCGACGCCGCCGACGGCGTTCGCCTGGTCGAGCACGCGCTCGAAATACTCGACGCGCTGAGCGGTCGCGGGAAACACGGGGCTCGCAAGCTGCATCGACAACACGCGCTCGGTCCTGAATCCCGGATCGACATTGCGCACGTTCAGCAGGCTTCGCGTCAGCAGGCCCGCACCAACAAGGAGCACGAGGGCTAGCGCAAATTCGGCGGTGACGAGGACGCGGCGGATTCGACGCGTCGCGGTGCCGCCCGAGGATCCTCGCGCCCCTTCGCCAAAGGCCGGTTTCAGATTGCGGCGTGTGACGGTGATGGCCGGCGCGAGCCCGATCAGAATGCCAGACAGAAGCGACAGCGCCAGCGTCCAACCGAATCCCCAGGGATCGAGAGCCACCTCGTCGAGGCGCGCCAGGCCTGCGGGATTCAGCCACAGAATCACGCGGATGCCGCCGAGCGCGACGAGCAGGCCCGCCAGTCCGGAGAGGGCGGCCAGCGTCACGCTCTCGATCAGCAACTGCCGCACGATATGCGCCCGCGTGGCGCCCAGTGCCGTTCGAATCGCCATCTCGCGCCCGCGCCCCGCGCTTCGCGCGAGCGAGAGCCCGGCAATGTTGGCGACGGCCATCAGCAGCACAAAGGACACGGCCCCGGTCAGCATCCACAACGCCAGGCGTGTGGTCGAGCCTGTGACGTACAGGCTCAACGGCACCACGCTGATCCCTCGCTGGACCGCAACGGCGGACTGTTCGTTGAGACGCCGCGCGATCGTGCTCATCTCGGCCTGGGCCTGGTCGAAGGTGGCGTTCGGTCGGAGCCTCGCGATGACGAACCATGCGCCGGCGCCCCGCGCGCGCCGAAGCGTGTCCCAATCGGCAAACAGCGTGTGCGGCTCCCACACCTCGGTGTCGTCGAATTGCAGCTCGGCGGGCAGGACGCCGATGATGCGCGATGGAAGGCCGTCTATGACGAGGGAACTGCCGATCGCCTCGCGCGATCCGCCGAAACGGGTCTGCCAGAAGCTATCGCTGATGAGCGCGAGCCGCTGCCGCTCGTCGGCCTCCTCCGCCGTGAAGGTGCGGCCGTAGGCAGGCTGCACGCCGAGGAGCGAAAAATAATTGGACGACACTCTCGCAACCCGGATTTGTTCCGAGCCGAGCGCAGTGGTCAGCGTCGGCCTGACAGGATCCATGACGGCCATGCCGGCGAACGTCTGGCTTTGCCGCCGCCACTGGTCGATGTCGCCGTATGCGGTCCTGCCCTCCCGGAGCCCTTGCGTGGGTATCTCCGAAAACAGCATCGCCAGTTGCTCGGGCGCGTGATACGGCAGGGGCCGGAGAAGGACGGCGTTGAGGACGCTGAAGACGGCGGTGTTCGCACCGATGCCCAGCGCGAGCGTCACCACCGCGACGCTGGTGAAGCCGCGATTGTTTCTCAGTCCACGGAGTGCGTATCGGAGGTCTTGAGCGAAACCGCTCATATGGACGCCACACTATCAACCAGCGTGCCGGTCAATTGTGGCAGATTCGGCGGTTTCGGCGGTTCCGGCGGCCGTTCGTGGGATCGTGGTTCCCACGAACGGACGCTGATGGCGTACAAAAAAAGGGGAGGCAGGACCTGCATCCTGTCTCCCCTCCTCTTACAACGACGCTGTTACCAGCGCGGTTCGTTACGGTCGCGGCGCGAGCCGTTGTTCACGAACCCGCCGCCGTGCTCGGTCTTCGGCCGCGCTTCGTTGACGGTCAGATTGCGACCCTCGAACGAATGCGCGTTGAGCTCGGAGATGGCCTTCGCCGCCTCCTCGTCCGTGCCCATTTCGACGAACGCGAATCCGCGATTCCGTCCCGTGGCCATGTCTTTCATGATCTTCACGGTTTCGACCGTCCCGGCCTGCTCGAACAACTGCTGAAGCTCGGCAGCCTCGGTCTGGTACGAGAGATTTCCGACATACAATTTCCGACTCATCATTCACTCCTCTGCCCCTCGACTTACGCTCGGGGCTGGCCGCGTCTAGCGGCACACATGTGCCCGCAATCCAGAATGGACCCGGGCCGGAATTCGTTTCGTCGCTAAGCAGAATGTGTGGAGATTCGAGTCAGGAAAGGCTCGTTACACAGGCAAGCAGCGCAGCACTAGCAAAAACCACGACTAGTGTAACACATGTCGCCGCGAGATGCCCATTCGGCTATTTTGCCAGTCTCGCGCGCCGCGCGGCCTTGAAGGACTTCACGCCGAGCGCGACGTAGATCACCATCAACACCATCATGGCCAGTTGCGCGAGCACAGCCGGTCGAGCGAACTCCCCACGAACCACAAAGGGGATCACGCGCAGGGTGCCGAGAAATCCAAGCAGACCGAGGGCGACCGCGGCGTGCATCGCGTGCTTGCGCGCCGACTCGCTTCGCGCGACCAGCGCGAGGATGACAAACACGGCGCCGAAGAACGCCGGAATCAGCGCCGTCACGCTGACGCGTCCGGTCAGAAAATACGCTGCGAGCCCGAGCGCAATCAAAATCAATCCGAAGGTTCGTGTCGTTGAGGCCATTGAAGCTCCTATGCCGCGTGCGAAGGCGGGTTTAGTGAATCGATGTCGCAGACGAAGCGGGCGCCTGCGCGATGGCGCGCGAGATCATGTCTTCCAGCTGTTTCTTGTCGATGCGGAACGGGCCGGCGACGGCGGCGCCCGTCTGAATTTCGATGGCGACGACAACGCCGTTCTCCTCGAACGGGTTCACGATCCAGCTGAACCCTCGCAGGAAGACGGGCGTATCGGTCGAGTGCGGGTTCTTTGCGCGATGGATCGACAGCAGCATCGCCTTCAGTAATTTCGACACATCCTGATCGGTCCACCCCGCCGGATCGGCGCCGATGCCGGAAATCGTCTGCGTTTTAGCGAAATCGGTACCCCGAAGCCAGACGTCTACCTGCATCTCCATGATTAGTCGCGGGGGCCCCCCGCCCCGCTCCTCGCCGCTCGCTTGCGGGGCCCCATCGCCCCGCGCCGCTCGCGGCTAGTCAGACACGGCGATTGTACGAGACAGCCGTTCGGCGAGTCCAGCCGGATCAGTGGCCGGTTCGCCGCACGTGAAGTCGTGACACACGTACGCCGCCGGCCGTCCATCGCGCAGCGTCATCGCACCGATGAACGGCAGCATGCGCGCGAGCTGCGTTTGCGCGGCACCAGGCTCGACGGGCACGAGCACGCTGAACGGATCGTACTTCGCGACCGCTTCCCGCATGAGCGCCTGCGTCGCTTCGTCAGCACTGGCGCCGACGATGACAATCTGCGCCACCTTCGCGTGGTAGGTCGAGAGCGCCGCCAGCATCATCGGCACCGCGCGCGCGACCTTGCCGATGTGCGGCCCGAACATCTTCAGCGTCCGATCGATGCGCTCGAACAGCTCCGCTTCGTTCGTCAGGTGCGCCATCATCAGCAGGTTCAGCACCGAGATCGAGCTCGGCGACGGCTCGGCGCCGTCGTAGTCTTCCTTCATACGCAGGATGACGCTCGGATCGGCGCCCGTGGTGTTGAACCACCCGCCGTTCTCCGCATCCCAGAACTGCTCGTCCTGCCGCTTCTGCAGCGTGCGCGCCCACTCCAGCCAATGCGGATTGCCGCCGGCCTGGAACAGCTCGATGAGGCCGAAGATCAGATAGGCGTAGTCTTCGGCGTATCCGTCGATGGCCGTGTCCCCTTCGCGGTAGCGGCGCTTCACGATCTGCCGGCCGGCATCCCACATATGCCGCTCGAGAAACTGCGCCGACCGCTCGGCCGCGCCGAGATAGCGGGCACGGGCATCGGCGCCCGGCAGCACGCGCGCCGCCCTGGCGAACGCAGCGAGCATCAATCCGTTCCACCCGGTCAGCACCTTGTCGTCGAGATGCGGCCGCGGGCGCGAGAGGCGCGCCTGAAACAGCGTCATGCGCGAGCGCTGCAGCGAATCGTCTACGGATTCGCGCGATCGTCCGGTGCGCTGCACGACCTCTTCCAGCGTGCTCGCGACGTACAGCAGGTTCCTGCCGGTGAACTCCCCTTGTGGATCTTCCGGCGCGTTGCCGTCGGGCCGGATGCCGAACCGATAGCGGAAGACATCGAAGTCCTCTTTCAACAGCGCTTCCAGCTCGGCCTGCGTCCACAGGTAGAACGCGCCCTCCGTCTTGTGCGCCTTCGGGTTCGACGCGTCCTCGGGCGGCACGCTGTCGGCGTCTTCAGCCGAGAAGAAGCCCCCCTCGGGATTGGTCATCTCGCGCATCACGTATTCGAGTGTGTCCTCCGCGACCTCGGCGAAAAACCGGTCCGACGCCAGCTGATACGTTTCGAGGCACGCCAGCGTGATCTGCGCCTGGTCGTACAACATCTTTTCGAAATGCGGTACGCGCCAGTTGGCGTCGACCGAATAGCGATGAAACCCGCCGCCGACGTGGTCGCGCATGCCGCCGAGCGCCATGGGCTGCAGCGTCTTCGCCACCATGAAAGCCGGCGTGTAGTCGCCGGTGCGCGCGGTCTCGCGCAACAGGAACAGCAGCTCGCTCGGCCGGGGAAACTTCGGCGCCCCCCCAAACCCGCCGCGCGCCTGGTCGAACGTCTGCGCGAACTGCGCGACGCCTTCTTTCAACGCATCGGCATCGGGCACGTCGCCGCCGGGCGGCACCGATCGCAGTCCCCGGATTTGCTCGGTGAGGTTTTCCGCCGAGAGCTGCACTTTCGCGCGCTCCATCTGCCACACGCGGACGATCTCCCGAAGAATCTCCGGAAACCCGGGCCTGCCCCACCGCGCGTCGGGCGGAAAGTACGTGCCGCCGTAGAACGGCTTCAGATCGGGCGTCAGCCACACGCTCATCGGCCA
>CAYHHH010000178.1:0-7062 GCA_964356125.1 uncultured Bifidobacteriaceae bacterium | reverse complement strand
ACTCTAAAAATACGGAGAGATGGCCGAGTGGTTGAAGGCGCACGCTTGGAAAGCGTGTGTAGGGGAAACTCTACCGAGGGTTCGAATCCCTCTCTCTCCGCCATCCGCCTCCGCTCGCGCAGAATTCACGCGAGCTACGGCGAGATGTCGCGCCGAAGCGGCGTAGCCGCGAAGGCGGACAGCCTCGCTTGGCCGACACAGGATCGACCGGGATCGTAGGGATCGTGGGCGGCGTAGGAATCGTGGGTAATTACCCACGCGACCCAGCTACCGTTTCTTGCCGCGCGACGATTTCCTGCGCGCGCCCGCCGTCGCCTCGCGTCGCGGCAGCGCGGCGAGCAGCTTATTGGCCTATTGCGACATCGTGGCGCTCCGGCTGCCCGAGCAGACGGTCGGACACCATCCGGATGGTCCGGTAGCACTCACAGGCCGCGTCTTCCAGCGCCCTCCGATCGACGATGCGAATGTGGCCGCGCACGTGGGAGATGATCCCCGCGCGCGTGAGCTCGGCCATGACAAGCGTCACTGTAGGCCTTCGCACGCCGAGCATGATGGCGAGGAACTCATGCGTGAGCGGAAACTCGTCCTGCGCGATCCGGTCGTGCGTCATCAGGAGCCAGCGGCAGCAGCGCCGCTCCGCCGAATGCAGTCCGTTGCAGGCGACAGACTGCATCAGCATGTTCACGAACGCCTGCGCATATCTGGTCACGCGATCGAAGAAGGCGCCGCGCCGTTCCATCTCGCGGCGGAACGCCTCGATGCCCATCACCGCGGCCGGCTCGGCCGCGATCTGCACGAAGGCCTCACCCGACGCGACTGGAGCGCCGAACACCGCCGCGATGCCGACAAGCCCCTCGCGGCCGACGGTCGCCACCTCGACGACCGCGCCGTCTTCCATCACGTTCGCGATCGAACAGACGCTGCGGCCGGGGAAGTAAATTTCTGAAACAGGTTCGCCGTGTGTATGGAGCACCTGGCGCACTTTTAATGGACGCCATGTCAGTTCTGAAGACACCCGCTGATAGTCCTCGGCCGGAAGCGATGCGAGCAAGTGATTCATAGACCTCAATAAATTCTGCGGTGGCCCGGAGTTTGGTTGTAGTGTCATGGCCTTCAACGTGCCGGCGCCCCCTGATTATCACCTCTACATGGACAGCGCGCTGCAACGGAAGCTGCTGTCGATGTTTCACTACGCGCTGAGGCCGTCGGGGTTCCTCGTACTGGGGCACGCCGAAAGCATCGGCTATCATTCGGATCTGTTCGCAGTGATGAACAAGAAAAGCAAGGTCTATCGCAAAAAGGCGACGGCGACGCCGGCGCGGTCATCGCGCTCTTCGATTTAGATCCTGCCAAAAAATAAAAGGCGGGTCTTGGAAATCAAGACCCGCCCTACGATCGACGCTGGACTGTGGACTGTGGACTCTGGACTTACTTGATCCGGAATCCACCCTCTGGCAGTTTCTCGCGATGAGCCGTGTGACAGGACATGCAGTTGGCGCCGATCGCGGCGCGCGCGGTTTCCGCAGCGGCCATGTCGTTCGCGGCGAGCGCCTTCTGCGCGGCCTGCAGCGACGTGACGACGTTCTGCGACGCGGTCGTCGCGTCTTCTACCTTCATGGCGGCCCAATAGCCGTGAATGTTCTTGAACAGCACTTCGAGGCGCGCGGCGGCCTTGCCCGCCTCAGCCGCGTCTCCGCCCTTGATGGACTTGTTGAGCATGCCATTCATCTGCTGGATCTCTTTCATGTGAGTGGCGTAGTCGGCATCGGTGGTGATCTTCATGCCGGCGGTCGGCGCGGTTGTGCCCTGGGCCGCCAGTGACACCACAAGTGAGAGACTGAAGAGCAGACACGCAATCGAGAGCACACGCTTCATAACGGCCTCCTGAAATGGATGATCGCCGGGGCGCGAGTGGATTAGTCTAGTGCAATGAATTGGCTCTTCAAAGAAGAACCGTCGAGCTACAGCTTCGATCAGTTCACGAAGGATGGCGGCACTTCATGGGCCGGCGTCCGGAACCCGCTGGCGCAAAAGCATCTGCGCAGCGTCAAGAAAGGCGATCGTGTCTTCTATTACCACACCGGCAACGAGAAGTCCGTCGTTGGTGTAGCGAAAGCCACCAGTGACGCGTATCCGGATCCGAAAGACGCGTCCGGCAAGCTGGTCGTGGTGGATGTTGCGCCGGTTCAGGCGCTCATAAGGCCGGTGACGCTGTCCGAAATCAAAGCGTCGAGAGTGTTCGCTAGCTTTCCGCTCACGCGCCTGCCGCGTTTGTCTGTCATGCCAGTCAGCGATGCAGAATGGAAGGAGATAGAGCGCATGTCGCGGTCCTAATCCCTAATCCCCAATCCCTACCAGCGCAGAACCCGTCGCCCTCTCCATTCAGGCCCTTCGAGCACGTACTTCCACTCCGGGTTCTGCCGCTCATCTCTCAAAGCACGGCAAATCTGATCGAACACCGGCATGTTCTCGTCGGTGCATTCAAAGTACGTAATGAAGTCGAACTCGTTCGGGCGCTGGTAGCCGTCGGGGTTGTGATACAGGCGGCGGAATACTTTCGAAATGCCCGCCTCGGCCGCTTTCGCGTGCCCCTTCACCGGCGAGCCGCTCGAGTCTTCGTGGTGCGGATAGAAATACGAGTGGCGCTCGAGCGCCGACTTGTCCCACCACGCAGCCGTCTTGCTCATCGGCACGATGACGGCGTTGCGCGAGACGCGCCCAGACTGCCGCGAGAGCGCCGGCTTGTACGCAAACTTGTGCAACTCGGCGCTGGTGTAGCGCGGGAGGCGCTCGGCGCCATCGAGGATGATGATGTCGGCCGCGCCGGTGATGCGGCGCTTCAGATCGCACGCCACCTCTTCCAGCCGCGGCCGGTAGTTCGCCGACACGTGCGCGACGAAGCGCGCGGCGCCGATGCCCTGGCGCCCGAGGCCCGTCGTTTCGGCGGCGAGAAACTGGATGGTCTCCTGCGGCTGCACGTCGCGCGTGCCGTCGGCGTCGTAGTCGTTGAAGAACCCGCGGCTGATATTCGAGCCGGCGTTGCGGATTTTCGTCAGCGTGGCCGTATCGTCCTGGTACGGCAGCACGAAGAGGAACTTCGTGTACGTGAGATTCGCCGCCGAGTCAGACTGGCCGTTCGTCCCCATGTAATGTGTCAGAGTGCGTATCGGCTCTATGTGACGGAAACGAAAGGTGCCGGCGCCGAAGTGTGCAAATGCGTGTACTTCGGCAGGGAAGAGGGGTGAGGGGTAAGGGGTCAGGATCTTTTCAGGATCAGGCATGCGAGCGGCGGCAGCACCAGCGACAGCCTGTGGGGACGGCCGTGCGCGGGATCGGGCTGGGACTGGATGGCGCCGGCGTTGCCGAGGTTGCTGCCGCCGTAGATCTCGGAGTCGCTGTTCAGCAGCTCGACGTAGGCGCCCGGCTCGGGCACCCCGATGACGTAGGCCTGTCGCGGTATCGGCGTGAAGTTCACCGCCACGACGACGAAATCGGACGGATCGTGCGCGCGCCGGATGAACGACACGACGCTGCCTTCAAAGTCGCTGCAGTCGATCCATTCGAACCCGGTGTGATCGAAATCGACCTGGTGCAGCGCCGGCTGCGCCGCCAGCAGATGATTCAGGTCGCGCACCCAGTGCTGGATGCCGCGATGCTCCGGATACTGCAGCAGATGCCAGTCGAGGCTCTCGTCGTGGTTCCACTCGCGCCACTGCCCGAACTCGCCGCCCATGAACATCAGCTTCTTGCCCGGGTGGCCGTACATGTAGCCGTAGAGCGCGCGCAGGTTCGCGCGCTTCTGCCACATGTCGCCCGGCATCTTGTCGAGCATCGCGCGCTTGCCGTGCACGACTTCATCGTGCGAGAACGGCAGGATGAAGTTCTCGGTGAACGCGTAGAGCAGCGAGAACGTCAGGTCGTTGTGCGCCCAGCGCCTGTAGATGGGGTCTTTGCCGACGTACCCGAGCATGTCGTGCATCCACCCCATGTTCCATTTGAAGGTGAACCCCAGCCCGCCGAGGTGCACCGGCCGCGTGACGCCGGGCCACGCCGTCGATTCTTCGGCGACGGTGATCGAACCCGGATGCTGCGCGTGCGTCTGCACGTTCAGCTGCCGCAGAAACTCCATCGCCTCCAGATTTTCGCGCCCTCCGTACTCGTTGGGGAGCCAGTCTCCTTCCTGTCTCGAGTAGTCGAGATACAACATCGACGCCACGGCATCGACGCGCAATCCGTCGATGTGGTACTCCTCGAGCCAGAACAGGGCGCTGCTCAGCAGGAACGCGCGCACTTCGTGGCGGCCGTAGTTGAAGATCAGCGTGCCCCAGTCGCGGTGCTCCCCCTGCCGCGGATCCTCGTGCTCGTACAACGCGGTGCCGTCGAAGCGCGCGAGGCCGTGGGCGTCTTTCGGAAAATGTCCGGGCACCCAGTCGAGAATCACGCCGATCCCCGCCTGATGGCAGGCATCGACGAACGCCTTGAAATCTTCCGGCGGACCGAAGCGGCTCGTGGGCGCGAAGAACCCGGTCACCTGATATCCCCACGAGCCGGCGAACGGATGCTCGAGCACCGGCAGCAGCTCGATGTGGGTGTACCCGAGATCTTTCACGTACGGGACGATCTGCTCCGCCATCTCGCGGTAGGTCAGCGGCCCGCCGCCGCGCTCGGGGACGCGTTTCCAGGAGCCGAGGTGCAGCTCGTACACGGACAGCGGGCGATCGAGCCATCCGTTCTTGCCCGCCCGCTCGTCCATCCACGTGGCGTCGCGCCACGTGTAGCGATCGAGATCCCAGATGATGGCCGCGCCGCTCGCATCGGATTCGAAGAACGTGCCGTACGGATCGGTTTTCTGCAGGCGCGTTTCGTCTGCGCGCGAGGTGATCTCGAACTTGTACCGCTGGCCGGTTTCGACCTTCGGCACGAACGTTTCCCAGATGCCGCTGACGCCGAGGCTCTTCATCGGATGCGACGCGGCATTCCAGCCGTTGAAATCGCCGATCACGCTCACCTGTCTGGCGTTGGGCGCCCAGACGGCGAAATGCACGCCCGCCACGCCGTCGACGTCGCGCCGGTGCGCGCCGAGCTTCTCGTACGCGCGATGCAGCGTGCCTTCGTTGAACAGGTGCAGGTCGTATTCCGTGAGCACGCCCTAGTCCTCTTTATTCAATGTGTCGTGGGGCCCCACCCCCACGACCTGTGCCTCGCAGCCTCTCGGCTGCTCGGCATCAATCTCCATCGTACCTTCAGCCACGAAGACCGATGTTCCGCCGACACGCACGCGCGTAATCTCGCTGCCTGAGGACTCAATCGACACGTGAATCCAGCTCGGCCGTCCAAGCTTGACACCTTGCAGGTTCAAAATCGAGCGCGCTTCCTCCGGGCTGGTGAGCGCGTACTTCAGGAGGTACGACCCGAGCGGGCCGCTGGCACTGCCGGTGGCGGGATCTTCGTTGACACCGAGCATCGGGGCGAACATCCGCGAATAGGTGGTAGCCGAATCGGCCGCGCCGGATCGATCCGTGGTGAAGACGTACGCCTCGAAATCGAGCACCCGCATGTCCGGCACGGCGCGATCGACCGCTTCCCTGGTTGCGAGCGGGACGAACACGAACGGCATGCCGCACGACACCTGCTGCACGGGAAGCCCGGTCGCGCGGACGTCGCCTTCCTGCAGGCCCAGCGCGGCGGCCACGTGCGCCGCATCTTCGACGATCGGTCCGAACTCGGGATTGCGCTGCGTCATCCACGCGAAATCGAGCCGCGAGCCGCTCCACTGCAGGGAGACAGACGTGGGGCCGATGTTCAGCCCGAACACCCAATCGGTGCGTCCCTCCGCGATCGCGCCGTCGCGCGCGAGCGCGAACGTGCTGCCGACGACCGGGTGGCCGGCCATCGGCATCTCGGTTCCGGGTGTGAAGATCCGCATGCGCACGTCCGTGTCCGGGCGCTCGGCAGCCGTGACGAACGTGGTTTCGGCGAAACCGACCTCGCGAGCGATCTGCTGCATGGTCTGCGTGGAGAGCCCCGCAGCCTCCGGGAAGACCGCGAGCTGATTGCCGCCGAAGCGGCGGTCCGTGAACACGTCGTAGTGCAGGTACCGGTAGCGGGAAATGCCCATGCTGTAGGATGATTCTATCGTTTACTGTTTGCCGTTTACCGTTCACCGTTGGAGACTGCGATGACCAGATGGATTGCTGGCTTTCTGTGTGCGATGGCATTAACGGCGGCTGGATGCGGTGGAGCGCCCGAGCCCGCGCGGCCGGCAGAGCCTCCCGCAGCCACGCCTGCGCCGACCCCCGCCCCAACGCCAGAGGCGGCTCCACCGGCGACGCCCGCGGAAAAGCCCGCGACACCAGCCGACACGCCTGCGCCATCAGCCGAAAAGCCGGCGCCCACACCGCCGGCGGCCGCCGCAAAACCGACAGCTCCGGAAACACCGGCCGTGTCCGCTCACAAGCACGGGCCGGGCGTGTACGCGCACATCACGACGAATCACGGCGCGATGATCGCGAAGCTGTTCGACAAGGATGCACCGAAGACAGTCGAGAATTTCGTCGGGCTCGCCGAGGGCAAGAAGCAGTGGCGGAATCCGCGCACGAACACGATGGTGCGGCGGCCGTACTACAACAACCTGACGTTCCATCGCATCATCCCCGGCTTCATGATTCAGGGCGGCGATCCGGAAGGCACCGGTATGGGCGGGCCGGGGTTTGAGTTCGCCGACGAATTCAATGCGAAGCTTCGCCACAGCAAGGCCGGCATCCTCTCGATGGCCAACAAAGGACCCGACACCAACGGCGGCCAGTTCTTCATCACGCTGGTGCCGACGCCGCATCTCAACGATCGCCACAGCGTCTTCGGCGAGCTCGTCGAGGGAACCGACACGCTCAGAGCGATCGGCAAGGTGCCGACGGGCGCTCAGAACAAACCGGTGAAGCCGGTCGTGATCAAATCGATCCGCATCGAGCGGGTGTCGTAAATTCTTTACAGAAGATCAGAAGATCAAAAGGCATGAAACGCTTTTCTTCTGATCTTCTGATCTTCTGTGAATAGTCCGAAGAC
>CAYHHH010000177.1:0-7146 GCA_964356125.1 uncultured Bifidobacteriaceae bacterium | reverse complement strand
ATGGCCCTGCTGCGTCACCCACCGGCGAGGCGTGCGCTGTTCGGCCGGCTCGCCAACTCGACGTAAAGCCGTTCTCGAAGACGCAGCCCAACTCGGGAACAGACGCGCGCCCGTGGGGGCGCTCGCGGCCAGGTGTCATGGGTCGGCCTTTCTTGTGGCTGCAACCATCAACTCACAGCCCCAATCCGTCCAGTGCCGAAAGGTTCGGTACTGCATGGCGAAGATTACATCCCAAAGCCGATCACCACTCTCGAGCAGGTTTCCGAGGACCGGCACGTCCCACGCGTTCACGCTGGTACTCGCCAGCGTTCGTTCCCACGCTGAGTCCGCCACCGGCCGCTTGGGCCGCAAGACGCGGGTGTAGCCGCGCCTCATCCCCCAGAACACCGGCAACGAGATGTCGATCAGCGTCGCAACGTGGAGGCCCGCACCCTCGAGCTTTTCGCGCAATGCCGGAGGTGGATAGCGGCGGACGTGGCCATAGACCTCATCGTCCCATCTCCACTCTCGCGGGTTGCTCGGCGTGGTGAGAAACAGGTATCCGCCTGGCGCCAGCCGGGCCGCCACCGCGGCCAGGGCCCCTTGATCGTCTTCGAGATGCTCCAGCACATCGAACATGACGATCGACGAATAGTTCCCGTGCTCATCAGCCAGGGATCGACCGGCGACGTCGACCAGCGGCCATGCCGACAGCGCCTCGCGCGCCTGCGCCGCAGCCGAGTCAGACGCGTCGATCGCCCGGCCGTGCCAGCCGTGCCGGCTCGCCAGGTGGAGACTGACGTCGCCGACGCCACAGCCAACGTCCAGAAACGGCGGGACCGCTCGGTGCTCGCGCACCAACTGATCGAGCGCATAGAGAATGTAGCGTTTGAAGGGCCGGAAGTTAGCCACGCTCGGCGATCCGATCGGCGGCGGCGTCCGTCTCGCGTGGCGCCGTGTCGAAGAGGCGGAAGCGGCGCAGCCCGGAACGGTGCATGAGGTACTTGGCCATGACAACCAGATTGCCAATTCCATACTTCACGCTGCGCGCGAAGTTGATCGACGACGCTTCGGCAAAGTACCTCGTCGGAATGGGAATATCGCCGATGCGAAAGCGGTGGTGGATCGCTTGGGCTAGAAGCTCGGTGTCGAAGATGAAATCGTCCGAGTTGGATTGGTAGTGAATCGTCTCGAGCACGCCCCGCCTGTACACCCTGAATCCGGAATGAAAATCGCCGAGGTTCTGCCCGAATACGGTGTTGGCCATCGCCGTGAGGATGCGGTTGGCGATGTACTTATACAGCGGCATCCCGCCCTCTAACGTTTCGCGCCGAGTCCGGATCCTGGACGCGACGATGGCGTCACAGATGCCGACACGAATCAAGCCAACCGCGAACGGAATCACCCGAGGATCGTATTGGTAGTCGGGGTGCACCATGACAATAATGTCGGCACCGGCTTCGAGCGCGGCCTTGTAACAGGTCTTCTGGTTCGCCCCGTAGCCTCGGTTGGCAAGGTGCCGCAGCACGCGCAGTCCGAGCCGGTCCGCGAGGGCGGCGGTGTCGTCCGAACTGCAGTCATCGGTCAGGATGATTTCGTCCACGCTGCCGGGAGGGATGTCCGCGAGGGTGCGCTCGAGGGTGCGCTCGGCGTTGTAGGCGGGCATGACCACCACGACGCGACATCCGCCTGGCATCCTCGGGCTTCCTCTACTGCCTATGAGAAAGGCAAATCGCGGCGAGATCTGCTGCCACCGCCAGTATGGTCTCGCCCCAGATTATTACACGCAGGGCCTGCCGAATTGCAGTCCCGATGGTCGGCGGGACGCGTGGGCCCCAAGCGCGCCCACCGCCTGCGGCGCGGGTGATCAACGGGAGGCGCGCGCAGCGACAACGAGTGTCCCGGCGTCTCCGCACAGGACGCCAGCAGCGACGACCGGCACGGCTGCAGCCGTCAGCACCGCGCCGAGCACAAAGCTGGCGGCCACGACGCGGCGCGAGGTATGGGTCGGATGGCCCGTGAGTACCGCAAAGAGCACGTTCGGTTCGGGTAGGACGAGGTTGAGCGCGCTCTGAGTCCACCCGAACAGGTCGAGCTCGACTTCGTGCTTCCAAGTGCCCACGGCCGTGAGCCCCACCGTCCGCAGCAGTTCGGTCAACGCACTCTCCGTGAAGTGGAACAGGTGACGCGGCACATCGAGGTGCACCCACCGCGCGCCGAAGACCCGCGCTTGCATGCTGCCGGCGTCCGGCACCGCCATCAGGACGACGCCACCGGGCGCGAGCAACGCCGCCGCCTGAGCAAGGACATCACGCGGATCGCGCATATGCTCGAGGCTGTGCCATAACGTGATGAGCTCGAAGCGCTCGCCTTCGGGAATCTCGGCGAGATCTTCGACGACATCGAGGCCGGCTTGGCGCGCGCTCGCTGGCGCGAACTCCGAGCCGCGGACCGCCCAGCCCAGGTTTCGCAGGGCAAGCAGGAAAGCGCCATCGCCGCAGCCGATGTCGAGGGCACGCCCGGTGGAACCGCCCATACTCTTGACGAACGACAGCCGGCGGCGAAGACACCAAGCCTGCGTGAGGCCGTGCCGCGCCCCGTGATACTCGGCATAGTACGGATCCAGCCGCGCCGGTTGCGGCCGCGTCTGGCCCAGCCTGCAGCGCGCGCACACGCACACGTTGAACACCTCGCGCGTCTGCGCGTCTATCACGCCTGTGTATTGCACGGCGAGGGCGCCGCCGCAACTGGCGCACGTGCCGTCCGACGGAAGGGCTGGCGGGTCTTGGGCACCCGCGACCTTTCGGTTGCCAATCATCGGTAGTAACTCAGAAGCGAACTGATTCCCAGCGCCCCCCCCAGGAGGATGCGCGCCAGCCGGGTCATGCCGGCGATCGCGAAACCCGAAGTCATGGCCACCAAGAAGGGTGCGGCCTGGACGACGTAGCGTGAGGAAAACTGGGCCGACGACTTCGCACACGTCGCGACGATCGCCAGGGTCGTCAGCGTCAGGAACATCGACTCACGGTCGCCACCCTGCGACCGCAGGTGCCGCAAGGCCGACGCCAGGAAATAGAAGCCGAACACGGGCAATAACACCGGAAAAACCAGTGAAAGGCCGTCAGCGAGGCTCTGCCCGAGGCAGGACCGCGCGACCGACGCCATCGGAAGGTAGGAGAGGGTGGGCTTCCACAAGTTGGCACCGAGTCCCAGAGTGAGCGCAGCAAGGCACGCGAAGTCCAGGCTGCGGTTCAACTGAAACCACTTCGGCGCAAGAATCAAGGTGAACAACCCGGCGTAGCCAAAGCCCAGCATTGCGAAATACGGGTTCCATTCGGAGTGCCGGCTGGCCACCGGCGAGGGCACGAGGCCGCCCCAAGTGGCGAAGATCATGACGGGAACGACCGACGCCGCGAGCGTAAACAGCAGCAGAAGGAACAATCGCTGCCGGTCGGCTCGACGTGTCAGAATCCAGACGGCAGGAATAAGGATGAGGTAAGGCTGGCGACCGATGATCGCCAAGGAGAGCAGAAAGCCGGCGACCGCGCTCCAGGCGGCATCGACCGGCAGGGTGGACGGCCTTCTCAGGGTGCGCAGGAGTAGCGCGATGCCACCACAAACGCACAACATGGCAGGGGCCTCGGTCAACGCCATCCCGCCGATGACCCATGAGCCGGGAATAGCGAGCATGCTTCCCGCGATGACGAGCCGACGCTCGCGTCCTCGATCCTGGACCAGGCCGGCCACGAGCAGAATCGCACCGATGAGGCAGGCGGCGTTCACGAGACGTACGGAACGGACCTGCGGTCCCGTGATTGGCCGCAGGGCGGCATGGACGATCTGATAGAGGGGGCCCGGAGATTGCTCGCGCATCGTGAGCAAGAAGTCCTTGGTCAGACCGATCTCGCTCATGAGTTCGAGATTCGAGTAAAAACTCGCCTCGTCGTGGATGAACGACGCCGGGGATCTGAACAGGATCAGCAGCATAATCGTCAGGGCGGCAAGTGCGTAGAGGCACAACTCCAACCGCTGCCATTTGGGTTGTGAAAGGGGGGTCATGGAGTTCGCTCGGTCGCGGCTGCGTTTCTGGATTCGAGATAGCGGTTATCGGTCAGGATGGCTACTAACCACTGCGATGGCGGTAGGCACCGCGTTGGTTGCCGTGACATTCATCCCGTATTCCGAGCCCTTGCCTGCATATTTGCACGGCGCACAGGAACTCCTGGCAACGGGCCATATCAGCGATCATCATTCGCCCGGATACATGCTCTTTCTGGCGCTTGCCCTGAAGACGTTCGGGGCCGCCGGTATTCTTCTCTTTCAGGCCGGCCTCTTTGTGGTGTTGTGCGCGATCGCCTTTGCCGTCCTTCGCCAACTGCATCTGGCTCCGGTGTTGTGCTGGCTGGGAACGTTGCCGGTGATGTTACACCCAACGCTGGTCGTGAACATCACGCGCATCAGCGACAACAATCTAACGGTCGTTCTATTACTATGCTTGGTGTCGATGTTGCTGAGGATCAAGAAATCCGGTTTCGGCTGGTCGACCACCCTCGCTGGGGGCCTGGTATGTGTGGCGATGCTGTTGGTGCGGCCCAACATGATCTCCCTCCTGCCCGTGGGCATGTTCATCACGTGGCACGATCATCGAGCCCTCTGGACGACGGTGGTGCGCTGGACGGTGATCCTCGTCGTCGGTGTCCTCGGGGCTCTGGTGGTCAACCACGCGAGCAAGGGGGTCTGGCAGGTCAGTGATCCGTATTACGTGGCGTATACGCTGCACAACGGCACAAACCCACGGTCCGCGGAGACGCTACTTCGCGAGACCACAGGCGAGTATTCGACGTTCGAGGCGTTGGAGGATGAAGGGATCTTAGACCTGCAAGCGTTCAGTAAGGACCAGCAGACCGAGCTGCTGTTGAGCCTGAGTTGGCGGTTTGTGCGGGACAACCCATTCGCGTACGGCGCTCTCTTGGGCACCAAGATCCTCAACTTCTTTCGCCCCGACTACCGCCGCATCAATTCGGGCGGGTTTGGGCCCTCCCTGGTCATCGGGTGCATCCAGACGCTACTCGCGACCCCCGCCTTGATCTGGATGGTTCTCAGATTGCGGACTCGCCGGCACATTCGATGGGATGCGGGCTTGTACGGCGTTCTCCTGCTTCCCATGTATCTCTTGCCATTCGTGCTGACCTATTCCGAACCTCGTTATCGATGGCCAATCGATGTCCTGCTGCTCCTGGAGGCGGCATACCTGGTTTCGCAGACGGCGGCGGCGTCATTCGGCGCTCGGCCCGCCCCCCAGTATTCGCTCGACCAGGTATAGCGACAGAATGGCCTCAGCCGTGGCGCGCTGTAGCGCGTAGAACAGGCCGGCCCTGCCATCAAGGACGCCGCCGCGCACAACGTAACAGTAGATGAACATCACGGGCGGCGCGATCACGACCAGGCGACGCAGCCGGTCGATCCAGCCGAGCGACGCCGCCGGGGTGGTGATGAGCTTCTCGGCTTCAAGGCGCATGTATCGGGACTGGGCGGCCAGCCAGTGCCCGATCGGCTTGCGATCGTCATGGGCGATCGGCGCCCGTAGCGGGTTGATTCGCCCCTCGACCTGAACCCGTTGCGTGTGGCCGTCCTGCGCGTAGCGCGCGCCGGCGCGTCGGAACAATACGACCACGGAAGGATACGCGGCGCCGCGCAGTGGCTTCCCCTGGATGCAATAGGTGAACGACGCCCGGTAGCCTGCCGTTTCCGCTTCAGGCTCGAGCGTCGCGATCTCCGTGACCAGATTCTGAGACAGGACGAAATCGGCGTCGAGCGCCAGAACCCAATCGGTGGTGATACCAGTCGACTCCAGCCCGAAATTCCACTGCTCGGCGTGCGTGGTGAACGTCCGCTCAAATACGCGCACCTGGGGATAGCCGGCCAGAATCTCGCGCGTCGTGTCGGTACTGCCGCTGTCGACCACGACGATGTCAGTCGCCCAGGACAGGCGCTCCAGGGTGCGCGCAATGTTGGGCGCTTCGTTGAATGTGAGGAGAAGCGGCGTGATGCGAAAGCGCACTCAGTTCACCTTGCGCGCAACGCAGATCATGTTCTTCCAGAACCACGGCACACGCCCGTAGAAGCGAAATCGGACGTCCGCGAAGCCGGCGTTGCTCACCAGGTGCGACAGCGTCTTGACGCTGAAGAACTTGATGTGGCCGCCCGGCCAGTGCACACCGTGATGCGCGTCCCACTTGCCCATGATGCCGATCGCCAGGTTCTTCCAGTAGCCGTGATACGGCGTTCCGACGATCAGCGTTCCCCCTGGGCGGAGCACGCGGGCCGCGGTCTCGATGAGGTCCGCCGGCCGGTACAGGTGCTCGACAACGTCGCTGGAGATCACCAGGTCAAACGTCTCCGCAGACAGGGGCGTATCGGCAGCGTCGGCTCCAAACACCGCACGGCGAAAGGTGACATTCTCGCTCGCGTAGCGGCGCTGCGCCGCCTCGAGGTAGGTAGCCGACGCGTCGACCCCGACCACTCGATACCCGAGTTTCCCGAGCTGGCCCGCCAAGTAGCCGTTCCCGCAACCAAGGTCGCAAATCGACCGCACGCCTGGCATCTCGACGACCAGCTGCACCGTCAACGTGGCCAGTTCCGCGCCAATGCGACCATTGAGCGGCCCGGGCGGCGACTCGCCCCAATCCTCCGGGTTGACGCTCGTGGATGCGACGGTGGTCTCAGTCATGCGGAAATCTCTTGATAAACCCGCTCCATCCGCTCGGCAACGGCAGCCCACGAGTAGTCAAAGGCCGCGGTCCGCCCCCGCTCACCCATGGTCTGGCGGCGGGGCGAATCGGCAATCAGGCGGGACAGGCCGGTACCCAACGTCTGTGGCGTGCCGTCCAGGACCAGGCCCGCACCGGAGTCCCGGACGAGGTCGGCGACCCCCACCTCGGGCGTGACAACGACCGGACAGCCGGCGGCCATCGCCTCGAGGACGACGTTGCCGAAGTTCTCGGAGTAGGACGGCAACACCAGCGCCCGCGCGTGGCCCAGAAGGGCGGCCTTGTCCGCCCCATGCACCGGTCCGAGGAACACGAGGCGCTCGGTCACGGCCTTGGCCGCGGCCTGCGTTTTCACCGTGTGCAGGTGACCTTCATCGTCGTTGCCGGCAACCACTAG
>CAYHHH010000176.1:0-7170 GCA_964356125.1 uncultured Bifidobacteriaceae bacterium | reverse complement strand
CCTTGTGCACGAGCGTGACGTTCCGGCGCTTGTGCGCGATCGCGTAGCTGATCGCGCTGTGCACGAGCCGCTCGGTTCCGAGATAGCTGATGGGCTTGATGCCGACGCCGACCTGCACGCCGACGTCGCGCTTCGGCGCGCCGATCGACTCGAGCAGCGTCTGCCACTCGCGGCTCGCCTCCAGCGTGCCGAACCTCACCTTCTTGAAGTCCCTCGGAAATTCCTTCGCGAAGAAGTCGAGTACCTTCTGCGCTTCAGGCGAGCCCGCCGGGTACTCGATGCCGGCATAGATGTCCTCTGTGTTCTCGCGGAAGATCACCATGTCGACTTTTTCGGGATGCTTCACCGGCGACGGCACGCCGGTGAACCAGCGCACAGGCCGAAGGCAGACGAAGAGATCGAGCACCTGCCGCAGCGCGACGTTCAGCGATCGGATGCCGCCGCCGACCGGTGTCGTGAGCGGGCCCTTGATGCCGACCAGATAGGTACGGAAGGCATCGAGCGTGTCGTCGGGCAGCCAGTTGTTGACCTGCTTGAACGCCTTTTCCCCGGCGAGCACTTCCTTCCATTGCACGCGCCGCTTGCCGCCGTACGCCTTCTCGACGGCCGCGTCGAAGACGCGCACGCTCGCGCGCCAGATGTCTGGACCCGTACCGTCCCCTTCGATGTATGGGATGACAGGATTGTCTGGGACATGAAGCGTACCGTTCGAAATGGTGATGCGGCCGTCCTGCGTCATACGCGTGTCATGACCTCGTGAAGGAGTAGTCGAACGAAGGTGCTAATCCTATCACCGGTACAGGAATCGCAGGACACATGCAGCGACCGCCAAAAGCTCTGGAATTGTGTCGTCGAGCGAGACACGTGGAGGGTGTTTATGCTTCAAATCAGTGCGGCTATGACGTCCGACTTTCTCGCGCAGGACACGCGCGCTCTGATTACGGAACGGGTGCGCGGAGAATTCCGCGAAATGCCCGGACTGACGCTGACGCTGGCGCAGGCCGGCAGGCTGTGGAGCCTTGATGCCGCCACCTGCGCAGACGTGCTGTCCCAACTCGTCGATAGTGGGTATCTCTGCCGGCGGGCCGACGGCGCGTTCTGCCGCCTGGCGCGCGCGTAAGCCCGGAAAAGAAAAGGGCGCTGGAGTGTCTCCAGCGCCCTCAGTTTGTACGCGCGTTCAGTTCTAATCCCGAATCCCTAGTCCCTAATCACTTCGCGAGCGTCCTGACAAAGTTCACGATGTCCGTGATTTCTTCCGGCTTGAGGCGCTTGCCGAGTGCCGGCATGTTGCCGATCTGCGTCTTCTTGCCGGCCGTGATGGCTTCGTGAATCTGTGCGTCAGTCAGCTTCGACATGACAGCCTTGTCGTTCAGCGGGGGCAGCTTCCCCTTCAGGTTCTTCGCCGCCGGGCCATCGCCCAGGCCCGTGGCGCCGTGGCACATCACGCACTGACGCTTGTAGAGCGCCGCGCCGTTCGTGATCGATTCGGGGCTGGCCGCGGGGGCCGCCGCCGGCTTCGCACCAGCCGCCGGCTTTGCCTGGCCGGCAAATACGGCCGTGACACAAAAGAGCGATAGCGCTCCAGTCAATCCAACACACGTTCGCATGGTCATGGCATCCATTTTACCTTAGATGCGCCTGCCGCGCCGACCGCCGTTTCGACCGACGCGCGCGACCCTTCGGGGCACGACACGGCGAGCACCACGCCGCCGTCGACGACGCTCGGGTCGTAGGGCAGATTCTTGAAATTCGGCAGCCGCAACTCGACGAGCAGCCCCACCAGCGTCGCGAGCACCGCGCCGAGCATCGTCGTTTCGTAGGTGATGAGGCCGACGGTCCAGGGCGCCACGATCGGCATGCCCCCTTTGACCAGCGGGTAGTTGAGCGCGGTCACCGTCGCGAGCGCGAGTCCGCCGAGCAGCCCGATGGCCGCGCCGCACAGCGCCCACGTCCGCAGCTTGGTGGGCTTCATGTTCGGGATGAACGGCTCGCCGTGAATCGGCTGCGATGTCATCACTTCCATCGATTCGGGCTGGATGCCCGCCTGGATCAGCCGGCGAATCGCCTGGCGCGCTTCGGTCGGCTGGGAAAATTTGACGAGACAGGTCTGTTGCGACATATGAATCTGAAATCTAGAATCTGAAATCTAAAATCTGAACGTCCTACCAGCTACGAGCTACCAGCTACCGGCTAGTTAATGGCCCGGGTGAACGTCGCCAGGAACGGTCTGTCCGACGAAGGTCGGCTCAGCCAGCTGTCCAGTGTGCTTCGAGGCGACCTGCAGGCCTTCTTCGTACTCCCAGATCGAAATCATCGGGCTGAACTTCGCGAAGAGGAAATACAGCAGCACGAACAGTCCGAGCGTGCCGACCGCGATGGCCGTTTCCGTGAGCGACGGCCAGTACGTGCCGTAGTTGTACGGCAGGAACGGATGCGTCAGCGTCGGCACGATGATGAGGAACCGCTCGAGCCACATGCCGACGAGGATGCAGCACGACGCGAAGAAGATCAGCGGAATCGTCCGCAGCTTCTTGATCGCCAGAATCGGGAACGGGATGATGAAGTTGCAGACGACCATCAGCCAGAAGAGCGGCGCGAACCGTCCGGAAATCTTCGACCAGAACACCGCCATCTCGGGCGCTTCGTTGCCGTACCACGTCACCAGGTACTCCGTGAACGTGAAGTAGAACCACAGCAGGCTCATCGCGAACAGCATCTTCGCGAGGTTGTCGAAGTGCACCGGCTCCAGGTAGCGCTCGAGCTTGAAGTACTTGCGGATCAGCACCATGGCGATCAGCAGCGCCGCGATGCCCGAGAAGATCGCGCCGACGACGAAGTACGGCCCGAAGATCGTGCTGCGCCACATCGGCATCAGCGTCATCGCGAAGTCCCACGAGACGATCGTGTGCACCGACACGGCGACGGGGATGATGATGAGCGCCATGATCGAGATGGCCTTCTCGAGCCGCAGCCACTCGCGCTCGGTGCCGCGCCATCCGAGCGCGAGGGTGCGATACATCTTCTTGCGCCAGCCGGTCGACTTGTCGCGCGCCACGGCCATGTCGGGAATCATCGGCAGGTAGAGATAGGTCACGCTGCCGGTCAGATAGGTGTTGATCGCGATGAAGTCCCACATCAGCGGCGACTGGAAGTTCGGCCACAGATAGCGGCTGTTCGGATACGGCACCATCCAGTAGAACAGCCACGCGCGCCCCAGATGGATCAGCGGGAAGAGCGATCCGGTAATGAGCGCAAACGTGGTGATCGCCTCGGCGCAGCGCGTGATCGGGCGGCGCCACTCGGCCTGCACGACGCGCAGAATCGCCGAGATGAGCGTCCCGGCGTGGCTGATGCCGATCCAGAAGACGAACGTCGTGATGTAGAGACCCCAGAACGCCGGCCGGTTCTTGCCCGCCATGCCGATGCCGTAGACGAGCTGGACGCCCCAGGCCACGAACACCATCCCGGCGACGGCCATAAGGATGGCGACGATGACGTAGTAGATCGGCCCGGTCTTGAAGAGCGGGCCGAGCAGATCGCGGTTGATCTGCGCTTCGTTCGGAACGTTCGAGGTGGGGGTGGTGTGCGCCACGTTACGCGTCCGCTTCCTTGAGATACACGACGCGCGGCCGTGTGCCGAGCTCTTCGAGAAGCCGATAGCCGCGGCGCGAGTGGGAGAGCCGCGAGACCTGGCTGTCAGGATCGCTCAGGTCACCGAAGACCAGCACCTTCGCGGGGCACGCCTGCGCGCACGCCGGCTGAATCTCGCCGTCGCGCACGGCGCGCGTCTCGTCTTTCGCCGTGTCCTGCGCGCGGCGGATGCGCTGCACGCAGAACGTGCACTTCTCCATGATGCCGCTCGTGCGAATCGACACGTCGGGGTTGAGCTGCTCGTTCAGCGGGCTCGGCCACTCGGGCGTGAACCAGGTGAAATACCGCACGGTGTAGGGGCAGTTGTTCGCGCAGAAGCGCGTGCCGACGCAGCGGTTGTAGACCTGCGCGTTCAAGCCGTCGGGCGTGTGATAGGTCGCGTTGACGGGGCACACGGGCTCGCACGGCGCCGCGTCGCACTGCTGGCACATCACCGGCATGAAGCGGGCGCGGATGTTCGGGAACTCCCCCTCCCAATAGCGCTCGACGCGAATCCACTGGTGCGTGCGGCCCATCGCCGCCTGCTCGGGCCCGACGATCGGCAGATTGTTCTCGGCATGGCACGCCACGACGCAGGCTTCACAGCCCGTGCAGCGATCGAGATCTACGGTCATAGCCCACTGCGCCATCAATGTCTCCGCACCTTAGTGACTTCGCACTATTCGTAGATCGGCAGATTGCCAGAATGGCAGATTCGAAATTCTCGGAATGCTCTTAATCTTCCAATCTACCAATCTTCCAATCTTCCAATTCTTCTATCGGTGCAACGGATGTTCGTGATGTCCGCGCGCATCCGATGCACCAAATCTGATGAGCGGCTCGTTCCGGCCTGCCTTCGCGACGCTCACTCTGACGCCGCTCTGCACAACCGCTCCCGAAGCCGCGTCGAGCGCCGAGGCGCTGATTTTCAGCGGGTTCGCGCCGACGTTCTGCGCGTAGCGTCCGTACTGCGTGTGTCCCTGTCCAACGGGAATCGCGATGACGTCAGGGCGCAGGCCCGGATACAGAAACGCGGGCAGCTCGATCGATCCCCGCGGTGAGGTAATCGTGAGCACGTCCCCCTCGTGAATCTCGAGCGTGTGCGCGGTCTCCGGATTGATCTCGACCCACGAGCCCCACATGACGGTCGTCATCGGGTCGGGCATTTCCTGCAGCCACGGCAGATGCGCCGCGCGGCCGTCGGCAAACGCCGCCGAGGGATACAGGTGCAGCATGAACGGCATCTGCCCCGCATCACCCGCGAACGCGCGCGCCGTAACCGGCTGCGCCGGCACCACGAAGTTCACGCGGGTCGTACGTAGGGCGGGTCCTGCCTGGCCGGCGGAGCCGGCCGGACCCGCCGCCGGTGCCGTCTGCCAAAATCCTCCCGCCGCGGTGATCTTTTTATAAAACGCCTCGAAGTCCGCATCCGCCGCGGCGCCCGCCTGCGCGTGCACCGAGCGGAACGACTCTTTCACCGCGGCTTCCATGTTCTCGAACGGCAGACCTGCGGCGGCGTTGCCGCCAAGCGCCCTGGCGGCTTCGATCAGCACGTCGCCCGGATCCCGCGTGTCCCATCGCGGCTCCACGACCGGCTGGCCGATCGTGCGGATACCGAAACCGACGCCCGGCTCGGGCACGTCGTCGACCCAGCGCTCGAGCGTCGTGTGGCTCGGCAGAATCAGGTCGGCCATGACAGACGACTCGTCGAGGAACGACGCGAAGCTCGCGATGAACGGCACATTGGCCAAGGCCGAGCGCAATGTCTCCGCTTCCGGCAGCGTGAAAAGAGGATTCGTGTCGAGTAACAGCAGTGCTTTGATCTGGCTGCCGCCCATGGCGGAAATCAGACCATGGATATCAGGGGCGTTGGGTGCGTTGGGTGCGTTAGGGGCGT
This sequence comes from uncultured Bifidobacteriaceae bacterium, assembly GCA_964356125.1. Classification (GTDB taxonomy): domain Bacteria; phylum Acidobacteriota; class Vicinamibacteria; order Vicinamibacterales; family JAMQPK01; genus JAMQPK01. The sequence goes on along the minus strand of CAYHHH010000176.1, from coordinate 1,643 downwards.
TAGGGGCGACAGGTGCGTTAGGTGCGTTAGGTGCGCCGTCGAACAAGATTCCGCCTGGCTGGCCATAAGCGCCGACGAGCGCGTTCAACGCGTAAATCGCGGTCAGCGAGGCCACGTCGCGGCTGTCGCCAATGGCGACGCTCGGACGGCGCGTGGCAAACTCGCGGGCAACGCGTTGAATGGAGGCGGCGGGCACATCGATCTGCGCCGCGATCCTCTCCGGCGCGTACTCGGTGAGGGAGGCCGACCACTCGGCGAACCCGCCGGTGCTCTGGCCGACAAACTCGGCGTTGTACAGCTTCTCGTTGACGATAACGTTCGCGATAGACAACGCGAGCAGCCCTTCAGTGCCCGGCTTGATCGGCAGCCATTGGTCGGCGCATGCCGCTGTCTGCGAGAGACGCGGCTCGGCCTGCACGAAGTGACCGCGAATGCCCGGGCGACCCTGGCGCATATGGCCGTACGAATAGATGTGGCGCACCGGCGAGAGGAACGTCTCGAACAGGTTCGCGTTGAACGAGAGCAGGTAATTCGCGTTCGCGAAATCCACCGCGGGCAGGCGCGACACGCCGGCGACCAGCTCCATCGCCTTGCGCATCGGCGCCGGATCGAAGGGGTCGTAGGAGACGAGGTTCGAAGTGCCGAGACCCGCGGCGAACCGCTCGACGATCGTGCCCAGCGTCCCGCGATTGCGGCGGCCGGTCACGAGCGCGATCGCCTGCGGCGCGGCTTGCTGCTGTTGCAGCTGCGTCACGAGCAGCTGCTGCGCCTCTTTCCAGGTGATCGGTTGATATTGCCCCGACCCGCGCTGGCCCGACAGCTTCAGCGGCGTCTGAATGCGATCGGGATGGTAGAGCACCTGCACCCCGGCCTGGCCGCGCGCGCACGTGCCGCCCATGCTGATCGGATGTTCGGGGTTCCCCTCGATTTTCTTCGCCTGAACCGCCTTGACGCGCCGCTGCTGGCCGTCGATCGTGCGAATCGACTCTCCCTGCATCACGCGAACGGTGATGCCGCAGCCGGCCGCGCACTGCTGGCAGAGCGTGCGGACCCAGGCGTCCTCGCCGGGCACGAAGTGGTCTTCGGCGACGAGCAGGGGAATGAGCTGCTGCGGCTTACCGCATCCGTCGAGGATGAGGCCGGCCGTGCCCGCGATGCCGCCGGTTTTCAAGAAATCGCGTCTTTTCATTTGTGACACGTGAGGCAGTCGACGCTCACCTGTTTTTCCTTATGGCAGTCGATGCACTTGCCCATCGTCCATTTGACGTTCTCGCGCATGTCCATCATGTTGGCCATGTCGCCGTGGCAGGTCGAGCACTCGACGCCGGCCTTCACGTGCCGTTTGTGCGTGAAGTAGACCGCTGCCTCCGGGTGGAAACCGTACGCGCGCACCCACGGCGGCTCCACGCCCTGCTTGGCAAACGCCGCGAGCTTCTGAATTTCCGGGCTCTCGGGCTTGACGTTCTCGTGGCAGACCATGCACTCGGTCACGCTCGGAATCGTCGCCGCGATCGAGCGGTCCGCGTTCATGTGGCACGTCAGACATTCCATCTGGTTGTCGACGACGTGCGTTTTATGTGGATAGGCGATCGGCTGCGGCACGCGGCGCGCGGGCCAGAAGGCCGCGGCGGCTGCCGACGCGA
>CAYHHH010000175.1:0-7247 GCA_964356125.1 uncultured Bifidobacteriaceae bacterium | reverse complement strand
GGCGACGTGCTCGGCAGCCACGGCGGCGTGCACCGCTTCACGATCGGCCAGCGCAAGGGTCTCGGCATCGCCGCGGCAGCGCCGCTATATGTGTTGCAGCTACGCCCCGCGGAAAAGACCGTCGTCGTCGGCCCGCGCCCCGAGCTCGAGCGCACCACGCTGACCGCGTCGAACGTGAACTGGATCGCCGGCGTGCCGCCGGCCGAACCAGTGCGCGTGACGGCGCAGATCCGCCATCGGCACCAGCCCGCTGCCGGCACCGTCCGCGCCATCGAGAGCGCCCGCGCCTCTATGGAATTCGATGCGCCCGTCACGGCAATCACGCCCGGACAGGCGGTGGTGTTCTATGACGGGGACGTGGTCGTGGGCGGGGGGTGGATCGAATAGAGAATTGCCAGATTGCTCGATTGGCAGATTGGTAGATTACGGATTTTCTGAATCTGCCAATTTGCGAATCTGCGAATCTCCCAATGCCAGCGTTTTCAGGTCCTCCCCAGCGAGCCGAAAGACCGTCCACTCGTCCATCGGCGTCGCGCCCATCTTTTTGTAGAACGCGATGGACGGCTCGTTCCAGTCGAGCACGGACCATTCCAGCCGTCCCCATCCGCGCTGGACGGTGATGCGCGCGAGATGCTCGAGCAGCTTGCGGCCGATGCCCAGTCCGCGTGCCGCCGGACGCACGTAAACATCCTCGAGATACATCCCGGGTTTGCCGAGGAAGGTCGAGAAGGTCGGAAAGAACAGCGCGTAGCCGACAGGCTCGTCGCCCCTCGTCGCGATCACCGCTTCGATGACGGGCCGTTCGCCGAACAACGCCACATAGATGTCGTCGTCGGTGGCCACGACTGCGTGCGCGAGCTTCTCGTACTCCGCAAGCTCGCGGATGAACGTCAGAATGATCGGCACGTCGAGCGGCGTCGCGCGCCGTATGTGTATCGCCATGTTGGACTCTGGACTCTGGACTCTGGACTCTGGACTCTGGACTACTTATCCATCTTGACGTCTTTGCCGTCGAACGCGGCAATCTCGCCTTTCGTGTCGTAGTCGAGAATCGAAATCCGATAGCCCGCCCGCCTCGAGTCGCAGACGGTGGCGAGGCCGATGAGCATGTTCCGCCGCTGCTCGAAGTTGTATTTCGTCCAGACCGCGCGGTTCACCCACGCCGTGTTTTCCGAGCAGTCATAGTCGACGAGGACGCCGTTGGTCATCATCTCGTTGACCACGGCCATCGCGATCGGCCCCTGATCGGGCGGCGCATCGGTCGTCGGGCTCGACTGGAAAAACAGCAGGACGAGCAGCAAGCCGAGCGCGCCCAATGCGATGATGATGCCGATCGGGCTCGTCGATCGCGTTTCCTGACGCTCCGGATCGCTCATCTCCTGGCGTTCTCCAAGGCGAAGATGGGGTGGACGCGCACGGGAGGCACGCAATCACGCACGACGTCGTCTTGCGGCGCGGCCACCAGCACGGGCACGCTCGACAGCTTCGACGGCTGCAGCGGATCGTACAGGAATGTCGACGTGTTGTAGCGATCGCGGTACTCGAGCACGATCGCCATGTCGAGATTCCCGGCGACGTTCCTGCGGCCGAACTTCTGTCTGAACGGCTCGTGTTCGGGCGTATCCAACAGGATGTACGGCTTGAATCCGTTCTCGTGCAACCACGCGATCGTACGGTCGAGCCACCGGTCGCTCAACACTTCGTACCGCAGGGTCGTCCGCTCTCCGTAGTACCGGACACTCCCGGAATGCTGGAGCGTGATGATCACGCTGTTCGGCTCCGTCGTATCGCGCACGAGCTGGGCGATGTTGACGTAGCGTTGTTCATTCCGCCCGAGGTCGAGCGTCCCTTCCCTTTGCGCGTACCACATGCCATAGACGCCCAGGGCGACCAGAACCACCTTCCCGATCGCACCGAACGACCGACCGGATCGTCCCGTCACGAGGTAGGCCGTGCCGATAGACACTGCGACCCACATCGGAAGCAGGAACCGGAGATACCACCACGCATCGAAGTTGAAATAGAAGAGGTACGTCACGATCACCGCGACCGACATGACGGCCAACAGCCCTCGTCCTCGAATCTCGGCGCCGGGTTTCAGCCAACGGGACACCGGCAGAAGTATCGCGAGCAATCCACACGCGGCGAGCGGCGTTTGCGTCTCGACGAGCCACCGGCCGTAATTGCTCGCGTTGCGCACGAAATATGTTGGCGCGAAGAGAACACCGAGGCTGCCGTAGCCGGAATTCGTGACGGCCCCGTAGAGGTACTGATTCAGAAACGCCACGGCCACGCTCGCCACGGCCACGGGAACCGTAAACAACGCGGCTCGCGCGAGACGGCTCGCGCCAGTCGTGACGCGGAAATCGGCGACCGCCATCCACAACGCCATCAGGATGCCGACGTGGACCAGGTTCGGCCGAATGAGCACGGCGATCGCCGCGGCCACCCCGCCGAGCAGCGCTCCTGCACGACCTCCCGTCAGGCACCCGTACGCCGCGAGTCCCCAGAATGCCGCGGCGGGTATGTCGCTCATCGGCGACATCAACATATAAAGAAAGACAGGGCTCGTCGCCATCAGCCACGCCGCGGCCAGGCCGACCTCGTCCGATACGGTCTTCTTTCCGATCGCAAACGTCACGATGATCACGATGCCTGCGAAAACAGGGACGGCCCAACCGATCGCGCACTGGCCGCCGACCAACTTGAACAACGCCAGCAGCAATGGAAAGCCGACTGCATACATCGGAACGATCCCCTCGCGCGATGGCGACGCCCGATAGCCGAGTGGCGCGAGCGACCATTGGCCGTCCGGCCACGGCACGCGCGCGGCATCGGGCTGCGCAATCACCAGCCCCTCACCTTGCAGCCACAGGTCGGCCTGGCTGATGTACCCGTAGGAATCCGCGCCGCCCGCAACGCCCGACCCTTTCATCACTCCCACGACCATGACGATCGACATGAGCGCGAGCGCGATCGCGCGCGGCGTGGCCTCGCGCATCAGGCGAGTCGCATCCGCGCGCAGGCTGCCGCGGCCGCCGACAAGAATCCGGACAGCGAATGCCACAGCGGCCACGATGAGCGGCCTGTAGGGGTCGGTCACTCTGACGTCGATGCCGAAAAGCGAAAAGCGGACGCCGCTGGTTGCGGCGGCCCACGCCGACAACGCGGCGCCGAGCAGCGTCGCCGCCAGCAGAATGGATTCGACGATGGACGTGAGTTTCGCGCGCACGATGGATCAGGGTCCGACGATCTTCATCTCGGCAATCGACCAGAAGTACATGTCGTCGTCTGCCGTCAGCCGCATGCGCACCACGCGCGCACGCGCCTGCTCGAAACGATAGCGCATCGGCACGGTGCCGCTGATGTCAGACGAGGCGATTACCGCGCGGCCGGCGCTCGTGCCCCGCCACACCTCGCGAAACTGCTCTCCGTCCTCTGACACGTCTATCGCCATCCCGCGTGGAAAGTCCTCCACGAATCGTCCGAGCGTGAGATCGACGCCCTGCACCGTCTGGACCGACCCGAGATCGACGTCCACTCTCATCCCAATACCCTGTGGCCCCGACTCCCACCTCGTCGTCACGTCGCCATCAACCATGAGGAGCACCTTGTCCGCGTTCACGTTCGCTCGTACGACCGCGGCCCGCAGCGGTGTGCCTGCGCTCAGGGCCACGGCTGCCGCCGGCGGCACGGCCAGGCGATACAGCGACTGCTGCCCGATGGTGCAGAGATGCGTCACGACGGGACTCGACCGCAGGTACTCGTCCCACTTCCCTCCCGAATCCTCGTTACGATCGACCACGGCGGTCGTCACGCCGAGCACCGCGAGTTGCGTCAGGATATCCGGATCGCGCAGCGACAGCCCTCGTTGCAGTGCCGTGTAATGCGGTGGGAAATATCCGCTGTAGCCGTTGATCAGTGGACGGCGATGGGTCATCTGCCGGTACATCGCCGCGACGTCGGAGTAAATCGGACCGAGCGGAAACTCGACCATGGGTCCGTTCGCCTCCGTCGCGCAGCTCATCACCTCGAACGGCTTCGGCGTGGCGGCGAGCGGCATGGCTGTCATCCAGGTATCGGCGAGGACGCCGAGCGCCACGATCGCCGCGGCGGCGATCCTCATACGCCCGAGCTTCTCGGTCAGCCTGGCAAAGATCACGGCGCCGACGACCGCGAGGCAGAGCGTCACCATCATCCAGAATCGCGCCGGCACGCGCAGCGCGCTGAACCCCGGCAGACTCATCAGCAGCGCATACGGTGCGCGATAGATCAGCTCCTGTCCCCTCAGCGTCGGCGCGGGACCGAGGCTGAAGAGCCACATCACGAAGCCCGAGACGGCATAGAAGCCGAGCACCGAGTGCGCGCTGTACGCGCCGCGCAGCGTAGGGCTCGTCAACGCGAGCGCGAGCGCGAGCACGAGCGAGACCGTCAGTGGCTTGAGCGGCGTCGACACCGACACCAGTTGCACCCCGAACGGAGCCAGCCGCCACGGCCCCATGAGCATCGCGCTGGCTGTGATGGCCGCAGCCGTGATCGTGGCCACCAGCAGAACTCGCCGCGCGAACGTCCACTTTCGTACGGGCGCCTGACTGCGATCGCGCACGAACAGGACGCCGGCGAGCACGAGCACGGCAATCGTGAGGCCGGGAAAGAGCTCGCCTTCCGGGCGCCTGAAGACGTGAAGCCATCCCCACAGCGCAAGATGGTGTGTCGCGTACAACACAGCCGCCACATCGGCGCTGAACGCCTGAATCGTTCCGGAGTCGCGCGCAAAACCGAACGACGCGTGGATCGCGCGGTAGCGCAGCAGCAGCGGCAGTATCGGGATGGCGGAGAGTACCCACGCAAGGCTGATGGCCAGGAATTGCCGCGGCCGCGACCACGGGCTCGCAAACCACAGCATCCACAGACCGGCGAACACGCTGAAGAACAGCAGGTAGTATCCGTTGCACAGCCCCTGCAGGAGCCAACCGGCCGCAAACAGCGCGAGCCACTTCGGCCGCGGGTCGCCAAGGTAGCGGTGCAGGCCGAGCAGCGCGAACGGCATCGGAAACGACGCGAGCAACTGAAGCTGTGGCAGGTGCGCGATGCGATAGGGCGCGAAGCCGAACAATAATCCCGCGATGAAGGCGGCATCGTGGCGCTTCGTCAGCTCATATCCAAGCAGGTATGCGCCGAACGCGCTCAAGGGAAACGTCAGCAGGAAGACGATGTTGTAGGCGGTCAGCGGTCCGACGCCCAGCCAATACAGGGGAGTGGAGATGAGCGTGAGGCCCAGCAGGTGTTCTGAAAAACTCAGCACGCCCGGCGCGGGATAGAACACCGGAGCGTTCCACCATGCTGCGGAGAACGGGACCGTCTGCGTGTTCCACCACAGAATCCAGGTGTTCAGCGCAGGGTCTCCCGCGTCGTTCGGCAGCACCGATCCCATCTGCCTGATCAGCGGATAGGTGAGCGCAATCGTGATGGCGCAATAGACGAGAAAGACGAGCGCGCTTTTTTTCATTGCAACTCGAAAATGCGCACTTCCGGGCTGCTGGGCACGCGCGCGATCGGCTCGCCGAGCTGTGCCGCACGATTGGACGGTGAGAAGCGCGCGCGGAACTCCTTCTCTTCCCAGTCGTCGACGACGAGGTAGACGCGGCGGCCTTTCGCTGTCAGGTCGCGCAGCGCGGTGTCGAGCGCGGCGTCCTGCAGCCAGTCGTACCGCAGCGTGATGCGGTCGGCATAATATCGCACGCTGCCGCTGTGCTGCACGGCCATCACGATCGCATCAGGCGGCGTGCGCGACGCGATTTCCTGGGCGGCGCGGATGTGGCGTCCTTCGGAGGCCGCCACGTTGAAGACCCCTTCGTGCCTGGCCGCATTCACGCCGAACGGAACGATCGCCGCGCAGATGAGCGCGACCGCCGGCACGCGCGCCTCGGCTGGAATCTTCCATGCGAGCCATCGCAGCGCCGCCATCAGCAGCACGAGCAGAGCGGGATAGGCCGGCAGCAGGAATCGCAGGTAGAACCAGTGATCGAACGTCGCATAAAACACGTACGACACGAAGGTCAGCCCGACGATCGCCGCGAGACACGCGCGCGGCGAAATCGACCGGGCATCTTCCCGGAGCGCGTTGGGGGCGAAGAACGACACGAGTGCAAGAAGGATGAGCGGCGTCTGCGTCTGCAGCAGCCAGACGACGTAGTTACGCAGGTTGAGCGGCAGCGCGCCGAACGCATACAGCTCGAGCAGCGACGCGTATCCCGTGGTCAGCGGCCCGCCGTAGAGCAGCATATTGACGATCATGATGGCCACGAGTCCCGGCACGAGGCCCGTCGCGAATCGGATGAGCGGCTCTCTCGCTCCCCGCCACGCGAACGCCGGCACCAACGTCAGCAGAATCAGGTTGGGACGGATCATCAACGTCAGACCCGATACGACACCTGCGGCGAGCGGCTTCTGCTTCAGTGCGAGCACCGCCACCAGCGTCCATCCTGCGGCCGCTGGTACGTCGGACATCGGGACCATCACATGCGTCAGAAACGCCGGTGAGGCCACGAGCAGCGCGGCGGCGAGCGACGCCACCGTCCGGCTGCCGGTCGCTTCCCTGCCGAGCATGTAGGTGAACCACACGGTGAGCGCCGCCAGCACGGGCACGACGTAGAAAGGCCCGTTGGCGCCGAACACGCCGAGGAACGCGGCCATGATCATCGGCAGGCCCGCCGGATAGGTCGGCACGATCGTTCCATCAGGTGAGAACGGGCGGTAGCCGAGCGGCGAGAATATCCACTCGCGGTGCTCCCACGGAAAGTCCAGCACCCAGGGTTGCTGCACGCGCGGGATGCCGCTGAGCCAGAGCCGGGCCTGGCTCACGTATCCGTACGAGTCGGAGCCCGCGGCGGCAAAGCTGCCGTAATGGATACCGACATACAGCGCCAGCATCGCGGCCAGCGGCACCGTGAACGGGGCCACGCGAACGGCCCATCGATGCAGCCACCGGCCGTCGGCGTCGCGCTCGACGCGCGAGTATTTCCAGACATACACCCCGGCGATGGCGAGCCCGATGAGGAAGGGGCGCAGCGGCTGGCGCGACGAGAGGCGAATGGGTCCCAGCATCCACCCGACGCCACCGGTGAAATAGGCGATGACGGCCCAGACGGGCAAGAGACACGCAAGCACGTATACGAATCGGCGAACGAGGAGGGCTGCTGGCATTTAGGCCATGCGATGGTAACCTACGTCATTTCCGCGCCGAA
>CAYHHH010000174.1:3684-7292 GCA_964356125.1 uncultured Bifidobacteriaceae bacterium | reverse complement strand
TAGCTAGCTGGTAGCTCGTAGCTCGTAGCCGGTAGCTTGTAGCGCGTGGCTTGTAGCCTGGGGCTACCGGCTACAGGCTACCGGCTACGAGCTATTTCGTTGCGGTGATCGTAACGGTCTTCACAGCCGCGTCGCCGATGCTTTCGGAGGTGACGCCGGGCACTTCGGCGACGGCCAGATGCACGAGGCGGCGCTCGTAGGCATTCAGCGGCCCGATGCTCTGCTCGGTGCCGGAGTTCCTGGCTTTCTCCGCGAGGAACGTCGCCATCTTCCGCAGCTCGTTGTCTTTGCCGCGGCGAAAGTCCATGCAGTCGATGAGCAGCCGCTCGTCGCCCAGGGCTTTCCGGAATGCGCTGTCGACAATCTGCTGAAGCGCCTGCAGCCCCTCGCCGCGTCGCGCGAGCAATGCCTCGGCGCCCTCGCCGGACAAATTGATGCGTGTGCCGTCGCCGGTCGTCTCGACCTGCGCCTCGAGCGCGAGGCCCATCTCTTTCACGACCCTCGTCACGAACTCGACAACCTGCTCTTGTGCAGTCATGGTGTGCTCCGACACGGCGCGACTAAAGTCGCGCCCTACCACTTTCCACTTTCCACTTTCTACTTTCTACTTTCTACTTTCCTCACCGGCTCCGCCGCCCCAATCATCCTGTTGGTCAGCACCTGCTGCCCGATCACGAGGACGTTGCTCGCAAACCAGTACAGCGCCAGCCCGGCCGGCGACGTGATGAACATGAAGGTGAACAGGATCGGCATGAACATCATCATCTTCGCCTGCACCGGATCCGCGCCCGTCATCGGCATCATCTTCTGCTGCACCATCTGCGATGCGCCCATCAGGATGGGCGTCACGTAGTACGGATCGGGCGCCGCGAGGTCGTGAATCCACCAGATGAACGGCGCGTTGCGCAGCTCGATCGACTCGGACAGCAGGCTGTAAAACGCGAGCAGCACGGGGAAGGTGAGCAGCATCGGAATGCAGCCGCTCGCGGGATTGACCCCCTTCTCGCGATACAGCTCCATCATCTCGGTGTTCATCTTCTGCCGCGCGGGATCGGTCGCCTTCAGACCCTTGTAGCGATCCTGGATCGCCTTCACCTGCGGCTGAATCGCCTGCATCTTCCTCATCGACACGTTGCTCTTGTGCCGCAGCGGAAACATCGCCGCGTTGATGATGAACGTCAGCGCGATGATCGACCAGCCGTAGTTGCCGATGAACCCGTGCACCCAGTTGAGCGCCGACAGCAGGGGCACACTCAGAAACGCGAACATCCCGAACCAGACGGCGCGCACCAGATCGGCATCGGTCCGCAGGGCCGCATCGGTCTGTCGCAGCGTGCCGAAATGCTTCGGTCCGACAAAGAATCGCGTCGTCGTCGCGCCATCCGGCGACGGCCGGACGCGGATGTCGTAGCCGACGTAGTCGCGCGACAAGGCAGGGTCGGCCGTTTTCACCGGCAGCGGGTGATACTCGAGCTCCGCAAGGCCAGGCTTCACCGCGACCGAAACGAAGTAGTGCGTATCGACGCCCGCAAACTCGTACGTCCCCTGGTGCCGTGGGGTCGTGAGCAGATCGGCGGCCTGAACGCGCTCGACGTCGTCGTCGATCGAATAGATCGCTTCGCTCTTTCGCTGCGCGATGAACATGCCGCCGCCGCCCGTCGCGACCACATCGCCGAGACCGGGGCCCCACTGGATGAAGGGATTCACCGGCTTCCCGCCGTCTGTCACGTGCGTCGTGATCGTCACGACGTAGGAATTCGGCTCGATGCGCAACTGCTTGCGGGCATGCAGACCAGCGGCGTCCTGGTATTCGAATGTGAGCGTCACGGGGGCGCTTGTGGCGTCCAGGCTTGAAGGTGCCGTGTCACTGCCGACAACCGCAAACAACGCGCTGCTCAGGCGTGCGCTTTTCGCTGCGTCATCGAGCCTCAGCGACAAGGGCTTCGGTTGATCTGCGGGAATGTCGTGAGGGACGAGATCGACCGGCTTGCCGTCCGCCCCCATGTAGTTCAGGAGTTCCCACGCGCTGATCGTGGCGCCCCGGTTTGAAAACACGGCGCGCACGACACCGTTGTCGACGGTGATCGTCCGCTCGGCGGTGTCGGCTCGCACGGTCTCGATGACTGCCGGCGGTGCAGCAGGCGTAACGACTGGCGGCGGCGCCTCAGTGCTTCCCGCCGCGCTGCCTGTCGCCGGTTGCGCGGGCGGAGCCGTCGCAGCGGGGGGGGGCGTCGCGCCGGGCTCGACAGTTTGAGGGCCCTGCACCGGCTGCGACATCGGGACCATCCACTGATAGGCCGTCAGCACGATGAACGTGAGCACGATGGCGAGGAGAAGGCGGCGTTCCATCAGCTAAGGGACCGGATCCAGACCCGCGCCACCGAATGGGTGGCAGCGAAGCACGCGCTTGAGGGCGAGCCATCCGCCCTTGAGTGCGCCGTGGGTGACAATCGCTTCGGCCGCATACTCGGAACAGGTCGGCAGATACCGACACGAGCCTGTAAGCAGCGGTCGAATAAGGAGTTGATAGCCTCGAATAGCCGCGAGTGCGACGCGGGCAGAAAAAGGGGACGGGAATCTTTTTTCAGCGGACACGAGGTTTTGCAGAGGAAAAAAGATTCCCGTCCCCTTTTTCGAAGCGCTCGAGTGCGGCACGGTAGTCGGCTTCAATGTTCCGCCAGGGCGCATCGACCATCTCCCGGCGAGGAATAACGACGATGTCTATACCTGTTAATGGTTTGCGGCCTCTAAACAGCTCGCGAACAAGCCGTTTCGCCCTGTTACGGACGACCGCGTTCCCGATTTTCTGGCTGGCCGCGATGCCGAGGCGGGGCGAGCCGACCTCGTTTGGCAGGGCGAAGCAGGTCATGAGCCGGCCCCGATACCGGGTGCCATGGTCATAGACTCTGGTGAACTCCGCCCGGCGGCGCAGTTTCACCGCGATGACGTGACAGCCAGCCGCTTGCGGCCCTTTGCACGACGGCGCTTCAACACCGTGCGCCCGTTCTTGGTCGCCATCCGAACCAGAAATCCATGGGTGCGGCGGCGGCGGCGGCGGTTGGGTTGATACGTAACACTCATCGAAAATCCTCAGGAAATTGAAAAATTCTGCAACGCGCGAACCTACAATCCTAATGGGCGTTGCACCAGCCTGTCAACGAACGCGCGCGTATGCTACATTCGCCCTTCTCTCTCAAGGGGACGAACGACTCAAGTGATGCGTATGGAATTTGGTCTCCTCCTAAAGTTTTCCACACCTGTGCAAAAACCTGTGGAAAATGGTGTCCTTCGGCGTACGCACGTCAAAAATAGCCCATTTTATGGACACTTTTTGAAGGCGAAAGTCTGCCGAGCACGATTTGAAGCCATTTTCGGCGTTCCTCCAAAAATCTGTACGCAGTCCGCCGTCTGGCGGTAGGGGCGAAAGCTCAAAAATCGCCAATGATTGCCAGCAATATCTGGGAAGAAATCCTGTCGCGCGTGCAAGCCAAGGTGAACCGTCACAGTTTCTATACGTGGTTCAAGCCCACGTCGTTCGTGGCTGACGATGGAGCGACCGTCACCGTGCGCGTGCCGAACGCGCTCTTCAAGGACTGGATTACGAAACA
>CAYHHH010000174.1:0-3584 GCA_964356125.1 uncultured Bifidobacteriaceae bacterium | reverse complement strand
CCAGAACTCCGGAACCCGGAACCCGGAACCCGGAACCGACCGGTCTCAGCGGCGACGAGCCGCTCCCACCCGTGATGCCCACTTCGTCGGCAGGTCTCAACCCGCGCTACACCTTCGACACGTTCATCGTCGGATCGTCGAATCAGTTCGCGCACGCGGCGTGTCGAGCGGTGGCGGAAGCGCCGTCGCGATCGTATAACCCGCTGTTCATCTACGGCGGGGTGGGGTTGGGGAAGACCCACTTGATGCACGCGATCGGCCACTACGTGCTGCTGCACGATCGCAATTTAGTGCTCACCTACATCTCATCCGAGCGGTTCATGAACGAAATGATTAACGCGGTTCGCTACGACCGGCTGATCGATTTCCGCGAGCGCTATCGCAGCGTCGACGTGTTGCTGGTCGACGACGTGCAGTTTCTGGCGGGAAAAGAGGGCACGCAGAACGAGTTTTTCCATACGTTCAACGCCCTGTACGACTCGCAGAAGCAGATCGTGTTGAGCAGCGATTGTCCCCCGCACGAAATCGAGCAGCTCGAAGAACGGCTGCGGTCGCGGTTTGAATGGGGGTTGATCGCCGACATTCAGTCTCCGGACCTCGAAACGAAGGTCGCGATTCTGAAGAAAAAAGCCGAAGCCGAAGTTGTTCCGCTGCCCGATTCGGTGGCTATTTACATCGCCGGCCGCATCAAGTCGAACATCCGCGAGCTGGAGGGCTCGCTCATCAGGCTGATTGCGTATGCCTCGTTGACTGGGCGGGATCTCTCGGTCGATCTCGCGCAGGAAGTGCTGCGCAACGTCAAGGATCACGAAGAGAAAGCCATCACGATCGACCACATCCAGAAGTTCGTCTCCGAATACTATCAACTGAAGCTGGCGGATTTGAAGTCGCGAAACAACTCGAAGTCGATCGCCATGCCGCGCCAGGTGGCGATGTATTTATGCAAAAACCTGACGCACGCGTCGCTGCCGGAGATTGGCCGCAGCTTCGGCGGAAAGCATCACTCGACGGTTATTCACTCGATCCGTAAGGTCGAGGCACTACGTAAGGCAGACGGGCAGTTCAACACACTTATCAACAGCTTTATCGAGAGTTTACGGTGAGAAATAGCGATTTCCACATCTCACCACAGGCGGGCATCCATATAGATGTTTAACTAAAAATTTTAGGGCGAAAGCCTACCCTTCCGACAGGGGTTGGTACCTCCGTTTATCCACAGGAAAATTCACAGTTTAAGTAACTGTAGGACAAGCACTTCCGGCCGTAAATTGATTTCTCAACAGCACCTTTTTCTTGTATAATTCTTTATCTCTCTTTTCCTCCTTCATTACAAGAGATCGCCGGGCCAGAGCCGCCCAAAATTGAGGTTCAGTCAGCTATGGAACTAGTCGTTAAGAAAAACGACCTACTGCGAGAACTGCAACTTTTCCAGGGCATCGTCGAACGGAAAAATACAATTCCGATTCTGGCGAACGTGCTGATGGAGGCGAAGGGCAGTGAGATTCGCATGCTGGCCACCGATCTCGAAGTCGCGCTTCGCAGCCGCTGCGATGCGACCGTCGAGAAAGCGGGAACGCTGACGCTGCCGGCGAAAAAATTATACGAAATCGTCAAGGCGCTTCCCGAGACCGACGTGCGCATCACCGAAGACAAGAACGGTGTGCGCGTGGCGGCGGATCGCTTCGACTCGCGCATGCAGACGCTGCCGCGCGAAGATTTTCCTGCCGTGCCCGAAGCGAGCGGCACGACGAGCGCGATGCTGCCGCGCGCGGCCGTGAAAGAGATGGTCGCCAAAACGCAGTTTGCGATCACCGGCGAAGACACGCGATTTTTTTTAAACGGCGCGCTGTTCATTCTCGGCGGCAGCCAGATGAGCCTCGTCGCGACCGACGGCCATCGCCTGGCGCTCGTGACGGTGGATCGCAAAGGCGGCAAGCCGTCGAAGGAAGGCGAAGAAGTGCGCGCCATCCTGCCGCGAAAGACCTTGTGGGAGTTGGGCAAACTGCTCACCGAAGGGGACGGCGACATTCGGTACGAGCGCGGGGAGAACCACCTGTTCTTTGAGGTCGGCGGCCGCATGCTGATTTCGCGGATGATCGACGGGCAGTTTCCGGCCTTCGAGCGCGTGATTCCGAAAGGCAACAACAAGCGCATCGAATTCGAGCGCGAGCGGCTGACCAACGCCGTCAAGCGCGTCGCGCTGCTCTCGAACGAGCGTTCACGATCGGTGAAGTTCCAGCTCGACAAGGGCAAGGTCGAAGTGACGTCGAGCAGCCCGGAGTTCGGCGAGGCGAAGGAAACCCTTCCCGTCGACTACTCCGACGCCAGCATGCAGATCTGCTTCAACGCGCAGTATGTGATGGAGTTTCTCGGCGCGGTCGATACCGACCAGGTTGCGCTGGAGCTGAAGGACGAAGTCAGCCAGGCCGTCATGAAGCCGATCGGCACCGAAGGGTATGACTACACGTACGTAATCATGCCGATGAGAGTCTGAACCCAAGAATGTCAGATACCAATCAGAGCGTAGAGCTGGAACAAGCGGCGACCGACCAGATCAACCAGGATTACGGCGCCGACAAAATAAAAGTTCTCGAAGGCCTCGAGGCGGTGCGCAAGCGTCCCGCGATGTACATCGGTTCGACCGGGCCGTCGGGCTTGCACCATCTCGTCTACGAAGTTGTCGACAACTCCATAGACGAGGCGCTCGCGGGCTTCTGCGACCAGATCAACGTCACGATCCACATCGACGGGTCCGTCACCGTCATCGACAACGGCCGGGGCATTCCGACCGATCAGCACACGAGCGGAAAATCGGCCGCTGAGGTGGTGCTCACGATGCTGCATGCCGGCGGCAAGTTCGACAACGACAGCTACAAGGTGTCCGGCGGTCTCCACGGCGTCGGCGTCTCGGTGGTCAACGCGCTCTCGCAGGAGCTCGACCTTGAGATCTGGCGCAACGGGCAGGTGTTCAAGCAGAAGTACGCGCGCGGAAAGCCGCAGGCCGATCTCTACATCACCGGCACGACCAAGAAGCGCGGCACCAAGATCACCTTCTCGCCCGACAAGGACATTTTCGAGACCGTCGAGTTCAGCTTCGACACGCTCGCGCAGCGTCTTCGCGAGCTCGCGTTCCTGAACGCCGGCGTTCTCATCACGCTCGACGACGAGCGCGAGACGAAGAGCCATAAGTTCCAGTACGACGGCGGCATCATCTCGTTCGTCAAGCATCTGAACAAGAACAAGAGCGCCGTCAACGAGAAGCCCATCTACATGAAGGGGGACCGCGAGGGGATCGACGCGGAGATTGCCCTGCAGTGGAACGACGGCTACTCGGAAGCGATCTACACCTTCGCGAACAACATCAACACGCACGAAGGCGGGACGCACCTGTCCGGTTTCCGCTCCGCGCTGACGCGCACGATTAATTTCTACGCGGGCAAGAACAACCTCGCGAAGGATTTGAAGGAGAGCCTCAGCGGCGACGACATCCGTGAAGGGCTGACCGCGGTCATCAGCGTGAAGATTCCGCGGCCGCAGTTCGAGGGGCAGACCAAGACCAAGCTCGGCAACACCGAGGTGAAGGG
>CAYHHH010000173.1:0-7323 GCA_964356125.1 uncultured Bifidobacteriaceae bacterium | reverse complement strand
GGCATCAGAAATTCCACACGCTGCCGAGAATCGCCACCGATAGCACGAGGATGGCGGCGACAACGAAGAGCTTGCGGCGGGTCGCCCGGTCTTGTGCCGCGCCCCGAGCCTGCCACGCGGCCCAGCGTTCGGGGAACCCATCGTCGACGAATGGCTCTGGAGGCATGCATGGACTATAGCGGGTTTGCCGATTGGCGTTCTGTGCTGTTCGGGACAGCAGGCGGCCATGGCTACATCGCCGCCGCCCTGGCGGCGATGGCGTCGAGCGCCTTCTGAATCTCGGCTTCTGCGATCCATCGGCCGTTCACCAGCGTGCCGGCACGCTCCTCGGTATTGGCGATGTTGGTCAGGGGATTCGCGTTCAGCAGTATCAGGTCGGCGCGTTTGCCCACCGCAACGGTTCCCGTGTCATTCGTGGTGCCGAAGTACTGCGCCACTTTCAATGTGCCCGACTCCAGCGCCGCATACGGCGTATATCCAAGCTCGTCGACCATCAGCTTCAGCTCCCGGTGCGTCGAAAATCCCGGCACGCTGAACATCTGCGGCGAATCGGTGCCGAGCGCGATCGGCGCGTTCGCCGCTTTGAGCGCCCTGAAGATTTTTCGGCGCAGCTCCATCACGCGCAGGCCGGTCTGGCCGAACCCCCCGACGCCGGCCGGAGTGTCGTTCGGCGGCTGCAGCCGGCCGTTCTTGCTCTTCGTCCACTCGTCGATCATCGTCCGCGGCAGATAGCGGGTTTCGGTCAGCCTCGCGCGCAGCGCTTCGCCTCTTTCCGCGTTGTGGAACAGATCCCAGAGATACATCGTCGGCACGTTCCACACGCCCGACTTCGCCGTCAGCTGCGCGAGCTCGGTGATGCGTCGATCTTCTTCCTCGCGCGGCGTGTCGCGCGTGAGCTTCAGCGATGCGATGTACTGATCGAGGTGATCGATGCTGCGTTGCCGAGCGTCGAGTGCTCCACGCACGCCCACTTCGCCCGGCACGTGTCCGGCGACGTCGATTTTCAGCGAGTGCGCGGTGCGGAGGATGCTGTCGTAGACGGCGGGCGGCATCCCGCCGAGGATTTTCAGCAGGTCGTAGCCGGCCTGCTTCTGCTCGCGCACCAGCCGGGCACCGTCTTCCGGCGTCGGCGCCACTTTGCCGTTGAGCGCGGGGCCCGCCACATAGAGTGTCGGGCCGAGCAGCGCACCGGCCGCAATCGCATCGCGGGTTGTAATCGCTTCCGGATTTCCGAGCATCGCGCGGACGGTCGTCACGCCGTTGGCGACATACAAATACAGGATGTCCGCTTTCGCCGCGTCCGGCAGGTAGCTGGCCGTCAGATGCCCGTGCATTTCTGCGAGGCCGGGCATCAGATACTTGCCGGTTCCATCCACGCGCGTCGCGCCGGCGGGCGCTGTCGCGCCGGCCGCGGGGCCGATCTGCGTGATGCGGCCGTCGCGCACGACGACGGTCTGCCTTTCGATGACGCGCTCCCGGTCCATCGGAATCACGTTGACGTTCTCGAAGACCACAGTCTGCCCGCGCGCCTCTGCAGCCGCGCCCAATGCGACGACCACCATCAGGTTCAAGATTCGTTTCACCCCACACCTCCACGTGAAAGGATTCCATTTTTTCACAAACCGCCCTACGATCCACTGCCATGGTATTGATCGAACCGGGAAAGAAAGCGCCCGCATTCACCCTGAACGACCAGAACGGAAAGACGCACCGCCTCTCTGATTACGCCGGACGGCCGGTCGTTCTCTATTTCTATCCGAAGGACGACACGCCGGGCTGCACCAAAGAGACGTGCGACTTTCGCGACAACCTGCCGAAGTTCAAGAAGTCGAAAGCGGCGGTGTTCGGTGTCAGCATTCTCGACGATAGCGACGGAAAAGTCGCAAAACGCTGGGATAACGTGAAGGTCGATGGGCATGCGGACGACGTGCTGGGTGCGGTAGGCCTGCCCCGCCGAAGCGGCGCAGCCGCGAAGGCGGGTGCGTTGGGTGCGTAGGGCCTGATAGTGCGCACGCGCGAGCAGCTTGGGTGGAACGACTTTTTTCAGGAGCAGATTGCGGGCGATGCTCCGCCGCCGCTGGTTGCGCGCATCGTCGAAGAGCAGCGCGGCGCCTATCGCATCGCCGGCGATGTCGATGGATGGGCTGAGGTCAGCGGCAAATTCCGGCACGACGCACACGCGACCGCGGATTTTCCAGCGGTTGGCGATTGGGTCTGCGTTGCCACCTCGGCGGACTTGCCTCGCCGAAGCGATGAGCACCGAAGCGCGAAGGCGGGGCGCGCCATCATCACACGCCGGCTCCATCGCCTCAGCACGATCTCGAGAAAGGCCGCCGGCCGCGCCGTCGAAGAGCAGGTGGTGGCGGCCAACGTCGACACGATCTTTCTCGTCACCGCGCTCGCTGACGATCTGAATCCTCGCCGTCTCGAGCGGTATCTCACAGTCGTGCGCGACGCCGGCGCCGTGCCCGTCGTCGTGCTCAACAAGACAGATCTCAGCGCGGATCCCGAAGCGCAGGCGGCCGACGTGCGCACGCGGCTGCCGTTCGTCGACGTGCTGGCGATCAGCGCCAGGCATGGGGATGGGTTGAGCGCCCTGGACCCGTACCTGTCGCCCGCTCAGACCGTCGCGCTGATCGGATCCTCAGGCGTCGGCAAGTCCACGCTCGTCAACCGGCTGCTCGGCCACGAGCTGCTGAAGACCGCCGAGATCAGCGCGGTCGACGGCCGGGGCCGTCACACGACGACCGCCCGGCACCTGGTGGAGCTGCCCGGTGGGGCGCTGCTCATCGACACGCCCGGGATGCGCGAGCTGCAGCCGTGGGTGGAGGAGGCGGCGGTCACCGAAACCTTCGAAGACATCGCCGAGCTCGCGCGCGGGTGCCGGTTCAGCGACTGCGCCCACGAGACCGAGCCCGGCTGCGCGGTGCTCGCGGCCGTCGAGCGGGGCGAGCTGAGCGCGGAGCGACTCGATCACTTCCGCCATCTCGGCCGCGAAATCGCCTTCGAAGAGCGCAAGCGCGACAAGTCGGCGGCCGCTGAGGAGAAGAAGCGGTGGAAGAAGATCCATCAGGCCGCCAAGGTCTTGTACCGCGAGCGCGATCGCAACCGCGAGTGACAAGGTTGTGGCCGAATCTGCACGGTCCAACAACTTTGTCGGGTACATGGAACAGAAGATCGGAAGAAGCAGAAGGCCGGAAGATTCTTCTTCTGACCTTCTAATCTCTTGTTATCGGATTTCAGACATTTGTGTGGCTTATTCCCGTGTGAGCCTACTGGATCGTCGGATTTTTCCGCCGCGCTCAGCGCGCGAATGGCCTGCACATTTGGCTATATTTGGTAATAAAATCGTCGAAAATGGCGCTTCCGGCTCCGCCGTGTGGCTTTGGCGCTGATCTTGATATCACCAATCCTGGAATCGTGTCGTAAAATGCACGGCCACGCCGGAAAAGTAAAAAGTAGAAAGTAAAAAGTAGAAAGGACGACGGCACATGGGCTCAGCGGTATTGGGTGATGCGATCAGCGCGATTCGCGACTGGTCCGCCAACAGGGAAAATCCAGGCGGCACGGGCAACAAAGGCGAGTTTGGCAGCCTTGTGTTCGACGACGCCCAGCAACAGAAGCGCCTGCCGAAGAACGTGTACGAGGCGTTGCGCCGCACCGTCAGCAAGGGCGAGGCGCTCGATCCGTCCATCGCCGACGCCGTCGCGGGCGCGCTGAAGGACTGGGCCAGCGAGCACGGCGCCACCCATTACACGCACTGGTTCCAGCCGCTCACCGGAATCACGGCGGAGAAGCACGACTCGTTTCTGGCGCCGGTCACCGACGGCAGGGCGGTCTACGAGTTTTCCGGCAAGGAGCTCGTCAAGGGTGAGCCGGACGCGTCGAGCTTCCCGTCAGGCGGCATGCGGTCCACGTTCGAGGCGCGCGGCTACACCGCGTGGGATCCGACCAGCCCGCCCTGGCTGCTGAAGAGCGGCGGCGCGACGACGCTCGTCATTCCGACCGCATTCGTCAGCTGGACGGGTGAGGCGCTCGACAAGAAGACGCCGCTGCTGCGCTCGATGGAATCGCTGTCGAAGCAGGCGGTGCGCGTGCTGAAGCTGTTCGGCTCGAAGGCCGACCGCGTCATCGCGACGTGCGGACCCGAGCAGGAATACTTCCTCATCGACCTGAACTTCTATCTCTCGCGCCCAGACCTCATCAACGCCGGCCGCACGCTCTTCGGCGCGAGGCCCCCGAAGGGGCAGGAGCTCGAGGATCAGTACTTCGGCGCGATTGCCGATCGCGCCATGGCGTTCATGTCGGACATCGAGACCGAGCTCTACAAGATCGGCGTGCCCGTGAAGACGCGGCACAACGAAGTGGCGCCGAGCCAGTACGAAATCGCGCCGATCTTCGAGAACGCGAACCTCGCCACCGATCATCAGATGATGACGATGGAGACGATGCGCCGCACGGCGCCGAAGTTCGGCCTCGCGTGCCTGCTGCACGAGAAGCCGTTCGCCGGCGTCAACGGATCGGGCAAGCACCTGAACTGGTCGATGAGCGACAGCGAGGGGCACAACCTGCTGACCCCGGGGAAGAATCCGCACGACAACGTGCAGTTCCTCGTGTTCTGCACGGCGGTCCTCCGCGCCGTCAACAAGTGGCAGGGGCTGCTGCGCGCGAGCATCGCGAGCGCCGGCAACGACCATCGCCTCGGTGCGAACGAAGCGCCGCCGGCGATCATCTCCGTGTTCCTCGGCGAGATGCTCACCGACATCTTCGAGCAGATCGAAAAGGGCGGAGCGAAGTCGACCAAGCACGGCGGCGAGCTCGACACGGGCGTCATGGTGCTGCCGAAGCTGCCGCGCGATGCGGGCGATCGCAACCGCACGAGCCCGTTCGCCTTCACCGGCAACAAGTTCGAGTTCCGCGCGGTGTCGTCGAACCAGAGCATCGCGTACCCGAACATCGCCCTCAACGTCGCGGTGGCGGAGTCACTCGACTACCTGGCGACAGAGCTCGAGAAGGCGACCAAGGGGGGCAAGTCGATCGAGAAGGCGGCGGCCGAGCTGTTGCCGAAAGTGATCAAGGAGAACAAGCGGATCGTCTTCAACGGAAACAACTACTCCGACGAATGGCAGAAGGAGGCCGGCAAGCGCGGGCTGTTGAACCTGAAGAACACCGTCGATGCGCTTCCGCAGCTGATTACGAAGGAGGTCGTCGGGATCTTCGAGAAGTACAAGGTGCTGAACGAGCGCGAGCTGCACGCGCGCTACGACATCATGGTCGAGACCTACAACAAGACCATCAATGTCGAGGGACAGCTGATGGTGCTGATGGCGAACCGGTACATCCTGCCGGCCGCCCTGGAGTATCAGAAGCAGGTGGCGCAGAGCGTCGCGGCGGTGAAGCAGGCCGGCAGCAAGTCTGTCGAGGGCAAGAAGCTTCTCGACAGAATGACCAGGCTCACCGACAAGCTGAAAGGGAACGCCGACAAGCTCGAGAAGGCGCTGGGCCACCAGGGCGGGTCGGCCGAGAAGCACGCCAGGCACTACCGCGACGCCGTGATCCCGGCGATGAACGCGCTGCGCGATGCCGCCGATGAGCTCGAATGCATCGTGCCCCATGGGCAGTGGCCGCTGGCGACCTACCGGGAAATGCTTTTCATCAAGTAGAGCGAAACAGTAGAGCGAAACAGAAGATCAGAAGATCAGAAGAAATCCTTTTGATCTTCTGGTCTTGTGTTTGTTAGTTCGGATCGAGATCCACCGTATAGATCGTTTCGCCTGCCAGGTTCCTCAACTCAACCGTCATCACCCTCGTCCGCGCCGCAATCCTCGTCAAGCCGAAGAACTGCTGACCGTCGCTCGGCGGCCGGTTCGCTGGTGCGCCGGGTTTCACGCTCGAGAATCGCACCTCGGGACCGAACGTGGAGTCGAGATCGTTCGGGCCGAAGGTGCCCGCGTGCAGCGGTCCGGCCACGAATTCCCAGAACGGATTGAACTCCTTGAAGCGCGCGCGCTGCGGATCGTAATGGTGCGCGGCCGCGTAGTGCACGTCGCCTGTCACCCAGATCACGTTGCGAATCCGTTCCTGCTGCATGAAGCGCAGAAGGTCGGCGATCTCGAGCTCGCGGCCGAGCGGAGGGCCGGCGTCCGCGTTGGCAATCGCTTCGTACGCCGTTGCGCCGTCGCGCACGACAAGGCCGATCGGCAAATCACTCGCGATCACTTTCCACGTGGCGGTTGACGCGCGCAGCGCCTGCTTCAGCCATGCGAGCTGCTGCGGGCCCGCATGCACCGTGTCGGGTCCCGGAACGGCCTGACGGCCGGGCGAGTTCGGGGCGCGGTAGGTCCGCAGGTCGATGGCGAACACGTCGAGCAGCGGACCGTAGGAACACGATCGGTAAATCGGCGGGACGTCGCCCGGCGCGAGACGCATCGGCGCGTACTCGAGAAATGCCTGGCGCCCGTTCGCCGCGAGGACTCGCGAGTCTTTCAGTGTGTAGCGGTCGTCGGCGTCGAGGCTCATGCCCGGATACCAGTTGTTCTTGACCTCGTGGTCGTCCCAGAGCCATAACTGCGGAACCTCCCTGTTGAAGCGCCGCACGTTGTCGTCGAGCAGGTTGTACGTGTAATTGCCGCGGAACTCGTCGAGCGTTTCAGCGACCTTCGACTTCGCATCCGTGACGACGTTTCTCCACATCGTCCCATCGGGCAGACGGATTTCCGGCGGCACCGGCGAATCGGCGTAAATCGTGTCGCCGGTGTGGATGAAGAAATCGGGTCGTGCGAGCCGCATCGTTTCGTACATGCGCAGCCCGCCCCACGCCGTGTTGATGCCCCAGCCCTGTCCGACGGTATCGGCCGACCAGGCGAACGTGACATCGCGCGGTTCCCGCGGTGCAGACAGAAACGTTCCCGCGGCGGGAATGCTGAGATTGCGCGAGTCGGTGAGATCTTCGAACTGGATGCGATAGAAGATCCGCTGCCCGGGCGGGATGTCCGCGAGATCCACCCGCGCCGTGTAGCCCGCCGCCTCGGTGGTCTGCGGACCCCGCACGCGCCGCACGTTCTGGAACGATTCGGTCGTCGACCATTCGACCAGCATGCGCGCCGGGCGATCGGTGCGGCTCCAGATGATGGCGCGATCGCGCGTCACGTCGCCGCTGGAGGTTCCGTATGGAATGTCCGGGCGGGCCGCGGCTTGGCGAACCAAGGCTGGTGCGAATGCGAATCCTCCGGCGGCTTTCAGGCTGGTCGATAGAAACGAACGTCGGCTGCTCATGGTTAAGGTATTATGCCGGGTCTTTAGTGCAAGACCCGCCCTACGTAC
>CAYHHH010000172.1:0-7324 GCA_964356125.1 uncultured Bifidobacteriaceae bacterium | reverse complement strand
GGAGGACCACTGTCCCCAAACTGTTAGTTCCTGTGGAAAAGGGCTCTGACCCCCTAGGCCTTGCCCCCCGCGTAAATCGATCGCGCGCCGAGGTACTCGCGATTGAAGCCGGCGCGAGCGGACAACTCCTTGAGCATCGGCGGGAGGTCGACGCGAAACTTCCATTCGTCGACGCGTGCGCCGAGCGGTGCGAATTCGGCGGCCCAGCGACTCCACCACGGCGCAGCGCCCCGAGCGAGCGGTTCAATGATCAGGATCTGGCCCTGTCCACGGGCATAGTCGAGCAGCAGGGGCAGCAGCCGCGTCTGCGCGTCGCGCGGCAACTCATTCACTGACCAGGCGAGGATCATTGCCGGTCGCGCCGATGACGTCGGGCGGGTCGGCATCGCTGGCGCAATCTCCGACATCAAATCACCGCGTTTCGCTTTGCCGCCAAGCCCGAGCGCCCGCCAATTCCACTTGGCCTCCTCGAGCGCCCACTGACTCATGTCCACGCCGAGGATCTGCGCCGGCACGCG
Organism: uncultured Bifidobacteriaceae bacterium; assembly: GCA_964356125.1. Lineage (GTDB taxonomy): Bacteria > Acidobacteriota > Vicinamibacteria > Vicinamibacterales > JAMQPK01 > JAMQPK01. Next base: position 6,806 of record CAYHHH010000172.1, on the reverse strand, counting down.
TGGGGGCACCTGCGCGCCCGGCATGTCCCGCCCTGCCTGCCATGCCGCGGCGCCGACGCCCGTCCCGCAGCCAAGGTCCGTGATGTGCGTGACCTCGCGCGCCTTCTCGGGGAGGGACCCCACGATTTCGCGCACCGTCAGATAGTGCAGCGGCGCGTAGAACGCGGCAAACGCCGCACGCTTGCCCGCCGAGTCGAGGGGCGAGCGCTCCGCCAGCTCGTCACGTCGCTCGACGTAACGCGCCGACAGCGCGCGAAGCGCGCGCGTGAATTCCTGCGGACGGTACGGGGCCACATGGCGAGCGTGCAGTGCATCGAGCCAGGGCGTGATGTCGTTCATGATGAGATTCGGCGCCGGGATCTGACCGCGTTCACATACCGCGACGGCAGCCGATGGCTGAGCGAGGGTTCGAGCCCGAGCGACGCCTCGACGAGGCGGTCGAGGTCAATCCCGGTCGACCGCCCGAGCCCGTGGAGCATGTAGACGAGGTCTTCCGTCGCGAGATTCCCGGACGCGCCCGGCGCATACGGACAACCGCCGAGTCCGCCGGCAGAGCTGTCAAACGTCGTGATGCCGAAATCGAGCGCCGCGAGCACGTTCGCGAGCGCCGTGCCGCGCGTGTCGTGAAAATGCAGCGCGATCTGCGGCGCCGGAATCCGCGCCGTCAGCAGCGGCAGCATGGCGCGCACCTGCCCCGGATGCGCCACGCCGATCGTGTCGCTGATGGCCACCTCGTACACGCCGAGATCGAGCAGCCGCGTCGTCAACACCGCCACGCGCTCGACCGGCACCGCGCCCTCGTATGGACACCCGAAACACGTCGACAGGTATCCGCGCACACGCATCTTCGCGAGGGACGCCTCGCGGATCACCTCGGCGTAGGTGTTGAGCGAGTCGTCGATGCTCTGATTGATGTTCTTGCGGCTGAACGTCTCTGACGCCGCCGCGAAGATCGCGATCTCCGTGACACCGGCGGCGATCGCGCGATCGAGGCCCTTCGCGTTCGGCACGAGCGCCGAGTATCGAACTCCCGGACGTGGCGTCAGTCCGGCAAACACCGCATCGGCATCGGCTACCTGCGGAATCCACTTCGGGCTGACGAACGCCGACACCTCGATGCGCGTCTGCCCGGCCGCCACCAGTCGCTCGATGAACGCAATCTTCTCTGCGGCCGGAACGAGCGCGGCTTCGTTCTGGAGGCCGTCGCGCGGCCCCACTTCGACGATGGAGATCTGCATGCGGCCGCTACATCTCCACCACTGGCGTGCCGGGCTGCACGAGGTCACCTTCGGCGCAGCGCACCGTCTTGATCACGCCGGCTCGCGGAGCGCGAATGGGCATTTCCATCTTCATCGCTTCGAGCACCACGAGCGTGTCCCCAAGCGCGACCGTCTGTCCCTCGGTGACGATCACGCGAATCACTTTCGCAGACATTTGCGGCATCAGGGCATCGTCATCGTGCGGCACGCGGGCGCGGCTCGTCGAGGCCGGAGCGACCTCGAAGAGGTGGCCGTCGAGCCAAATCCAGGACGTGCCGCCGTCGCGCACCGCATCAGCGATGAACGCACGTTCGCCGTCGTCGACGCGATAGCGTCCGTTCGCGAGCGCGGTGATCTGCCATTCGCGCGGCGTTACCACGTGATGGTCTCCCAGGGATCGTGCGCCGGAGTGCTGGTGCCGCCGGTGACGGCCCCGCGCCCACCCTGCGAGGCCTGCACAGACTTGGCGACTGCGGCTGCGGCGGCCTGCAACATCTCGTCGGGCGGCGCCGACAACTCGGCGAGCCGCTGTTCGATCAACCCGGTGTCCACGAGATACGCCGACGAATCGCGCATCGCCGCCTCCGGCAGCGCAAGCAGCGTGAGCAGGAATGCGATGTTGTGCCGCACGCCGAGAATGACGAACGACTTCAGCGCCTGCGTCATGCGGTCGAGCGCGGCCTCGCGCGACTCCGCGTAGACGATCAGTTTCGCGAGCATCGGGTCGTAGTCCACGCCGATGACCTGCCCTTCGCGCACGCCGCTGTCGACGCGAACACCGGGGCCGGACGGTTCGGCGTAGCGCAGCAGTCGTCCGCTCTGCGGCAGCAGCCCGCGCGACGCGTCCTCAGCGTAGACGCGGCATTCGATGGCGTGGCCACGCTGCGTGACATCCGCCTGCGTGAACCACAGCGGCTCGCCGTCCGCGACGCGCAATTGCGCGTGCACGAGGTCGCGCCCGGTCACGAGTTCCGTCACTGGATGCTCGACCTGCAGGCGCGTGTTCATTTCCAGAAAGTAGAAGCGCGCGTCCTCGCCGTGGCCTTCGAGGATGAACTCCACCGTGCCGGCGTTGACGTAGCCGACCGCGCGCGCCGCTGCGACGGCCGCGGCGGTGATCGCCGCACGCACCGACGAAGCGAGCGCCGGCGCTGGTGTCTCTTCGACGACTTTCTGATGCCGTCGTTGCAGCGAGCAGTCGCGCTCGAACAGGTGCACGACGTTGCCGTGCTGATCGCCGAGGATCTGGACTTCGATATGCCGCGGCCGATCGATGAGGCGCTCCACGTACACGGCGCCGTCGGCGAACGATCGCGTCGCTTCACGGCTCGCCGACTCGACCGCGTCAGCGACCTCGTCGGTCGTGCGGACGATGCGCATGCCCTTGCCGCCGCCACCGGCCGCGGCCTTGATCAGCGCGGGGAAGCCGACCGTGCGAACGGCCTCGGCGATGGCGGCCGGCGACTGATCGGCGGGCACGACGCCGGGGACCACAGGCACGCCGGCGGCAACGGCGGCCGCGCGCGCGGCCGTCTTGGAACCCATGCGGGAGATGACACTTGCGGGCGGACCGATGAACGTGAGTCCCGCGGTGGCGCAGGCCTCAGCGAACGCCGCGTTCTCCGATAGGAATCCGTAGCCGGGATGGATCGCATCCGCGCCGGAAGCCTTGGCGGCCGCCAGAATCGCCGGCACATTGAGATAGCTCGCGCTCGCCGCCGCTGGTCCCACATGCACGGCGCGATCGGCCGCCAGCACATGTGGTGCCTCGCGATCGGGATCCGAGTAGATCGCAACGGTCTCGATGCCCCGTTCGCGACAGCCGCGGATGATGCGCACGGCGATCTCGCCGCGGTTGGCAATGAGCACGCGGCGCATCGCTACGCCTTTCGCTCCGTGGAATCGGTGAGCCAGGCCGCGAGGCGCTTCTCGAGAAACGCCCGCAGGCCCTCCTGGCCTTCAGCCGAGACGCGCTGGTCGGCGATCGCCGCTGTGGTTAGCCCGATGACATCTTCCGGCAGTCGCCCGTGCACCTGCCGCAGCAGCGCTTTCGCGCGCGCCACGGCACCCGGCGCGGCCTTCATAAACAGCTGCACATGCCGCTCAACCTCGGCATCGAGGCCCGCAATCGGCACGACGTTGGTGGCGAGGCCGATGGCCTGTGCGCGCGCGGCATCGAACCGCGCACCGTTCAGGCACAACTCGCGCGCGGCGGTGAGGCCGATCTTACGCAACACATACGGCGAGATCATGGCGGGCAGGATGCCAAGCACAACCTCCGTAAAGCCGAACACCGCATCGTCAGCCGCGACCACGACGTCGCAGACGGCCGCGAGGCCGGAGCCGCCGCCGAGGGCCGCGCCATGGATGCGGCCGATGAGCGGCACCGGCAAACGGTCGAGCGCGTTGAACATCGCCGCGGCACGTTCCGCATCCTCGAGGTTCTCGTCGCGCGAGTAGCCGACCATCTTCGACATCCAGTTGACGTCGGCGCCGGCGCAGAAGGCTTTGCCCGCGCCCTGCAGGATCGCGACGCGTGTGTCACCGGGGACCACGCTCTTCGCCCACGCCGTCAATTCGGCGATCAGGTCCTCGTTGAACGCGTTGCGCACGTCCGGGCGGTTCAGGGTGACGGTGGTGACGGGGCCGTGCTGGATCGTGATTGTGGACATCGTTACATTCGGAAGATGCCGAACTTCGCATCCGGGATCGGGGCGTTGTAGGCGGCGGAGAGACCGAGCGCGAGCGCATCACGCGTCTGCGCAGGATCGAGCACGCCGTCATCCCAGAGCCGGGCGGTGGCGTAGTACGGCGAACCTTCGCGTTCGTATTTGTCGAGAATCGGCTGCCGAATCGCGGCCTCGTCCTCGGGCGAGAGCGTCTGGCCCGCGCGCGCGAGTTGATCTTTCTTCACGGTAGTCAGCACGGAAGCGGCTTGCGGACCGCCCATCACGGAGATGCGCGCGTTGGGCCACATCCACAGGAGACGCGGATCGTACGCGCGGCCGCACATGCCGTAGTTGCCGGCGCCGAACGAACCGCCGATGACGACCGTAAACTTCGGCACGACCGACGTGGCCACGGCGTGCACCATCTTTGCGCCGTCCTTCGCGATGCCGCCGCGCTCGTACTGCTTGCCGACCATGAAGCCGGTGATGTTCTGCAGAAAGATGAGCGGCACGCCGCGCAGGTTGCAGAGCTCGATGAAGTGCGTGGCCTTGAGCGCCGACTCGGAGAACAACACGCCGTTGTTGGCGATGATGCCGACGAGCATGCCGTGGATGTGCGCGAAGCCGGTCACGAGCGTCGTCGCGTAGCGCTGCTTGAACTCATCGAGCCGCGAGCCGTCCACCATCCGCGCGAGCACTTCGCGCACGTCGTACGGATGCCGCGGATCCAGATTCACGACGCCGTAGATCTCTTCCGGATCGAACTTCGGCGCTTCCGACACGAGCATGCTGCCGGGCAACTGTTTCTTGTTCGGCAACGTGGACACGATCATGCGCGCGAGTTCCAGCGCGTGTTCGTCGTCATCGGCCATGTAGTCGGCCACACCGGAGAGCCGGGTGTGCACGTCGGCGCCGCCCAGGTCTTCGGCGGTGACTTCCTCGCCCGTCGCCGCTTTCACGAGCGGCGGCCCGCCAAGAAAGATCGTGCCGGTGCCTTTGACGATGATGGTTTCGTCCGACATGGCGGGCACGTAGGCGCCGCCGGCGGTGCACGAGCCCATCACGACCGCGATCTGCGGAATCCGCGCGGCGGACATCTTCGCCTGATTGAAGAAGATGCGGCCGAAGTGTTCGCGGTCAGGGAACACGTCGTCCTGCAGCGGCAGGAAGGCGCCGCCCGAGTCGACGAGGTAGACGCAGGTCAGGTGATTCTGCAGCGCGATCTCCTGCGCGCGCACGTGCTTTTTCACCGTGAGCGGGAGGTAGCTGCCGCCTTTGACCGTGGCGTCGTTGGCGACGATCATCACTTCGCGCCCATGCACGCGGCCGATGCCGGTGATCACACCCGCCGACGGCGCCTCGTCATCGTAGAAGCCGGACGCGGCGAGGGCAGAGAACTCGAGAAAGGGCGTGCCTGGATCGATCAGTTTCGCGATGCGCTCGCGGACGGGCAGTTTGCCCTGCGCCGTATGGCGCTCCATGTACTTCGGCCCGCCGCCGTCCTGGACGGCCGCCGTGCGACTGCGCAAGTCGGCCACCAGGGCGCGCATCGCCGCATCGTTTTGCTTGAACTCCGGGGACGCCGTGTTGATGTGGCTCTGAATGACGTTCATCGGTTACCACCCACAGCAGTCGCTCTTGAATCCGCACTGCACGCACCGCCACACGGCGTGCATGCGATAGACCTCGCCGCCGCAGCGGTCGCAGGCTTCCTTCGTCTCACAGCTGGCGGGGGCCGGCTGGGTCGATCGAATGGGCTGGGCCGGCTTCGCGGCCATCGGGTCGAACGGCCGAGCCTTGAGCGTGTCGAAGGGCACCGGCTTCTGCGGATTCGGCATGAGATCAGATTATAAGATGGCATCGTGCCCACTGCGCCGGCTCCCGGTCGCTTCACCCGATTCATCCGCCGCTTCGGCCGGAGCGTTCGGCTGGGCGGCACGGCGGCTCGACTTGGCCTCGGCGAGTTCTATCGCAGCGACAATCTGACCTTCGCGTCATCGATTGCCTACTACTCCTTGTTGTCGATGTTCCCGTTTCTGCTGCTGGTGCTGGCGGTGCTGGGGCTGGTGACCGTCGGCGATCGAGACGCCACGCTGCTCCAACTCGTTGCGCGTGCGGTGCCCGGGAAGCTCGACTTTCTGTTCACCCAAATCCACGAACTGAGCCGCCTGCGCCTCCAGGTGGGCGTGGCGGGGTTCGTCCTCGCCCTGTGGGGATCGATGGGCATCTTCGGCGCCATTACCTCGGCGATCAACCACGCGTGGGGAGTGGAGAAGCGGCCGAGCTTCTGGAAGCACAAGCTGATCGCGCTGACGATGCTGACGGTAGCCGCTGTGTTGCTGGTCCTTGCGCTGTTACTGGTGTCGTCGGTCAAGTTCGCGCAGGCCAGCTGGTTTGGCAGCGTGATCAACAGCGTGCCGGGCCTTGACCACCTGCGAGGCATGGCGCTCAGCAATGCGCCGACGCCGATGTTCATGGTCGTCATCGGCCTGATGTACTACTACGTGCCCAATACCAAGGTGCGGTTGCGGGACGTCTGGTGGGGGGCGGTGATTGCCGGCTTGTTGTGGCGGTTCGCGTTTGACGCCTTCTCCTGGTACATCGGCGACCTGTCCCGTTTCACCGTGCTGGGGCAGGTGGCGGCCGTCGCGCTGTTCCTCGTGTGGATCTACCTCTCCGCGGTCATCTTCCTCTATGGCGCGGAGGTGTCGGCGGCCTACGCGCGTCTGAACGCGCCCAGTATGATGAAGGCGCATGGCAAACAGACTAAGCGCTGAACGCAGCCCGTATCTGCTGCAGCACGCGAACAATCCGGTCGACTGGTATCCGTGGGGCGACGAGGCCTTCGAGAAGGCGCGACGCGAACAGAAGCCGATCT
>CAYHHH010000171.1:4071-7377 GCA_964356125.1 uncultured Bifidobacteriaceae bacterium | reverse complement strand
TCGTAGGGCTCAACCTAAATCGTAGGGCTCAACTTAAGTTGAGCACTACCGCCTTAAATCGTAGGGCTCAACTTAAGTTGAGCACTACCGCCATCTCTCAGATCCGCAGAAATGCATCCGGGTCGATCCACTGCCCCAGCTCGAACTGGAACTTGCGGCTCTTGTCGATCAGGATCTGGCCGTCTTCGGCCAGCACGATGCGATTGCGCTCGAGCGGCCGCGGCGCCGGGCCTTCGAAGTTGATACCGGTCGGCCTGAAGCCGCTGCCGTGGCACGGGCACTTGAACTTCGATTCGGCGGCGAGGAAGTTCGGCGTGCACCCGAGGTGCGTGCACGTTGTGTTCAGCACGTAGAAGCCGCCCGCGCGATGCACGATGTCGTCGCTCGTGCGGACGATCCACACGCCGTTGGACTCTTTATAGCGCTCGTCGACGCCCGGGCCGAAGTCGGCCGGAAAGCCCACCTTGAACTGCTGAGGCGGCTCGTTCAGCACGTTCGGAAACATAAAGCGGCCGGTCGCCGCCAGCGCCGCGGCCGACGCCGCGGAAAACGCGCCCCACGCCATGCCCAGCCAGATGCGCCGGTTGACGAGCGGCGAGCTGTCGTCGGGATCCCGCGAGCTCACCTTCGCCGCGGTCGCGGCGGCAGTGGTCGTCCTGCCGGCGAGGTCTGGAGCCGGCGCGGCCGGCCTGGGTGCAACTGGTGCCACAGGTGGCTTAGGTGCGACAGGTGCGCCTGGCGCAGGTGGTTTTGTCTCGTCAGCCATTATTCGTTAACCGTTTACCGTCTACCGTTAACCGTTAAAAGTTTTTCAGCGCTTCGATTGCCGCTTGCCGCACTTTGACGTTCTGGTCGTCGGTGCTCAGCGCTTTCACCTGCTCCGACACATCAGCGGCCTTCAGCGCGGCGATCGCGCGCAGCCCGCTGATCATCACTTCGCCAACCGGATCGACCTCGCCGCGCGCCTGCGGCTGGCGCGTCACGATACGCTCGACGTACGCGCGATCGAGCATGCGGCGCAGTACGGGCACTCCGTCGTGCCGGCCGTGGCGCGCGAGCGCGATGGCCGCGTTCCACTGCACGTCGGGCTCCGCATCCTCGAGCGCCTTCACCAGCGTCTCGTTGCCCGCATCGATCGGCATCGACCCCAGCACGTAGACCGCCATCTTCCGAACGCCGGCGTCGCCTGAGGCACACATGCGCTCGATGTCCGGCACGACCGTGGCATCGCCGGTCGAACCGAGCGCCCAGATTGCGCTGATGCGCGTCTGGCTCTCCTTGTCGTTGAGCGCTTCGATGAGCAGCCGCCGCGCGTCGGCGGGAATTGGCGGCGTCAGCCGCCCCAGCGCCAGCGCGAGATACTGTCTCACCCTGGGGTCGTCGTCGCTCGACGCGGCAAATGCCTTGGTCAGCTCCGGCGCGAGCGCCGCTTCACCTTTCTTGACGAACTCCGGATCCGACATGAGCCGCGACAATTCGTACGCGGCGGGCCACTGCCGGTTGGTGCCGCCCGAGCGGATGTCGGCGAGGTACTCCTCGGCCGATCGATCCTCGCGCAGCAGGCTGCGAAAACCGATGTACACCAGCACCGTGGCGCCGACGACAAGCAACGGGATAAGAAAGAACTGAACAGCGATGGCGGGCGCCGTGCTCAGCGGTTTGCGAGCGCCCGGCTCTCGCTCGACTAGTTTGTCCATGTACGGCGTAACAAAACCAAAACCCCTGGGTTGATCGGATTAAATTGCGCCAAATTTATATAAATGTCGTGAGTACGTCAAATTTTGGGGAGCGTCACGCCGGTCTGCGCCTGGTATTTCCCCTTCTTGTCCTTGTACGACATCTCGCAGGGCTCATCACTTTGGAAGAACAGGACTTGCGCGATCCCCTCGTTGGCGTAGATTTTCGCCGGCAGCGGGGTCGTATTCGAGATTTCCAGGGTGACGGTCCCCTCCCACTCGGGCTCGAACGGGGTGACGTTGACGATGATCCCGCAGCGGGCGTAGGTGGACTTGCCCAGGCAGATCGTGAGCACGTCGCGCGGAATCCGGAAATACTCGATCGTGCGCGCGAGCGCAAACGAGTTCGGCGGCACGATGCAGACGTCGGTCTTCACGTCGACGAACGACCGCGGATCGAAATTCTTCGGATCGATCACGGTGTTGTTGATGTTCGTGAAGATCTTGAACTCGTCGGCCACCCTGATGTCATAGCCGTAGGAGGAGACGCCGTAGGAAATGGCGCTTCCGCGCACCTGGCTTTCGACGAACGGCTCGATCATCTTGTGCTCGCGAGCCATCCGCTTGATCCAGCGATCGGATTTGATAGTCATCTTTGATCCGGGGCCCCTGCCCCCCGGCATCCTCGCTCCGCTTGCGGGGACCCCGCCTGCCCCGCGCCGCTTCGCTCGGTCAGCGGCGGAAGAGCAACATCAGGAGCGTGAACAATATGCTCAACAGAATGCACGAGGCCAGTGGAAAGTAAAAGGTGACGGGGCCCCGCCGCACCGTGAAGTCTCCCGGGAGCCGGAATAGCGGGAACCCCGCTATCACTGCCAGGCCCAGGATGACCAGCGCCGCTCCACCGATGACCAGGAACTTTCCCATAACGGAATCTCGAATCGAAAATCTGGAATCTAATCGGCCAATTCCATCCCGGCGAAAAAATAGCCGATCTCGAAGGCCGCCGTATCCGGCGCGTCCGATCCGTGCGTGGCGTTCTCGCCGATGGAGCTCGCGAACTCCTTGCGGATGGTGCCGGCGCCGGCCTTCGCAGGATCGGTCGCGCCCATCAGCGTGCGCCACTTCCTGATGGCGTCAGGCGCCTCGAGCACGAGCGCCACGATGGGCCCCGACGCCATGAACTCGGTGAGCCCTTTGAAGAAGGGGCGCTCGCGATGCACCGCGTAAAACCCCTCGGCCTGCTTCTGGCTGAGGTGCAGCGTCTTCATGGCACGGATCGTGAACCCAGCCTCCTCGATTCGTTGAAGGATTTTGCCCGTGTACCGCTTCGATGTGGCGTCCGGCTTGATGATGGCGAATGTTTGTTCCATAGAACCTCCAAATTATATAGGAGTTTCCCATGAGTGTTCAGCCAGCGCTCCCGAAACAGACTGACCAGGATGAAAGCAAGGGTGCCGTGGAAGGTGACCGCCCTACGGACAACCAGCAGGGCAACGAGAACGCCGACCAGCCGCTCGGTGCCGACGGCAAGCCGGTAGACCGCGTCGCGATCGCCGAAGACGTCATCGGGGCGAACGCGGATCAGACGCAAGGTTAGGTGAATTGGTAGATGGGCAGATTGGTAGAT
>CAYHHH010000171.1:0-3971 GCA_964356125.1 uncultured Bifidobacteriaceae bacterium | reverse complement strand
ATTGGTAGATGGGCAGATTGGTAGATTGGGAGATTACGTTCCCCCTCCTCAACCCCTCGACGAGGCGGCGAGCGGGGGGTCCGTCTGCGAACAGAGCGTCCGAGTTCAGTTCCCTCCGGGCGACCTCAGTCGAACATGACGAGTGGTTCAGGCGCGAATTAGAGGACGGTGGACCGCGCAGACGCTCGATCTGGTCGCAAATTAGCTAATGACATGCGACGCGTCAAGGTCGATTGGCCTCAAACCAGCACCGTGGCTCTTGATCAGCACACAAACAACGCCCGGACATCCGTGGATGCCGGGCGTTGGATTGCTTAATCTGCCAATCTACCAATCTACCAATCTTCCAATTCTGATTACCTCAGGGACTCCATTATTTCATCCAATGCAGCCTTGGGCGGCCGCGTCCGCTCGAGCGGCAGCGAGGCCAGGGGCTCGTCGACGACGTTCAGCTGGCGGAGGAAATCGTCGCGGTCGGGCTCGATGTAGATGATGCCGGTCGCAAACTCCCCCCGGCGCGCGGTCTCGTGCAGCACGCGCATGGCCGCGAGCTTGTCCGTCGGATCGTAGGCCTCTTCCAGCTTCTTCAGCAGCAGGCGCGACCCGTCGTGCATCTTGACTTCCTGTGTCGTCCCCGGATCGTAATCCACTGAAATATCCTCGAAGAACGGCACGAAGCTCACTTCCGTGAGCGGATCGTCATGGTCCTTCACGTAGGCGTAGCTCTTCGTCGAGCCTTCGTGATCGTTGAACGTGACGCACGGCGAGATGACGTCGATCATCACCGTGCCGCGATGGCTGAGCGCCGCCTTCAGCAGCGCGAGCAGTTGCTTCTTGTCGCCCGAAAACGATCGCGCCACGAACGTCGCGCCAAGCTGGATGGCCAGCGCGCACGTGTCGATCGGCTGCAGATCGTTGACGACGCCGCTCTTCAGCTTCGAACCGAGGTCGGCCGTCGGCGAGAACTGCCCTTTCGTCAACCCGTAGCAGCCGTTGTCTTCGATGATGTAGATGATCGGCAGGTTGCGGCGCATCAGGTGCACGAACTGGCCGATGCCGATCGCGCCCGTGTCGCCGTCGCCGCTGATGCCAATCGCGATGAGCTTCTGGTTCGCGAGCATCGCGCCGGTGCCGACCGACGGCATGCGGCCGTGGACGGCGTTGAATCCGTGCGAGCCGCCGAGGAAGTACGCCGGGCTCTTGCTCGAGCAGCCGATGCCCGACAGCTTGACCACCTGCCTGGGATCGACGCCCATCTCGTAAAACGCGTCGATGATGCGCTCGGAGATCGCGTTATGTCCGCATCCCGCGCACAGCGTCGTCTTGCCCCCCTTGTAGATCTGTGGTTCCAGCCCGATCCGATTGACCTTAATTGGAGTCGCCATTATTCGCCACCTGTCATTGAAGACGCCGAGGCAGGCGTCGCCTTCCTCGCCACTTCGAAGCCTTCCTGCGCGAGGATGTCATCCGACACGCTGCGCGCGTCGATCGGCAATCCGTTGTAGTGCAGCACGCTGCGCAGCTTCGCGATGCGCTCGGGCGACAGCTCCATCTTCATCAGCATGGCCAGCTGCGCGTCGCGGTTCTGCTCGACAACGTAAATGCGCTCGTGCGCGTCGATGAATGTCACGAGATCGTCGGTGAACGGATATGCGCGCACGCGAAAGTACGACGAGCTCACGCTCGTCTCTTCGCGCAGCTGATCGCGGCATTCGGCGATCGCCCAGTGCGACGTGCCGTAGCCGACGATGCCGATCTTGGCGTCTGCGTTGGTTTCGACGGCCGGCGCGGGCACGAACGTCCGCGCGGTCTCGAACTTGCGGCTGAGGCGGTCGACGTTGTCCACGTAGTCGTCCGGGCGCTCGCTGTACTGCGCCTTCGGGTTGTGGCCCGAGCCGCGCGTGAAGTAGGCGGGCAGGCCGTCACCCGGGATCGTCCGGTACGGGATGCCGTCGCCGTCCACGTCCTTGTAGCGGCCCCAATCGCCGAGTTTCTTCAGGATCTCCGGCGTCAGCAGCTTGCCGCGATCGATCGGCTTGGTCGGATACTCGAAGCCGTTCGACATCCAGTTGTTCATGCCGAGGTCCAGGTCCATCATCACGAAGATGGGCGTCTGGAAGCGCTCGGAGAGATCGAAGGCGTTCATCGCCATCTCGTAGCACTCTTCGACCGAGCTCGGGAGGAGGAGGATGTGCTTCGTATCACCGTGCGAGAGAAACGCGGTGCTCAGCAAGTCGCCCTGCGCCGTGCGTGTCGGCAGCCCTGTCGAGGGCCCAACGCGCTGCACGTCGAAGATGACCGCGGGGGTCTCGGCGTAATACGCCAGCCCGGCGAATTCCGACATCAGCGAGATGCCGGGGCCTGAAGTCGCCGTCATGGCGCGCGCGCCAGCCCACCCGGCGCCAATCACCATGCCGAGCGAGGCGATCTCGTCTTCGGCCTGGACGATCGCGAACGTGGCCTTCCCTGTTTCCTTGTCCATGCGGTATTTCCGCATGTAGCCGATGAGTGATTCGCACAGCGACGAGGATGGCGTAATCGGATACCACGCCACGACCGTGACGCCGGCCATCATGCAGCCGATCGCGGCCGCGGCATTCCCCTCGATGAGAATCTTGCCGGCCGTTTCGTTCATCCGCTCCATGTGAAACGGATCCTGCTTGGGAAGATTCGCTTCCGCGTAATCCCATCCGGCCTTCAGCGCGCCCAGGTTCAGGGTGACGGCTTTCGCCTTCTTGCCGAGCTGCCTGCCGAGCGCCTGCTCCATCAACGCCATGTCGATGCCCAGCAGCTTGGCCAGCACGCCGTCGTAAATCATGTTGCGCACCAGGCGGCGCAGCTTGGCGTCGGGACAGACCGCGGCCACGAGCTTGTCGAATGGAACCGGATAGAACGTGAGATCGGTGCGCAGCGCGTTCAGCTTCAGCGTTTCGTCGTAGACGACCGCGGCGCCGGCGTCGAGGGTCATCACATCCTCTTTGGCCGTTTCCGGGTTCATGGCCACGAGGAAGTCGACTTCCTTTTTGCGCCCGATGTAGCCGCGCTTGCTCGCGCGGATGGTGTACCACGTGGGCAGCCCCGCGATGTTCGACGGGAACATGTTCTTGCCCGACACCGGGATACCCATCAAAAGAATGGAGCGAAGGAGAACGAGGTTGGCGGTCTGGCTGCCCGACCCGTTGACGGTCGCGACCTGGATGCTGAAGTCGTTGACGACCTTGGTGCGCGCCGGGGTGCTCTTCTCCTGGGAAACAACGTCGGTCGATGACATGCCTGATCCTTGGAATGGCGTTATGTGGAATGGGGCCCGGTAAATGTTCGGGGCCCAACCTCAGATTATAGCGCCAAACCGCTCAGAGTAGGCTCTTTACAGCGGTTCCGATATCTGCCGGGCTCTTTACAACTTTGACGCCCGCGGCGGTGAGCGCCGCCATCTTCTCCGCGGCCGTGCCCTTACCGCCCGCGATGATGGCGCCGGCGTGGCCCATGCGCTTGCCGGGAGGCGCCGTCGCGCCGGCGATGAAGCCGACCACCGGCTTCTTGACGTAGCCGGCCATGAACTCGCAGGCCTCTTCCTCGGCGGTGCCGCCGATCTCACCGATCATGATGATGCCTTCGGTGTCCTTGTCGTCCTGGAACAGCTTGAGGCAGTCGATGAAGTCGAGGCCCTTGATCGGGTCGCCGCCGATGCCGATGCAGGTCGACTGGCCCATGCCGTTGTTGGTGACCTGGAACACCGCCTCGTAGGTCAGCGTGCCGCTGCGCGAGACGATGCCGACCTTGCCCGGGCGGTGGATGTAGGCCGGCATGATGCCGATCTTGCAGCCCGACTTGTCGGTGTCGGGCGACATGATGCCGGGGCAGTTGGGGCCGATCAGGCGCGACTTCGAGCCCTTCATGAAGTCCTTCACGAAGGCCATGTCGGCGACCGGGATGCCCTCGCTGATCACGACCACGAGGTCCATCTCGGC
>CAYHHH010000170.1:0-7532 GCA_964356125.1 uncultured Bifidobacteriaceae bacterium | reverse complement strand
CGTAGACGGATCGCGCTTGACGTGGAGTACCGCTTCATAGAAGACACGGGGACACAGAGACACGCACGGAGAAATGTCTTTCTTCGTGGACAGCGTCAGTCGGCTCCGTGGCAGCCCTCGACGCGCGCCGTAGGCGCGCTCGCGAGAACGCAAGAGTAGAAATACAAGACACTCCTGATCGCTGCACGTCTTGTATTTCTGCTCTTGCGTTCTCGCGCGTTGGCCGCAAAGCGGCCAACCACGTCGACGGCTGCCCGTGTCTCCGTGTTGAGATCCCCCTCCGCGAGCTCCTACTTGACACCGACATCAAAGTGATATCACTATGATGTCGAGGAGATTAAGCGATGGCGAATGAGAAGGAACTGCGGGCAGTCTCGGGCTGGCTCATGGTGGCGGTGCTGGCGGCGGTTGCCGGAGCGGGAATCTGGGCCGGCATCCGCGCCGACGAGCTGTGGATGAAAGGGATCGCGCTCTGGCTGGCGGGCGCCGCCGGCGCCTGTTTCGCGGGCCTGACTGTCGTGAACCCGAACGAAGCCTCGGTGGTCACGCTGTTCGGCGTCTACAAGGGCACGATCAAGCGCAGCGGGTTCTGGTGGGTCAACCCGTTGACGACGCGGCGCAAGCTGTCGCTGCGCGTGCGCAACTTCGAGAGCGCGAAGCTGAAGGTGAACGAGCGCGACGGCAACCCCATCGAAATTGCCACCGTCGTCGTCTGGCGCATCGTCGAGACCTTCGAGGCGGTCTTCAACGTCGACGACTACGAGAATTTCGTGCACGTGCAGAGCGAGGCCGCCGTGCGGAACCTCGCGACATCGTATCCGTACGACTCGCACGAGGACACCAAAGTGTCGCTGCGGCTGTCGGCCGGCGGCGAAGTCGCCGATCGGATGCGCCACGAAGTGCAGGAGCGGCTGTCGAAAGCGGGCATCGAAGTCATCGAGGCGCGCATCAGCCACCTCGCCTACGCGCCGGAAATCGCGGGGGCGATGCTGCGCCGTCAGCAGGCCTCGGCGGTCATCGCCGCGCGGCAGCTAATCGTCGAAGGGGCCGTCGGCATGGTCGAGATGGCGCTCAGCGAACTGAGCCGCAAGAACGTCGTGGCGCTCGACGAAGAGCGCAAGGCAGCGATGGTGAGCAATCTCCTCGTCGTGCTGTGCAGCGAAAAAGGCGTGGAACCTGTGGTAAACACGGGAACGCTGTATCAATAACATGTCCGAGCGAAAGGGATTTCCTCTTCGGCTCGACCCGGAGATCTACGACGCCCTGCAGCGATGGGCGTCGTCCGAGTTCCGCAGCGTCAACGGACAGATCGAGTATCTGCTCCGCTGCGCGCTGCAGGACGCCGGACGCCTGCCCGGATCGGATCGCGCGCATCAGGAGGCGGCCCATGCAAAGAAGAAGCGCGCTCGATAGCTCAGGTCTGCCGGCGGCGCTGCTGAAGGCGACGCCGCGTCATGTGGGCGTCACGGCGAACGGGGGCCTCATGCTCGTCACGGCCGTGGTACTCGTCGCGGCCGGCATGTGGGGGAGCATCGTGCTTGGCCGGCGCGCGGAGATCGCCGAGCGTCACCTCGGCCTGTTTGAATCAGAACGGATCGTCACAGCGGGCGACGTCATCCGTCTGCAGAAACGCGGAGGCGGCGACGACCACCGCATCACGGCCCAGTATCGGTATACCGCACGCGGCCGGGAGCTCATGGGCGAAACCACGCTGCGGCGCGACGAACGCGAGCGCTATGCCGTGGGATCTCCGATCGCGGTCTGGTATCTCGCGACTGAACCCGAGGCGAACTGGCTCGACGGGTACGCGCCTCGAGCGCAGCCGAGCTGGCCCGCCACCGCCGTGCCGATCGCGTGCGGAATCACGGCGCTCGTGCTCATTCAGCTGGTGAGACGGCAGTCGAAACTGCTCGCCTACGGGCGGCCGGCCATGGCCACGGTCACGAAAATAGAAAAGAAACGAACGGACAAGGGGACGTTCTGGATGGTGCACTACGAGTGGACGACGCTCAGCGGCGCGACGCGTACGGGGAAATACCACCACGGCAAGAAGGACCTGCCTGCCGTCGGCGCAACGGTTCCTATCGTGTACGACCGGGACAACAGTTTCCGCCACAGCAAGTACCCGATGTCGTTTGTGACTATTCGATCGTGACCTCTCCATCCACAAGGCGCACACCGCGGACACCGGCGAACCCTTGCGGAATCTCCTGCAGGAAGATCGTGAACGTCGTCGAGAGCCGTTGCCGCGCGCCGATGAACTTGTACGCGGGCACGCCCAGCAACTGACCGCGCTCGACGCTCTTGCGCAGCCCCTCGTCGAACGGAGACGTGCCGAACTCGATGCCGCGCGCCGTGCCTGCCGCGGCATCCGCGCGAGGCTGATTCTGCCAGTCGATGATCCACGGATGATCGTCGGTCGGAAACACGTAGCCGACCAGCAGCGGGTAGTCGGCGTTGTAGAGCGCGAACCAACTGTGCGGCTTCGAGCGATCGGTCAGCACAGGCGTATACACCTGCCCGCCGGGAATCGCGTGAAAATCGCGGAGCGACAACTCGATGCCGTCAGCACGCGGCGCGGCCGGCCACTGGAACAGCTGCGCCTGCCCCCACTTCCCTCCTGCCGTTCGAATCGGATCCGTGATGCCTCGAGTCCCGGACATGTCGAGGATGTTGCGGCCCGGCGTGACGAACGGCGCGCCGAACGTCGCATGCTGATTGCGGTTGTACGGCCGATCGTAGGGCGCAAGATTCTCAATCCATTCTTCGACGTGCACCGCCGTCTCGCCCGCTTTCAGCGTGACCGCGCGCTCGATCTTGTATTGCGTCTTCGGCAGATCGGCGCCGTAGAAGAAGGTGATCCCCTGTGCGTCGATCTGCGACGGCCGCGTCTGTTGCCACTCGACAGATCCCGCCTCGCCGTGGCCGCGCAAACCCTGCGCGCGCTCTTCGGCTGACGCAGGCCCGTAATGCGGAAAGCAGACGAGGTGCCCCATGTAACCGTCGCCTGCCTGTCCCGAGCCCGGTCGAGAGGCAGGGATGAACAACGGATTGATCGACAGCCGCGGATTGTCGGAGATGAGCCGGACCTCGGCGATGTGACCGCCGCCGCGCAGGAGACCGACGCGGATTCTGCCGTTCTCGAGCACCCAGCCAGGGCGTCCGTAGACGTTCGACTCTTCGCGGACGGATGGCGTCTGCGCGAACAGTGACGCCGCAGTAAAGACCGCACAAATAAAACAGAAGATCTTGTTCAATTAGCGCGCGCCAGGTCCCGCACCACTTCGTAATGGAACCGCACGAACTTGTGCAGCTCGCTCTCGAGAATGCGCTCCTGATCGCTGTGCGCGCCGAACCCTTTCGGGCCGTCTTCCTCGTCCAGCGCCGGACCGACACCGTAGCACTGGATGCCCTTCGCCCGCAGGTACGCCATATCGGTCGCGCCGGTGCTCATCGTCGGCAGCACTGCCGTGTCGTAATGACGCGCGAACGCCGACTCCAGCACCTTGAACACCTCGCTGTCGAGCCGCGCACTCGGCGTCGCGGGCCGTACGTCGCGCGGGATCCACTCGACGCGGATCGCGGGATCGTTGATGACCTTCCGCACTTCGGTGAGGAAGGCCTCCGGATCCTGGCTCGAGATGAGCCGCACGTCGAGCGACGCCTTCGCCTCGGACGGAATGACATTGATGCGGTAGCCGCCCTGAATAATGTTCGGCGAGATCGAGCTCCGCACGTTCGACGCGAGCCTCGGCTCGGCCTTCGCGAAGTAGTCCACCGCATCCTGGGCCGCCTTCGGATCGCTGCCAATCACCGCGCGATAACGCGCCGCCTCGGCCGGCGGCGAGATGGCGGCCAGCCGCTCAAAGTACGTGCGCGTCGTGTCGTTGAGCTGAATCGGGGGCTTCCACGTCGAAATCGTCGTGACGGCCTGCGCGAGCTTGAGGATGGAATTCGTCTGGAGCGGCACCGAGCCGTGACCGGCTGTTCCGGTCGCCGTCAGCAGGATGCCGTGCGGAATCTTCTCCGCGGTCTCGACCGATGCGTACCGAGTGCGTCCGCCGCTGCGGAGGACGCTTCCGCCTTCCGCGAGGCAGTATTCCGCGTCGATCTCCGCGAAGTGCTGGTTCACCATGAACTGGATGCCGACGCGCGTCGTGCCTTCTTCGCCGGCCTCCGCGAGAAAAATCACGTCGCGATCCAGCGCGACGCCCGAACGCTTGATCAACAGCATCGTCATCAGCGCCGCCGTGACGTTGTCTTTGTCATCGACCGTGCCGCGCCCGTATACGTAGCCGCCGTTGCGCGTCGCGCTGAATGGAGGGAACGTCCATTTCGCGGGGTCGACGTTGACGGTATCGGTGTGCCCCATCAACAACAACGGCCGCTTCTTCCCGGTCCCCTTCAGGCGCGCGACGACGTTCAGGCGGTTCGGCTCGAGCTCGAACACCTTCGTCGGGATCCCTTCGCGCTCGAGCACCTGCTTGAGATACTCGGCCGCGGGCCGCTCGTTCCCGGGCGGATCGCTGGTGTCGAATCTGAGCACGGCCTGGAAGTGCTCCATGCTCTCGGTTTCGACAGCGGACCAGTCAACGGCCCCGGGCGCTTGCGCGACCATGGCGACAGTGGCCGCGAGTATTCCCATCGTGACGCCCACAACCGTTCTCATTGCAATTCCCTCCCGGAGACGATGCCATTGAAGAGCAGCTTGAAGGTGCCATGAGGCTGCGCGCGCCACACGATTTCGGGGCCGAACAGCACGAGGCGCCCTTTCCCGACCGGCGCAGAGACGATGGCGACGGCCTGATCGAGATACTGCTGCCCCCACGCCCAGCCGCTTTTCAGCGGAGTGGGCGAATCAAACCACGCGATCGGCCTGATGCCCAGGCTCGATGCCTCCGGCAGCAGCCGAAACGCCTGACTGTGATCGAAAAACACGTTCGCCCGCTCCGGCATGCCGAACGCGAGCGGATGCGAGGTATCGAAACGCGCCTCGAGAATCGAGCCCGGCACATAGAACTTGTCGTTCGGCAGCAGGCGCTCGGCTCCGTTGACCACTTCGACCAGCGCATTCTTGACGGGCAGGCGAAGATGCGTGGCGAGCGCCGTCGAGCTGCCGATCGTGAGCACGGTTCCACCGGCTTCGAGAAATTCCTTCAGTGCCGGCACCGTCTTCGCCACCGTCAGCACACCCAGCCGGTCACGGTACTCCGCAGGAATCGTCCCGGGGTCGATCGGGGTCTGAAACCCGCTCTCGCCTGCCTTCGGATCCCTTGCCGGAATCGCGTCATCGACAAAGATGAGCACGTCGAACCTGCTGTTCAGATTCCCCGCATCGAGGGTTTTCGCGTAAACGACTTCGAACGGAAATTCGTACTGCTCCAGGATCCATCGTGTCCATCCCGAGGGCATCGAGCCGCCGTAACGATCCCACAGGCCGATTCGCACCGGCCCGAGCCGCGTCCCGCCGGCGGGGCCTGCCCGGTCGAAATTGAGGCCCTTCTCCTCTGCAGCTCTGCTGACGATCGCGGCCGCCGGCGCGCTCCAGGGAATGAAGAAGCCATCGCGGGACGAGTACACCGCCTCGTTGCTCTTGAGCAGGCGGTTCACGACCGAGAACGAGTCGTTGGTCGCGTGACTCAGGACGTAGCCGCCGCCCGTCGCAGCCGCAGGGACACGGCCAGCGGGCGGCTTCACGAGATCCGGAAGCTTTTCGAACGGGCCGTCGAAGCGGTCGAGAATCCGATCGAACGTGATGCCCATCGAATAGGCGATGTTGTAGCCCGTCACGTCGTACGGCGCTCGCGGCGGTGCGCCGGGATATGGGATGTCGTCTGGATGATTCTGCGGCTCGAACATGTCGACGAGATGCGCGCGAAATGCCTGCGCGGTCTTCATCACGTATGAACCCGCCGGGTAGTTCCTGCCTGCAACCGTGAACGCGCTCGCCGCGCGGTGCACGTCGACACCGCCCTTGATGAGAATGTTGACGAGCTTGGTCGCCGTCAGAAAGTCAGGCTGGTCGGATGGCACGATGAAGCCGCGCGGATCGCGCATCGCGGGGTGGTGCAGCACGTGATTGAAAACACTGACCGGCGCGCCGACGCCGCGGCCGGCTATTGACGCCGCGTTCGCCATCTCGGCCTTCGCCGCATTGATCCTCGACGGGTGCATCGTCCAATGGTCGCGGCTGCCGTTCTCGATGGCGTTCCTCGCCATTCGGTACATGTTCAGCAGAAAGTCTTCCTTCCGCTTCGACGCGATGTCGAGCACCGCGTAGTTGTTCGTCAACGAGTACTCGACGGATTGTCTGAAGTGCCATGTCTGCGGCGCGATCGGATTCGGCGCGTCGCCGCGCGGCAGCTGCATGTCGAGCACCAGCGGAATCTCCATCGGGGTCGGGCTGCCGATGGTCTCCGTCAGTATCCCGATCTGATTGTGAAAGTAGGCGGTCGTCCGAAGGCCGCCGTTGAACCAGGTGGAATACGGCGCGGCCGATCGCATGACCGCGCCTGGCTTCCCCTCCGCCGCCAGCCGCGTGTGGATGGCCGCGCCCACCATGTCGATGCCGAGCGGAATCAGCGGGTCGAAGTTGTAGTTGAACGGATCGCGGAACGGCGGCGCGAAGAGGACGGCGCCCGCAGGGCCCGTCTGATGGTGATTGAACATGATCGCCGGATACCACTCGCGATACATCATCCGGTTGGCGTTCGCGCTTTCCGACATGTTCGCCATGTAGAAATCGCGGTTGTTGTCGTGGCCGATGTACTTCTGGTACAGGCGGGGCAGATTCGCGAGCGACCGCTTCTTCGGATCCGGCTCGCGCATATACCAGTTCGACACGAGCTCCATCCCGTCCGGGTTGACGAGCGTGCAGAGAATGATCGTGTCGTTGAGAATCCGCAGCGTCTCGGGATCGGTTTTGCTGTTGAGGCGATAAATCGTTTCGATGAGCTGCTGCGCACCGAGCGTCTCGTTGGCGTGGAGACCTCCATCGATCCAGACGACGGCCTTCCCTTCCTGTGCGAGCCGTCGCGCGCCGGCTTCGTCGAGACCCTCGGCACGGGCGAGTCGTTGATTGATCGCTTTGTAGTGAGCCAGCCTCTTGTGGTTCTGCGGCGACGTGATGATGGCGGTCAGCTCGCGGCGGCCTTCCTCCGTCGGGCCAATGTCGGCAACGGCCATTCGATCCGATTCGCCGTCGAGCTTTCTCAGGTACTCGACATACTGCGTGTAATTGACGAGCACGTAGTCGTCGCCGATGTCGTGTCCGAACTGCTGCTTCGGCGTGGTGACGTTCCTCGTCGCCGCGCTTTGTGCATGCAGCGCCCCGACCGCAAGAACGACGAGCAGAAACGACAAAGGGCGGCGATGATTGGTATTCATCGCCGCCCTTCTTATCACGGTCCGGCTGAAGCCGGACACTACTTTTTACTTTCTACTTTCTACTTTCTACTTCCCCAACGGGTTCGGCGTCGCGTTGGCCTCGATGTCCCCCAGGATGTACTGCATGCCGGCGAGGAAGTGCCCCA
>CAYHHH010000169.1:0-7637 GCA_964356125.1 uncultured Bifidobacteriaceae bacterium | reverse complement strand
CCATGGTGCTCGGCGAGGAGCCTGTCCGTGTAATCTGCGTCAATCTGCGGCCTAGCCTACACCGAACGTCCGCCGGTCGCGGGACGGCGGTTGGGACAAAAGCCAATCCATCTCGCTGCCGCGTGGGAGCCATCACGACGGCCGTCGTGCATGGTGACCCGATGTTCAGAACGCGTCTTGCCGTCCTGGTGACCCTGCTCGCCCCGGCATTCTCGTTCGCCGGCGGGAAGATGTCGGCGCGCGCCGCCGTCTTCCACATCAAATGGGACGACCTGCAGTTGAACGTCCCGAATCCCTTCGTGCCCGGCCAGTTCTACATCGCCAACGTCGGCCGCGCGCGCAGCCGCGGCCTGGAGATGGAACTGGCGGCCCGGCCCGTCCAGGGCGTTGACCTGTTCGCGACGTTCGGCTTCACCAGCGCGCGATCACGCCGGCGGTGACGATCTACGGCCGCGGCGAAGCGGTGGCGTACGGGGCGTTCGAGTACGACGAAGCCAACACCGCGCGGCAAGACGCCTACGGCCTGGCCAACTTCCGCGCCGGCGCGCGCGGCAAGTGGCTGTTCGCCGAGGCCTGGGTGCGCAACGCCTTCGACCAGATCTACGTGCCCATCGCCATTCCCTATCCGGGATTCGCGCCGTCGGGCTTCGTCGGCGAGAACGGCCGCCCGCGGACCTTCGGCGTCAGCGCCGGGTTCACGTTCTAGGAGTGCCAGGAGGGCGGCACTTTAGTGCCGCCGGAGGAGCAGGCATGACTGGTCGGCGCCGGCGGCGGCTGCGCCTCTGTGGCTGGTGGCGGCGTTCGCGGGGAACATCGCCGGGACGAGGCTGCGGCCGATGTTCGACCTGAACGTGGAGAGCACGGCGTCGTCATGCTGATTTGGCGATCTCGGGATTTGGTGATTTGGTGATTTGGGTTGCGTAATTTGGGGACTTAGGGATTTGGGCGATTTGGCGGATTTGGCGATCTACCCTCGAGCGCGGCGATGCTTCTGGGCGAGCTGATGGTTCTTCCGCGCGGTGCCGTACGAGGCGGCGAAGATCGCCCGAAGTTGCTGCGCCTCGTCCAGTAGATCTTCTGAATTCGCTGGCAACGTCAGGCCGCTGCGGGTCATGAGTTCAAGCCAGTAGACGGCCTCATCGATCTCCTCCACGACGAGTCCGAGCTTGGAAACAAACTCGGCCCGCGATCGCGCGCGACAGGCGGCTCGGTAGTTGGCACCGACGGAAGTGGCGCAACGAGATAACTGATCCGCCGGCCCCCGGCTGGCCGGGCTGTCGCGCAGGACCCGCGTCAGGCCGGTGATCGCCACGGCAAACCGGAGGCTCCGCTCCTGAAGTTCGTTCTTGTCCATGGCTCACATAAGGAGCACAGGGTATGCCAGCCGATTTCCGGCCTAAATCGACTTCCAGTGTCGGAAGGATGGAAATTGCTGCCACTCGAACCGCCAACCACTAGCGCAGAAATCGACAAATCCCAAAATCCCAAATCCCCAAATCCGTGAGCCAAATCCCCAAATCACGAGATCACGAGATCACAACATTCGCTCTCGCCCTGTTGACTATCAACACGAGTCGTGAGACCTTCTGTTGACTATCAACATGGCATCCAACTCCGAAGTCCCCTACGGCACGCTCGACCTCATGGTCCTCAAGACGCTGGCGGCGCTCAGTCCGCTGCACGGCTACGGCATTGCCCGCCGCATCGAGCAGGTGGCGCAGGGCTCCCTCGCGCTGAACCAGGGGACGATCTATCCCGCCCTACTTCGGCTAGAGCAGAAGGGCTGGATCAAGAGCGACTGGGGGATGAGCGAGAACAACCGGCGAGCGCGGTTCTACACAATTACCGCGGCCGGCAAGCGGCAGCTCGCCGCCGAAGCCGACCTGTGGGCGCGGACGGTCGTCACGATCAATCGGTTGCTCGAGGAGTCGTGAGCGGTGCCGACCTTCATTTCGCGATTGCTTGATCTCGTGCTGCGGCGCCAACGGGAGGACCGGCTGTCCGAGGAGATCCAGGCGCATCTCGACCTGATGGCTGACGACCTTGTCGCGCATGGCATGTCCCCTGCCGACGCGCGGCTCGCCGCCCGCAAGGCATTCGGCGGCGTCGACCAGGTCAAGGAACGCTATCGCGACCAGCGCGGTCTGCCCATAATCGATGCCCTCACTCAGGACGCCCGCTACAGCATCCGGATGCTCGGCAAGGAGCGCGCCCTCACCATTACCGCCATCATGGCGCTCGGGATCGGCATTGGCGCCAGCAACGTGTCGTTCACCATGGTGAACGCGCTGTTGTTGCGGGACCTGCCGGTACCGGGCGGCCACGAGATTGTCGGACTCCGCCACTTCGATCTCCAGCGATCGCAAACCGTCGGTGCCTCGTGGCTGGAGTACCAGGATTGGCAATCCGAGCTGAAGTCGTTTGCCCAACTGACGGCGTACAGAAGTGCGACGGTCACGATCGGCGACCAGGGCCTGGCGCCGGATCAAATCAGCCTGACCCATGTCTCGGCCAACACTCTCGGAACACTGCGCGTGGCGCCGGAACGCGGTCGCGCGTTTCGACCGGAGGAGGACGCCGCGGGCGCCGCGCCGGTCGTGATCCTGTCGTATGCGCTATGGCAGCGCCGTTACGGCGGTGACCCGTCCGTCGTCGGCCGCAGCGTCCGACTGGGAACAGCCTTTGCTACCGTCATCGGCGTCATGCCCCAGGGCTTCGGGTATCCCGGGGCGACCGACGCGTGGCAAACCCTCGCGCTCGGGCCGGCCGTACTGAACCAACCGCGCAGCACGCGCAACCTTGGTGTCGTGGGGCGGCTGTCGCCCGGCAGCACGATCGCGACGGCGCAAACCGAGCTCGACGCGGTCGAGGCCCGCCATGCGCAACAGCATCCTGACAGCCACCGCCAGCTGCAGACCACCGTGGTGCGGTACGCCGAGTTCAACAACGGCGGCTGGTGGCGCGTGTTGCCGCCTCAGCTCCTGGTCACCGGTCTCGTGCTGCTAATCGCGTGCGCCAACACGGCCAACCTGCTGCTGGCCCGCGCGGCCGGCCGTTCGCGCGAAATCGCGTTGCGGGTCTCGTTGGGCGCCACCCGCCTCAGAATCGTCCGCCAGCTGATGATCGAAAGCCTGGTCCTGGCCATGGCGGCTGGTCTCGTCGGTTATGTCGTCTCGCTCGCCGGCGTGGCGTTTGTCGACTTCACCATGGCCGAGGTCTCGCGGCCGACCTGGGTAGTCTTCTCGATGGACGCGCGCGTGATCGGATTCCTGGCGGCGCTGTGCGTGACGACGCCGGTGCTGTTTGGACTGGTTCCCGCGCTCTACCTCTCGCGGACGAAGGCGATTGAGCTGCTGAAGGAAGGCGGACGCGGCGGCACGCCGCGGCGGCTGCAACGATGGACGAGCGGCCTAGTGGTCGCCGAGATTGCGTTGTCGCTCGTGGTGCTGGCGTGCGCCGGCATCCTGATCCGCACCATGCTGTCGTTGCGGGACGCTGATCGCGTGGTCGACCTGGAACACATGATGTCGGCCCGGTTCACGCTGCCGCCCGCCTATGGCAACGACGATGTGCGGCTGGCGTTCGTCACCAGGTATACCGAACGCTTGCAGGGCCGCCCGGCCATTGCCGCGTCTGCGGTGGCGAGCACTGCGCCGTTCTCAGGAGTGCCACCACGCCACAAGCTGGTGCTGCCCAATCAGCCAATCGGCGATCCCCTGCTGGCGCCGGATCTGAGCATCGTGAGTATCAGCCCACGCTACTTCGAGGCCATGGGCGTGACGCTCGTTCGCGGGCGCGTGTTCGAGGCAGCGGACAAAGCGCCCGGCAGCGCGGTGGCAATCGTCAACCAGCGCTTTGCCGAGATCTACTTTCCGCAGGCCGATCCGATCGGCCAGCAAATTCGGCTGGTCGAAACGGCGGCGCCAGACCGGGCACTACCATGGCTGACCATCGTCGGCGTTTCGCCGTCGATCCGCCAGACGATCGTGACCGAGGCCATCCCGATCGCGTACCTGCCGTATCGAGGAGAGACGTCCCCGTACCTGGCGATTGTCGCCCGCTCCCCGGCCGATGTGCGGGCGCTGGCACCGGTCCTGCGGGAGGAGTTGCGCGCGCTTGATGCGGGCATTCCGCTCGTGTCGCCGCAAACGGCGGCGCAGGTGCTGTCGGCACGGCTCTTCACGCACTACATCGCATCCGGAATCTTCATCGCGCTGGGCCTGGTCGCACTGTTGGTGACGACGGCGGGACTCTACGTGATCACCGCTCATGCCGTGACTGCCCGCACCGGGGAGATAGGCGTCCGCATGGCGGTCGGCGCGCCGGCGATTTCGATCAGCTGGTTGATCGGCCGGCGCACTCTGCTGCTCGTGATACTGGGAAGCATCACCGGCGTCGCCAGCGCGTTGGCGTCCCTCGATCTGATGACCATCTTTGTCGCTGAGGCGGGCACCAACGACTGGCGCTTCGTCGTCGGCGTCGCCGCATTTCTGGCAGTGATTGGCCTGGCGGCGGCGCTCGTCCCGGCACGCCGTGCCGCGCGACTGGATCCCATGACCGCCCTCCGTCACGAATAGCCCATGAGAACCCTCATCTCGCGACTTCTCGATCTCGTCCTGCGCCGCCGGCGCGAGGATCGCCTGTCGGAGGAGATGCAGGCGCATCTGGACATGCTGGTCGATGAGCATGTCGCGAACGGGTTGTCGCCGGATGACGCGCACCTCGCCGCCCGCAAGGCATTCGGCGGCCCGGATCAGATCAAGGAGCACTACCGAGACCAGCGCGGCTTTCCGCTCCTGAACGGACTGATCCAGGACACCCGATACTCGCTGAGGCTGATCGCGCGCGATCGCTGGTTCGCCGCGGCCATCGTCGCCGCGCTCGCGCTCGGCATTGCCGCCAGCAGCACCATGGCGTCCCTTCTGTACGGCATGAACTTTCGCGGCCTGCCGTTCGACCAGGCCGGCGCGCTGGTCGGCATTGGCGGCGAGCCCACGCGGACGCAGGGCCGGCGGATTCCATTCGGCGTGTTCGAGACCTGGCGATCGACGTCGAGGAGTTTCGCCGCCCTGTCGGCGGAAGTCGACACCGTGATCAACCTCGGCGACGAGGCGAATGCGACGGACCGGTTTGCCGGCACGTATGTCAGCCACACCGCGTTCAGCCTGTTGCGCGTGCGGCCGATGCTCGGACGCGACTTTCGCGCCGACGATGAGCGGGCCGGCGCGGCGCCGGCGGTGATCATCGGGTACCGCGTCTGGGCCGATCGTTACGGTTCCGACCCTGCCGTGCTTGGCCGCGTGGTGCGCACCAACGGTCAGGCGGCCACGGTGATCGGTGTCATGCCCGACGGCTTCACCTATCCCATCGACCAACAAATCTGGCGGCCAATCGCGAGCCTGCCTGGCATGGAGGGGCCTGCGGCCGCCCTGCGTCCCGTGCGCATCGTCGGGCGGCTGGCTGACGGCGTGACCCCCGAACGGGCGCGCGCGGAGTTATCGGCTCTCCAGTCAACGCAGCCCGTTTCGGAGGCCGATCGCACGAGGCCGACGACGGTGATGCCGCTCAACGAGACCTATGTCGGGCGGGTCACCGATACCGCGCCGATGACGCTGGTGGCGGCGGTGGTGCTCGTGTTGCTGATCGCCTGCAGTCACGCCGCCAGCCTGATGCTGGCCCGGTCGGCCGCCCGCGCCAGGGAGATGTCGATGCGGGCAGCCCTCGGCGCCAGCCGCATCCGGATTATCCGCCAGCTTCTGGTTGAGAGCGTTCTGCTGGCCCTCATCGCGGGCTTGATCGGTGGCGCCCTGGCATGGATGGGCGCACGTGCCTTCGCGGCCGAGACGATTGGCTTTGGCATGCCCTATTGGATCAAATTCACGTTTGATGTCCGGTTGGTCCTGTACATCACGGCGTTGTCCACGAGCGCCGGACTCGCGTTCGGGCTGTTGCCGGCGCTGCACCTGTCGCGCACCAACCTGAACGAAGTGCTGAACCAGGGCGGTCGGTCGGGCATGTCGAGCCCCCGCGCCCGCCGCACGACGGCCGTCCTGCTGGTGGGCGAGCTGGCACTGACGGTGATTCTGCTCGCAAGTGCGGGAGCGCTAGTGCGAAGTGCCGAGGGTGTGTATCGTTCGGATCAGGCGCTCGACCTCGCGCGGCTGTGGGAGTTTCGCGTCGCGCTGCCGGAGCCGCAGTACGCGTCGGCGGAACGCCGGCTGGCGTTCTATCGAGCCCTCGACGAACGGCTGGCGGCCGCGCCCGGCCTGGAGTCCGCGGCGTTGGCCGGCAGTCCGCCGTTTAATGCCTCCGAAAGCGGCGAAGTCGTCATTGACAACACCGCGAAGGGAACGGTGCGCGTGGTCGCCGCGGGCAACCGCTACTTCGAGACGCTGGGACTGTCCCTGGTTCGTGGGGTAGGCCTCGACAACGCGGCTACAGGCGCCAGCCCGACCGCGTTGGTGAACGAGCGCTTCGTGGAACGGTTTCTTCCGGGCACCGACCCGATTGGCCGCGAGGTGCTGCTCAGCAGCGATGGCGAAGGCGCGTCGCCCGAACGATTCACGATCGTCGGCGTGGCTCCGCAACTGCGGCAGCAGGTGGCGTCCGGGCACACACCGGTGATCTATGTGCCGCACGCGGCGAGGCCCGGAAAGGTGGCATCGCTGCTCGTCCGGGGCCGCCCCGAGCAGTTTGCCGATGTCTTGCGGCAGGAAGTGAGGCGGCTCGACCCGGACCTGCCGCTGTTCAACCTGCAATCGCTGCAGCGCGTCTCCAATGGTTCGCGGTTCGTCCCGCGCATGATGAGCGTCGTGTTCTCCATCGTCGCCGTCATCGCGACGCTGCTGTCCGCGCTCGGGCTGTATTCAGTCACGGCGTATGCGGCGGCCCAGCGGACTCAGGAGGTGGGCGTGCGGATTGCGCTCGGCGCGCGCCGGTCGCAGATCGCGTGGTTGTTCCTGAAACGGGCGCTGGTGCCGGTCGCCGCCGGTCTGGCCCTCGGCCTCACCGGCGCCATGGCGGCAGGGTCGCTGCTGCAGGCCGTGCTGGTTGATGTCCGCGCCAACAACCCGATTGCGCTGCTCGGCGTGTCAGCGCTGCTGGTCGCCGTCTCGATAACGGCGACACTGCTGCCCGCGCGCAGGGCGTCGCGGCTTGATCCGGTCACCGCGCTCCGCGCAGAGTGACGAGGAGCTGAACCATGCGGACCTTCATCTCGCGAATGCTCGATGTGGTCGTGCGCCGCACGGCACTCCGCCACGACTGACACAGATGGCGTCAGCCGAGTCCTGGGCCGCACGCTTGGCGAAGGACACTCGGCCATCCTCGCCGAGGGCGGCCGGCTCTACTCGCCGTACCGACCCGCCGCGCCGGCGCGCAAGGCGTCGCGGCTGGACCCGGTCGCCGCTCTGCGCGGCGACTGAACTGTGCGACATCGGTGGGGGCGAACTGCCGCACCCAAGTCCCGCAATCCCCA
Organism: uncultured Bifidobacteriaceae bacterium; assembly: GCA_964356125.1. Lineage (GTDB taxonomy): Bacteria > Acidobacteriota > Vicinamibacteria > Vicinamibacterales > JAMQPK01 > JAMQPK01. Next base: position 160 of record CAYHHH010000169.1, on the reverse strand, counting down.
AATCCCCAAATCAGAACGCCAATCACGAGATCACCAGATCGCCAGATCCCCAAGTTTTTAGGATGGATCGCAGTGGCTTCTTGATTTGGGGTTACGATCGATGCTTGACGCACGCCAAGCTCGGCCGTGCGAAGGAGACACTGATGAAGCGAACTGTTCT
>CAYHHH010000168.1:0-7642 GCA_964356125.1 uncultured Bifidobacteriaceae bacterium | reverse complement strand
CCGGAACCGGAACCGGAACCGGAACCGGAACCGGAACCGGAACCGGAACCGGAACCCCTGTCCTGCTGTGGGCCGACACCTTCACCAACTATTTCCAGCCGCATATCGCCGAGGCGGCGCATCAGGTGCTGAGCGACGCCGGCTTTGCCGTCAAGGTCTTGCAGCGCCACGTATGCTGCGGCCGGCCGCTGTACGACTTCGGCATGCTCGACAAGGCGAAGGAGTACCTGAAAGATGCCATGGAGGCTCTCAACGAAGAAATTTCTGCGGGGACCCCGATCGTTGTACTCGAACCGAGCTGCGCGAGCGTATTTAGAGATGAAGCGGTCAATCTGCTGCCGGACGACCCCCGGACGGCGAAGCTGAAGCAGCAGACGATGCTGCTCAGCGAGTTCCTGGTGAGGTATGCGCCCGGATACACGCCCGCGAAGACCCAGCAGAAGATCCTCGTGCACATGCACTGTCATCACCGCGCCATCTTCAACATGAAGGACGAGGTGGCGTCGCTGGCCGCGACCGGCGGCGAGGTGAAGGTACTCGACTCCGGATGTTGCGGCATGGCGGGGCCGTTCGGATTCGAGACGAAGAGCTACGGCGTTTCGCAGACGCTCGGCGAGCGCGTGCTGCTGCCGGCCGTGCGGGCCGCGGAGCCCGGCACGGTGATCGTGACCGACGGGTTCAGCTGCCGGGAACAGATTGCACAAAACAGCGATAAGCGAGCCGTCCATCTGGCGGAAGTGTTAGCAGGCAGGATATGAGCACAGCGACTGAGGCGACGATAGACGCAACCGACACGCATTCCACAGAACAATGGCTCCCGATCCTGCTGCTGCTGTTTGTCGGCAGCGGATGCGCGGCGCTGATATACGAGATCGTCTGGTTCCAGATGCTGGAGCTGTTCGTCGGCTCCTCGTCGGTGTCGATCGGCGTGCTGCTGGGTACGTTCATGGGCGGCATGTGCCTCGGCAGCTTCCTGCTGCCGCGCCTCATCTCGCGGAAACATCATCCGCTGAAGGTCTACGCCGTCCTCGAGATCGCGATTGGCGTGATCGGCCTGCTGCTGCTGCTCGTGCTGCCGCTCGTCGGTCACGTGTATACCGCGTGGGGCGGATACGGCATCTCCGGATACCTGCTCCGCGGCCTCGTCGCGAGCATCTGTCTGCTGCCGCCGACGCTGGCGATGGGCGCGACTCTGCCCGCCGTCGCGCGCTGGGTGCAGACGACGCCGTCGGGCGTGTCGTGGCTCGGGTTTTTCTATGCGGGCAACATCGCGGGCGCCGTGATGGGCACGCTGCTCGCGGGCTTCTATCTGCTGCGCGTGTTCGACATGAACACGGCCACGTACGTCGCGGCGGCGATCAATTTCGCCGTCGGCGGACTGGGGCTGCTCGTCGCCACAAATACACCAGCGTCGGTCGGCGTGACGGACTCGGATCCTAATCCCGAATCCCTAACCCCTAATCCCGCGGGGCGGTCGGCAGGTTCGAGCGACCGCGCATTGGTCTATGTCGCGATCGCTCTGTCAGGATTCTGCGCCTTGGCCGCGCAGGTCATCTGGACGCGCGTGCTGAGCCTCTTGTTCGGCGCATCGACATACACGTTCTCGCTGATCCTTGCGGTGTTTCTCATCGGCCTCGGCATCGGCAGCAGCCTCGGATCGATTATCGCGAAGACCGTCGAGCGCCCGCGCGTCGCGCTCGGCTGGTGCCAGTTGCTGAACGTCGGCGCGATGGCCTGGAGCGCCTACATGCTGATGGAGTCGCTGCCGTACTGGCCCATCAACACGTCGATCACCACCAGCATCTGGTACAACTTTCAGCTCGATTTCGTGCGCGCGTTCTGGGCCGTGCTGCCCGCGCCGATTCTGTGGGGCGCGAGTTTTCCGCTGGCGCTGGCCGCGGTCGCGCGGCGGGGTGAAGACCCGGGCCGCCTCGTCGGCGGCGTCTATGCGGCCAACACCGTTGGCGCGATCTTCGGGTCGGTCATGGCGAGCCTCATCCTGGTCTATTGGTTCGGATCGCAGCGCGCGCAGCAGGTGTTGATGATCGTGTCGGGCATGTCGGGGCTGCTGCTGCTCGCGCCCGCCGAGCTGGGCCCGGCGCCTGCGGGCACACGCAAGCGAACGCTGCGGTGGGTCGCGCCGGTGATGCTCGTCATCGCGCTGGGTGTCGCCGCATTCCTGATTCGGACCGTTCCCACGATTCCCGGCATTCTCGTCGCGTACGGACGGTACGCGGCGACCTGGATGGGGCAGCAGGGGGACATCTTCTACGTCGGCGAAGGGTTGAGCTCGTCGGTCGCCGTCTCACGCTTCGGCGACGTGATGAACTATCACAACGCCGGCAAGGTGCAGGCGTCGAGCCAGCCGCAGGACATGCGCCTGCAGCGGATGCTCGGCCACTTCACGACGCTGGTCCCCAAATCGCCGAAACGGGTGCTGGTGATCGGCTGCGGCGCCGGCGCCACGGCGGGCGCGGTCAGCATCGATCAGAACGTCGAGTCGCTTACCATTGCCGAGATCGAGCCGCTGGTCCCGCGCGTCGTCTCGGAGCATTTCGGCGAGCACAATTTCCACGTCGTCCGGAATCCGAAAACGCACGTGGTCATCGACGATGCGCGGCATTTCCTGTTGACGACCGACGAGAAATTCGACGCGATCACCTCCGATCCGCTGGATCCGTGGGTGAAGGGCGCGGCCACGCTTTATACCAAGGAGTTCTTCGAGCTCGCGAAATCGAAGCTGAACCCGGGCGGCACGGTCACCTTGTTCGTGCAGCTCTACGAGAGCACGCCGGAAGCGGTGAAGAGCGAAATCGGCACCTTCTTCGACGTGTTTCCGCACGGCGTGATCTGGGGCAACACGCACCAGGGGCGCGGCTACGACACCGTGCTGATGGGGACGGTCGAGGCGCCGCACTTCAACGTCGACGAGTGGGAAGCGCGCCTCAACAGCCCGCAGATGGCGCCCGTGAAGGACTCGCTCCGGGAAATCAGCATCTACTCGGCGCTCGACCTGTTCGCGAACTACGCAGGGCGCGCGTCCGACATGAAGGCGTATCTCGCCGACGCGCAGATCAATCGCGATCGCGACCTGCGGCTGCAGTACTTAGCGGGGCTGGGATTGAACCTCTATCAGAGCGGTCCCATCTACGCGGAGATCCTGCGGCACAAGAAATACCCCGAGGGGCTGTTCAGCGGATCGCCGGAGACGCTGCAGAAACTGCGCGACGCGATCGCGAGCGCGCCAGGGGCCGACCCGCAGTAAATTTTCACAGGAGAATGGGAGAGCTACGAGACGCGCTCACCCTTCGCCGCCTGGCCGGGGAGAAGGAACGTCTTGATCAGTTCGCCCTCGCCGCAGACCGTCATCGCCGAGAATCGCTTGTACCATTCACCTTCTGGCACCTCCGGCTCTGCGTCGAGCCACTTGGCGAGCAACTCAAGCTGCGTCGCTGGAATCTTTCGACTCTGGATGCGATCGAGACGATGCTGGAACAGCGCGGGTGGAAAGTTCTGGCGGCGGACTTTCGGCACGGCCGCGCTTTAGATACCGTAGAAGCCGCGTGTGAGGCGCTCTTTGATTCGCGCTGCCTCGCTCGGGTCGACCGCCGAGGCGAGCTCCTTGGAAAGCAATCCCAGTTCTTCGGGACTGAGCCGATTGCCTTTGCCTTCGAGGGCAGCGAGTTCGGCGGTCTCGAGAGTCACTTCCTCGCCAGTTGGCTTGCGAACCACAACCTTGCCGCCGGTCAGTGCCTGGCGCACAAACCAGTGATAGACAGCGAGCGCGTTCTTGATCACGTCTGTTCGCTTCGAGCGCGTCAACTCGGCCATCTGGTCGACAAGCGCGAGTTCAGTCGCAGTGAGAACAGGTTGAACTCTTGCCATACTCGCGTCAGCTCACTTTCTGTGCATAGTTTACTCCTTTCTGCTCACACCTGCCAGGCCCTTGGCCTCCTGACCGGCTATGCCACTTCCGGAATTTTCAGAATTCTTCGTTTTCCGGCCTGTGTTGCTGTATTCTCTCGCGCGGCAGCCTGACGAGGCAGTGGGCATTTCCTACAATCAGGTAGATAACGCCGGGCCGACCAACAAGTGTGTCGAAAACTCATCCCTGGACGGGCAAATGGCGCGAAACGCAGGTGACGGAAATGTCGGGGCGTTCGCCGTCGTATCCACAAATGTAGGGGCTGTCCCGGGCGAAGCGCGATGGCCGAGGGCGGAATCTTGCATATTGTCGTGATGGGTGGGAAAAATAGGGCGTTTTGGCGCAGAAAATGACTCAATTCCCTACACCTCTGGCCCATTCCTTCGTCAGGCCGATATAAAGGGGCAGGTATAGAACCGTGAGAGGCCAAACGGCGTCTAAACGGGTTAGGAGCGATCGCATGGCACGAAGACCTAATGCAGCAGTCGGGGTGGTGTGTCCGAGGTGCGGGATGCTGGCCGCGCGAATCATCGGGCGATCCGAGAGTCTCCCGGTCATTTACCTGCAGTGTGAGGACTGCGGCCGCACGTCGGTGGCCCCCAGCGGCGAGCAGGCGTAACCACCTTCGCAGGCAGAGCTGAGAGCCAAGAGCAGAGAGCGAAATGCTCCCCGCTTTCGGCTCTTTTTTTTAGCTCTTTGCTCTCCGCTCTCTGCTCTGACCTCAGCCCTCTATAATGCGGCGGTGCTTGCTCTCGGCCGCGCTGTGATCGCCGGCAGCCTTGCCGCCACCCTCGCCGCGTCCGCGCAGGAGGCCGCGTCTCCCATCGATCGCGCGTTCCGATCGTTCTGGTCCGCGCCCAATGCCACGAGCGCCGCCGAGCGGATCGATCCCATTCTCAGAACCGGTGTGTCGTTCGACGAGGCGCTGTCGCGTGTCCGGCACGGGCGCGATTACGGCGCCGATGTTCCGCGCGGCCTGCAGTTCGGCCGCCATCGCACGTTCGACCGGGCGGACCACGAGTATGCGTTCGTCATTCCGAAGGACTACGATCCGAGCCGCCCCTATCAAGTCCGGTTTCAGCTGCACGGCGGCATCGCGCGCGCGCGTCCCCCGGTTGTCAACCGCATCCGGGTCAACGCGCTGCCGAGCGGAGTCGAAGAGATTACGGTGTATCCGGGCGGATGGGTGCGATCGCTGTGGTGGTCGGCCACGCAGGTGGACAACCTTGCGCGCATCATCGATCGGCTGAAGCGCACCTACAACATCGACGAGAACCGCGTGTACCTGACGGGCATTTCCGATGGTGGCACGGGCGTGTACTACATGGCCTTCAAGGATGTGACGCCGTGGGCGAGCTTCGCGCCGCTGCTTGGCAACATGGTGGTGCTCGGCACGCCGTCGGTGCGCGCCGAAGGCGAGCTGTATCCCGGCAACGCGGTCAACAAGCCGTTCTATGTCGTCAACACCGGGCGCGATCCGCTGTACCCGGCCCACGTCATGGCGATGTATGTCGATCACCTGGGGAAGCTGGGCGGCCCGGTGGTGTACCGTGTGTATCCGGAGCTGGAGCATACGACGGAGTGGTGGCCGAACGAGCGGCCCGAGCTCGAGTCGTTCGTGCACGACCATCCGCGCGAGCCGCTGCCCGACACCATCTCGTGGCAGACCGAGCGGGTCGATCGGTTCAACCGCGCGCACTGGCTGATCATCGATCGCCTCGGCGCCGTCGACGGCGAGCGCCGGCTGCCCGATACGAACCTGCTGCAGCGTGGGCGTGAGCTCGATTTCGGCTTGCGGATCAACTTGGGCGCCGATCGCGGCCGCCGGGCGCAGGAGGTGGTCGAGGGCTCGAACGCGTTCCGCCTCGGCCTGCGCGCCCGCGATCGCTTTATCGAGGTGAACGGCAGGAGCGTGGACGGCGCGGTGGATATCGCCAACGAGATGTCGCGATGGGCCACCGGCGATCGCGTGCGGTTCGTCATCGAGCGCGACGGCGATCGGATCGCGCTCGAGGGCGCGTACGAGCCGGCGGAGGTGGAATTGCCGCCGACGCCCATCTTCCCGCGGCGCAAACCGTCCGGGCGCGTCGATCTCGCGCGGCGCGGAAATGTCGTGGAGGCCTCGACCGAAGGCGTGAGAGCATTTACGCTGCTGCTGTCGCCGTCGATCTTCGACTTCCGGCGTCCGATCGCGGTCGTGGCGAACGGGCGCACCGTGTTCGAGGGGATAGTGGAGCCGGGCGTGGCGACACTGCTGAAGTGGGCCGCGCGCGACAACGACCGGACGATGGTGTTCGGGGCGGAGCTGAAAATAGAACTGTCTAAATGATCTTGAACAGGAGATCAGGAGATCAGGAGTTTTTGTTTTCAAAAAGAATTCTCCTGACCTCTTGATCTCCTGTTTAAAAGGGAGCGAAGTTGGAACACCGCATCACGAGATATCCGCTCGAGCAGGGCGCGCTGGAGATCGAGTACATCGAGGAATTCTTCGGCGAGTACAAGCGCCGGAAGACGGCCTCCGAGATCGTCGGACGGCTGAACAATCGCGATCACCTCATCCTGATGGCGATGGCGCCGCTCCCCGACGATCCCGGCACCGTCGTCCCGGCGTCCTACAAGGTGGCCCACGAAATCAGGGCGGAAGAGGGCATCCCGAAGCTCGCGGATCTCGTCGAACGGCTGCGCGACTACGTCAACTTCAACGGGAGACGCATCCTGTACACCTGGATCGGCGGCACCCGGCGCGACTGGCGCGGCCAGGGGCACTTCCGCGCGCTCACGGAGCAGCAGGAGGCGTGGGCGATCGAGAACGGGTTCGATGAGATCCTGGTGAAGACCAAAAACAAGTTCTACGAGATGCGCGGCACGCTCGATCATCTGCACTTCAACGTCGTGAAGTACGAGCCGCACCCCGACAACCAGGAATCGAAGGTCTACCTCAGCAAGAAGCTCGGCCAGGAAGTGCTCGACGCGCACCGTAGCAAACGGCAGGTGGTCACGGTGGGGGACTAGTCCAAAGTCCAGAGTCCAAAGTCCAAAGTCACAGGCCTGTACAGATAGCGACAATCCCGCTAGAATTCTCAGCGTCCCGTGGCGAAGCGAAAAAAACCCTCAGCCGACACATTCGATTTCGACGCGCCTGGAGAGGCCGGCGGCTCGTCCGGCAACGGCAGCGGCGAAGGGGCCGTGCCGCTGCACGAGGCGGCGCAATCCCGCTATCTGAATTACGCGCTCTCGGTCATCACCGCGCGCGCGCTTCCCGACGTGCGCGACGGGCTGAAGCCGGTGCAGCGCCGCATCCTCTACACGATGTGGCAGCAGGGGCTGACCGCCGACGCGAAGCACCGCAAGTGCGCGAAGGTGGTCGGCGACGTCATGGGCAGCTTCCACCCGCACGGAGACGCCGCGATTTACGAAACGCTCGTGCGCATGGCGCAGTCCTTTTCGCTGCGCTACCCGCTCGTCGATGGATCGGGCAACTTCGGATCGCTCGACGGCGACCCGGCCGCGGCGATGCGCTACACCGAGTGCCGGCTCACGCGCATCAGCGACGAGATGCTCATCGAGATCGAGCAGGACACCGTCCACTTCCGTCCGAGCTACGACGGCACGAAGACCGAGCCGGTCGTGCTGCCCGCGCGCCTGCCGAACCTGCTGATCAACGGCGCCACCGGCATCGCCGTCGGCATGGCGACCAACATCCCGCCGCACAACCTC
>CAYHHH010000167.1:0-7806 GCA_964356125.1 uncultured Bifidobacteriaceae bacterium | reverse complement strand
AGGTGCTCGGCCGCATTGCCGCGCAGACCGCCAAGCAGGTGATCTTCCAGAAGGTGCGCGAGGCCGAGCGCGAGAACATTTTCGGCGAATACAGCCAGCGCATCGGCGAGGTGGTGAGCGCCACGGTGAAGCGCTTCGAGAACGGCGACATGGTCGTCGAGCTCGGCCGCATCGAGGCGAGCCTGCCGCGCAAGGAACAGTCGCGCGCCGAGAGCTACGCGCCGGGCGAGCGCCTGCGCGCCGTCATCAAAGGGGTCAACCGCAGCACGAAGGGACCGCAGATTGTCCTGTCGCGCACCGACCCCGCGCTGCTGATCAAGCTCTTCGAGCAGGAAGTGCCCGAGATTTACGACGGCACCGTGCAGATTCGCGGCGCCGTCCGCGAGGCCGGCGACCGCGCGAAAGTCGCGGTGCTCTCGCGCGAGCGCGACGTCGACCCGGTCGGCGCGTGCGTCGGCATGAAGGGCACGCGCGTGCAGGCGATCATCCGCGAGCTCCGCGGCGAGAAGATCGACATCGTCGAGTGGTCGGACGATCCGATCCAGCTCGTCACCAACGCGCTGAGCCCCGCAAAGGTGCAGCGCGTGTCGATCGTGGACGACAAGGAGCGCGTCGTCGAGGTAGTGGTCGAAGACAGGCAGTTGTCGCTCGCCATCGGCAAGAAGGGGCAGAACGTCAGGCTTGCGGCCAAGCTGACCGGCTGGCGCATCGACATCAAGAGCGAAGAAGAAAAGCGCCGCGAGATCGAAGCGCAGTTCGAAGGCGTTATGCCCGACGCCAGCTCGTCCGACGAAGCGGCTGCCGAGGAACCCGCGGCGGACGCGGAGGCTGCGGCAGATGACGCGGCGGCCTCGACATTCTCGATCGCGGGCGTCGGCGACAAGATGATGAAGAAATTGATCGCCGCGGGGTTCGACACTGCGGAGAAGATTGCGGCCGCCAGCGTGGACGCGTTGTCCGAAGTGCAGGGCATCGGCGCCAAGACTGCGGAGCGGATTCTCGCGGCCGCGCGCGGCGAGACCCCGGCAGCGGAAGAATAAAGTCGGGGAAGAATAAAGTCGGGGAAGAATAAAGTCGGGGAAGAATAAAGTCGGGGAAGAATAAAGTCGGGCGCGACTTCAGTCGCGCCGAATACGGAGAACTATTTGGCAACCGTTCGTATTTACAAGGTCGCGGAGCTCCTCAACACGAGCAGCCAGGAAGTGCTGGCGCTGCTCAAGCGCGCGCACGGCATCGAGCTGAAGAGCGCATCGAGCACGATCGAAGAGGTCGTCGCGCGACAGTTCGTCGAGCGCCTCGCGCGCGAGCGCAGCATCACGCTTCCAGGCGGCGACATGTTCGCCGAAGGGCCCGTCGCGAAACCGGGCGCCAAGAAGCCGGCCGCGAGCGCCAAGAAACCGGAGCCGGCAAAGCCGGCCGCGCCGACGCTGGCGCCGCCGCGGCTCGTCAAGACGGCGAAACCCGCCGCACCTGCGGCAGCGGCCGTCGAAGAGCCAGTTGAGGAAGAGGCGCCGCCAGCGCCCGTCGACGAGACGGAAGAAATGCCCGCTACGATCGCTGAGGCGCCCGCCGCCGCGGCAAGCGCGCCCGAGTCGCAGCCCGTCGCTGAAGAGCAGCCCCCTTCTGCGCCGCCCGTTTCCGAGCCGCCAGCTGCTGCGCGACCCGTCGCCGCGAAGCCCGCTGCTGCTGCGCCGTCGAAGCCCGCACCCGCACCGGGACGCATGGTACCGCCGAGCATCAGGCTGAGAATCGAAGAGCCGAGCGCGCCAGGCACCTCCGCGGTACCGGCGATGCCGACCCGTCCAGCCGCTTCGCGCCTGAGACCGTCGGACAAAGTCGTGCCGCCTCGGACGACGGCTCCCCTGCCTCCGGCAACCGGAAATCTCGCGAGACCGGGCGGACCCGGCGGCGGACCGGGCGGCGTCTCGACGCGGCCCACTCCGCAGCGTCCGTCATATCCGCCGATGCGGCCGAACGTGCCGCCGGGCGGTCCACGCCCGCTGCCGTCCCAGCCGATTCGTCCACAGGGACCGCAAGGCATGCGTCCGTCGGGTGGCGTCGGGCAGCAGCGCCCGGGCGCGCCGCGGTTTACGCCTCCGCCGATGCGTCCCTCTGTGGGCCGCCGTCCCGATGGCGATCAGCGCCGCGAACAGCGCCCGCAACAGCAGCAGCAGATGCCGCCGCCGCCTGTCACGCGGACGATTACGTTCGTCGAAGGCATGACGGTGAAAGATCTCGCCGACAAGCTCGAGCAGCGCGTGAAGGACGTGCTCAAGAAGCTGCTCGACAAGCGGCTGATGATGACGATCAACAGCAACGTCGACACCGACACCGCGTCGATGATCGCGCGCGAGTTCGGCGCCGAGCTGCAGCTCCGCACGTTCGAGCAGGACATGCTCGAAGTGGAAGCGGAGGACGTGAAGCCGGAAGACACCGTTACGCGCGCGCCTGTCGTCACGGTCATGGGGCACGTCGACCACGGCAAGACGACGCTGCTCGACGCGATTCGCGCGACGCGCGTCGCCGAGCGCGAAGCCGGCGGCATCACGCAGCACATCGGCGCCTATCACGTCACGACGGAAGCCGGCCGGAACATCGTGTTCCTCGACACGCCGGGCCACGAGGCGTTCACCCTGATGCGCGCGCGCGGCGCGAAGGTCACCGACGTGGTGGTGCTGGTCGTGGCGGCAGACGACGGCGTCATGCCGCAGACGCGCGAGGCGATCGATCACGCAAAGGCGGCGAACGTGCCGATTATCGTGGCGATCAACAAGATCGACAAGGCGGGAACCGATCCCGAGCGCGTGAAACGCGAACTGTCGGACCTGAACCTCGTGCCGGAAGACTGGGGCGGCCAGACCGTCATGGTGCCGGTCTCGGCGAAGAAGAAAACCGGCCTCGACACGCTGCTCGAGATGATTCTGCTCGTCAGCGACATCGGCGAGTACAAGGCCAACCCGAAGCGCAACGCGTCGGGCACCGTGCTCGAGTCGAAGCTCGATCGCGGCCGCGGCCCTGTCGCGACCATCCTCGTGCAGGACGGCACGCTGCGCGTCGGCGATACGTTCATCGCGGGACCGATTGTCGGCCGCGTCCGCGCCCTGATTGACGACCGCGGCAAGCCCATCAAGTCGGCGCCGCCCTCGACGCCCGTCGAAGTGCTCGGCCTGACCGGCCTGCCGCAGCCCGGCGACGCGTTCCAGGCGATGACCGATGCCGCGAAGGCGCGGCAGATCGCGACGTATCGGCAGGGCATGGCGAAGGAGAAGGCGCTCGGCGCGAAAGGCAGCCGCCTGACGCTCGAGTCGCTGCAGCAGCAGATCGCCGAAGGTGGCATGAAGGATCTGCCGATCGTGATCAAGTCGGACGTGCAGGGGTCGGCCGAAGTGCTGGCCGACACGCTGTCGAAGCTGAGCGACGAGCGCGTGCGCATCAAGATCATCCACTCGGGCGTCGGCGCCATCAACGAGTCGGACGTGCTGCTCGCATCGGCGTCCAACGCGATCGTCATCGGGTTCAACGTGCGCCCCGACCGCAACGCCGAGGCGCTCGCCGAGCGCGAAGAGGTTGACGTCCGCCACCACACGGTCATCTACAACGTGACCGACGAGATGAAGAAGGCGATGACCGGACTCCTTGAGCCCACGCTCAAGGAAGTGCGGCTCGGCGCGGCCGACGTGCGCAACGTGTTCAAGGTGCCGAAGGCCGGGACCATCGCCGGCTGCTACGTCGTCGAAGGACGCATCACGCGCTCGGGCGACACCAAGGCCCGCGTCATGCGCGACGGCGCGATGGTGCACGAAGGCAAGATCGGATCGCTCCGCCGCTTCAAGGATGACGTGAGCGAAGTGAAGACCGGGTTCGAGTGCGGCATCGCGTTCGACAAGTTCAACGACGTGAAGGTCGGCGACCTCATCGAAGTGTTCACGATCGAGCGGGTGGCCGTGTCGGCGTAGGTCGTGGGTCAGGGTTCGAGACCGGAGCGCGTGGCGGATTCGATTCGCGCGGAAGTCAGCACGATGATCGCGCGCGAGCTGCACGATCCCGGCGTGGGATTCGTCACCATCACCCGCGTGCAGGTGAGCCCGGACCTGCAGCACGCGCGCGTGTTCTACACGAGCCTCGGCGACGCCGCGGCGCGCAAGAACACCGCCCGCGCCCTCGAGCGCGCGGCGGGCTTCATGCGCCGGCAGATCGGCCAGCGCCTGCGGCTACGCCGCACACCTGAAATCACCTTCGAGTTCGACGAGAGCATCGGCCATCAGGACCGCGTCGAACAACTGTTGCGCGAGATCGCGGTCGCACCCAACGCACCCAACGCACCCAACGCACCTAGCGCACCTAGCGCACCTAGCGCACCTAACGCACCCAACGCACCTAGCGCCCCCGACGCACCTAAATCGTCCGACAGCGATGATCGCTGAGCCGGTCGCCGCCATCCGCGACGCCATCCTCCAGCGGCAGCGCTTCGTCGTCACCTCGCACTCGCGGCCGGATGGCGACGCCATCGGGTCGCAAGTGGCCATGGCCTACGCACTGCGCGCGCTCGGCAAGGACGTACAGCTCGTCGGCGCCGATCCCGCGCCGACGCAATTCCAGGTGTTTCCCGGCGTCCGCGACATTCACGTGTCGCCGACCGTTCACGGACAGTTCGACGCGGCGATCGTGATGGAGTGCGGCGATCTGTCGCGCACGGGCGTCGAAGGGTTCGACAAGTATTTCGTCATCAACATCGATCACCACCCGGGCAACAAGAGCTACGGCGCGATCGACTGGTTCGATCCGGGCGCGGCCGCCTGCGGCGAGATGGTGTTCGACGTCATCGAGGCGCTCGGCGTGACGCTGACGCCGGAAATCGCCACGCACATCTACATCGCGATTCTCACCGACACGGGCGGCTTTCATTTCTCGCACATCACGCCGCGCACGTTCGAGATCTGCCGCCGCTGCACTGAGGCCGGCGCGCAACCCGAGGCCATCGCGCGCGCGGTGTACGACAGCAGCACGATGGGGCGCCTGCGGCTCATGGGCGCCGTCCTCCACAACCTGGAGTTCGAGAGCGGCGGCCGCGCCGCTGTGGCCGCGCTGACGCTGAAGCTGCTTCAGGATACCGGCGCCACGCACGAAGACTCCGACGGCCTCATCAACATCCCGCTCACCGTCAACGACATTCAGGCGGTTGCGTTCTTCAAGGAGATCGCGCCCGACAGCTTCCGCATCAGCCTGCGCTCGAAGGGCAACGTCGACGTGAATCGGGTCGCGGGCGTATTCGGCGGCGGCGGCCACAAGAACGCGGCCGGATGCTCGCTGAGCGGCCCGTATGCCGAAGTGCGCGAGAAGCTCGTCGCCGAGCTGAACCGTGCCTTCTGATCCTCTTTTCCCGGACGGCGTCATTGTCATCGACAAGCCGGCGGGTCCGACGTCGCACGACGTCGTCGCGGTATTACGCCGCAGGATGCGCGGCCGCAAGGTTGGACATACGGGCACGCTCGATCCGCTCGCGTCGGGCGTGCTGCCGCTCGTCATCGGTAAGGCGACGCGGCTCGCGCAGTTTCTCTCGTCGGCCGAGAAAGAGTACGACGCGCACATCGAGCTGGGCGTGACGACGACGACGCTCGATCGCGGCGGCGATGTTGTCGCGCGCGATCGCACGCGGACGGTTCCGGAGCTGACGGCTGCGATGATCGAAGACGCCGTTGCGGAGTTCCGCGGGACCCACCTGCAACAACCTCCAGTTTTCTCAGCCAAGAAAATCGACGGCGACCGCGCCTACGACCTCGCGCGCCGCAACGAGCCGGTGCGGCTGCAGGCCGTGCAGGTGACGGCAACGGTTCTCGATGTCGTCGAGTGGCGCGGCGCGACGCTGCGCCTGCGGCTCGTGTGTTCCGCCGGCTTTTACGTGCGCTCGCTCGCCGACGCCATCGGCGAACGGCTTGGCACCGGTGGGCATCTGGCGGGGCTCGTGCGCACGCGCAGCGGCGACTTCACCCTGGCCGATGCCGTCGGGCTCGATGTCGTCGACCGCCGCCCTGAGGAGGCGGCGGCGCGGGTCATCCCCCTCGCCGCATTGCTGCCGTCGCTGCCAGCCCTCACCCTGACGCCGGAAGGGGCGTCTCTGGCGGCCAGGGGTGGGTTTATCGGCCTTTCGCACGTCGCCGGAACCGCTGCGAACCTACCTGAAGCGGGGCGCGTGCGTCTTCTGCACCCCGACGGGCACCTCGTGGCCATCGCCGAGCCGCGAGGGGGCGGAGATGCCCGTCATTTTTTGCATCCTGGCGTCGTACTGGAATAAAATTACCTGTTTGGGACTCACACATTGCGGCGGATTGGGGAGCGTCGGACGCTCTTCTGGCCCGCACGCGGAGGTAAGCATTCGTGGCACTCAATAAAGACCGGAAGACCGAGCTCATCACGTCGTACCGCACGCACGATTCCGACACCGGCTCCCCTGAAGTTCAGGTGGCCATTCTCAGCGAACGCATCGGATATCTCACCGAGCATTTCAAGACCCACGCGAAAGATCATCACTCGCGCCGAGGCCTCCTCAAACTCGTCGGGCAGCGCCGCCGCCTGCTGGACTATCTGAAGGGCAAGGATTCGGAGCGGTACGCCGATCTGATCAAACGCCTGGGCATCCGCAAGTAATTTGGAGGTCGGGCAGTTCTGAGCCCAGTCACCATCACCCAGTCTCCAATGATTTCCGAGGCACACATGTACAGACGAGAACTAGACATCAACGGCACTCCCCTTTCCTTCGAGACAGGCAAGTACGCGAAGCAGGCAGATGGCTCGGTCATCGTGCGCATGGGCGAATCGGTCGTCCTCGTCACGGCATGCGCGGCCGCCAGCCAGCGGGAAGGCATCGACTTCCTCCCGCTCACCGTCGACTACAAGGAATACACGTACGCGTCCGGACGCATCCCTGGCGGCTTCTTCAAGCGCGAAGGCAAGCCAACCGAGAAGGAAGTCCTGACCAGCCGGATGATCGACCGTCCCATCAGGCCGCTCTTCCCCGCTGGCTGGCGTTACGAGTCGCAGATTATTGCCCTCGTGCTGTCGGCCGATTCGCGCTTCGACACCGACGTGCTCGCGATCAGCGGCGCCTCGGCAGCGCTGGCGCTTTCGGGCATTCCGCTCAGGAAGACCATCGGCAGCGTGCGCGTCGGCCAGGTGGATGGCCAGTTCATCATCAACCCGACCTTCGAGCAGCGGAAGCAAAGCCGGCTCGACTTGATCATCGCCGGCACCAGCGACGGTCTCGTGATGGTCGAGGCGGGCGCGAAAGAAGTACCCGAAGAGGAAATGGTTCAGGCGCTCGAGGCCGGCCACGCGGCGATCAAGCGCATCGTCGAGACGATCGACACGCTCGCAAAGGAAGCCGGCAAGACGAAGCGCACCATCGCGAAAAAGGAATACGACGCCGCCTTCTACCGTGAGGTGGAAGAAAAGGTGATGATTCCGCTCGGCGACGCGATGCGTATCCAGGACAAGCTCGAGAACTACGGCACGGTCGATCAGGTGCTCGCGGCCCTCGTCGGGACGATTCCCGAGGGCGAAGTGCAGCGCAAGGTCGAAGCCAAGGCGATCTTCAAGGAGCTCAAGGAAAAGGTCCTGCGCAACGAAATCCTCGAGAAGCGCGTGCGGCTGGACGGGCGCAAGTTCGACGAGATTCGGCCGATCTGGTCCGAAGTCGGCGTGCTGCCGCGCGTTCATGGCTCGTCGGTGTTTACGCGAGGCGAGACCCAGGCGCTCGTCACGGTGACGCTCGGCACGTCGGATGACCAGCAGAAGATCGAAACGGTCGAG
>CAYHHH010000166.1:5560-7842 GCA_964356125.1 uncultured Bifidobacteriaceae bacterium | reverse complement strand
GGAAGCTTGCCGCTGCCGAAGACGTCGGCGGCCACGACTTCGAACGTCACGGCGTCGTAGATGACGTCGTGATCGGTGTAGCCGTCGCCGAAATACAGATCGATCGAATAGGTGTCGGGCATGAGCGGCAGATTGCGGAACACGCACGCGATCTGTCCCGACCGTGACGCGTTCGCGAACTCGAAACCGGGAACCAGGCGGTTGTTGATGCCGAACAACGGTGCGCCGTAATTGTTCTTGATGACGACTCCAAGCACTGGCGCGATGGCGCGATCGGCGTCGTAGTCCACCTGGATCGACAGCCCTGCGCCCATGCGGATGGATGCGGCCGGCTCGCCGCGATCGCCCGTAAGCGCGACGGCGCGCATGATGACCTGCGAACCCGCTCTGCGGCCGGAATGCTTCTCCATGCTGATGGTGGCCGCGCGCGGCAGTTGCTCCGCCGACAGATAGCGGCCGATCACCTCGTGCGGCGGGCCTGTGCCTGCCAAACGCCCCTCGGAGATGTACAGGCACCGATTGCACAGCGCCTCGATGGCGGCCATGGTGTGGCTGACGAACAGCACGGTCCTGCCGCTGGCGCTCACCTCGCGCATCTTGCCGAGACACCGTTTCTGGAAGCTGACATCGCCAACCGCCAGCACCTCGTCGACCAGCAGAATCTCGGATTCGAGGAACGCGGCGACGGCGAATGCAAGCCGCAGATACATGCCGCTCGAGTAGTGCTTCACAGGCGTATCGATGAAGCGCTCGACTTCGGCGAACGCGACGATGTCGTCGAACTTGCGGGTGATTTCGGCGCGCTTCATACCCAGGATCGCGCCGTTCAGAAAGACGTTCTCGCGGCCGGTCAGGTCCTGATGAAATCCGGTGCCAACCTCCAACAGGCTGCCGACTCTGCCGTATAACTCCGCGCGCCCCGTGGTGGGCTCAGTGATGCGGGCAAGGATCTTCAACAGTGTGGACTTCCCTGCGCCGTTCTTGCCGACGATGCCGATGACCTCGCCCGGCAGCGCCGTGAACGACACATCCCGCAGCGCCCAGACCCTCGTTTCCTCCACGTGCGTGAACATGCGCGCGGGCGATCGCGCAAGCTTCATCACCGCTTCGCGCAGCGTGCCATGCTTGGCCGCCGCGGCGCCGATGACGTACTCCTTGCCCAGCGATTCGACGGAGATGATCGGCCGCATCAGATGAAATCCGCGAACTTCCGTTCGAAGCGGCGGAACGAATAGGCGCCGTAGGCGAGAATGGCGAACGCGGTGACCGCCGCGAGCGCGAGCGAGGACCAGCCGATCGGCCTGCCGAGCAGCGCGGCGCGGAAGTTCTCGATGATGCCCGCCATCGGGTTCAAGGTAATCGCCCACTGCCAGCGCGCGGGCACGATGCGGCTCGGGAAAATGATCGGGGTCGCAAACATCCAGAACTGAAGGAGAAACGGCAGCGCGTAGCGCACATCGCGATACTGCACGGTGAGCGCCGCCAGGAACATGCCGACGCCCAGCGCGAGAATCGTCGTCAGCGCCACGAGGAGCGGCAGCACGAGGAGCGTCGCGCGCGGCGGGACTCCGTAATAGACCATCAGCACCGCAAGGACGCCCAGACCGATGACGAAATCCATCAGGGCCGCCATCGTGGCCGCGCCCGGAATAATCATCCGTGGGAAATACACCTTGGTAATGAGGTTCGCGCTCGTCACGACGCTGTTCGCGCAGTTGGAGACCGCGTTGGCGAAGAACGTCCACGGCAGCAGACCCGCGAACGCGAAGAGCGGGTACGGTCCGTCAGCCGGCACGTCAACCAGCCGGCCGAACACCAGCGTGAAGATCAGCATCGGTGCGACGGGCTGGATGATCGCCCACAACACGCCGAGGCCGGTCTGCTTGTAGCGCAGCATCACGTCGCGCCACGTGAGGAACCACAGCAACTCGCGGCGCTCCCAGATGCCGGCCAGATCGAGCGACACCCATCCCTTGCTGGGTTGCAGCACGAGCACCGGACGTTCGGGCAGCATCACTTCCTCAGCCACGCGCCTCTCTCTTCATCCCCGCCATGACCTGTCTAATCTCCTTCGCGCGCGCGTTGTAGGTGCGGCGCATCGCCAGCAACCCGTTCACTCTGCCAAGCACGAATTCCGCCTGTAGGACGTCGAGATCGCCGTCTGCGCCGCGTCCGAGCGACCGCTTCAGGACGCCGCGCCACGCCGGCACAAGTCGTCTGAGCGCGGTCCCCATCTGCCAGAACCACCGCTCGCGCAGTAGCCGCAGCCGATACGTGACGCC
>CAYHHH010000166.1:2278-5460 GCA_964356125.1 uncultured Bifidobacteriaceae bacterium | reverse complement strand
GCATAGAGATACGCGACGGGCGCGAACCACGCGGGACGTGCCCCATCGAACTGGGGCTCGACGATGCCGCCGAGCGCGCCGGCCTCGGGATGATTCCGCATCACATCCGCTGCTGTTTGCACCCACTCGCGGCACAGCCAGTTGTCGTCGTCGACGAAGCTGATGATCTCGCCGCGCGCTTCCTGAATCCCGCGGGCACGCGCGTACGCAAGACCGGGTTTCGGCTCGCTGACAACGCGCAGCGGCGCCTTCGCCGCGCCGGGCCACAAGCGCGCCACGTCTGCGGTTCGATCGGTGGACCCGTTATCGACGACGACCACTTCCCATCGCAGCGACGGATCGACCACCTGATCGGCCAGGTGCGCGAGCGTTGCCGGCAGAAGCGCCTCCGAGTTATGGCAGCAGATGACGACGCTGACAAAGGGATGTGCGGCGCTCACGTGCCCTCGCGCGCAAGCAGGACGACGCCCGACTCGGTCCAGAGATTTTTCTGGCCCGTGAGCGGCACAGGAAAGCGCCGGAGCCCGGCAAGCAGTGACTCGAACGCCGGCCGATCCCACCCCGCGCTGTTCCAGAGGTCAGGGTGGAATTCCGCGACGATCTCGGGAGGTGATGGCGCATCGAGCACCGCCCGAGCGCCCTGGAGCGCGTCTGCTTCGGATCCCTCGACGTCCATGATTATCCACTGCGGAGCCGTCGCGCGCTCGCGGCAGACGGCGTCAATCGTCGTGACGCGGACGCGGGCGATCGTCGTGGGACCGTGGCTGTGGGGATTCTGCAACCCAAGGCGGCTGGTGCCGCAGAGCGGATCGGCGACGAATACCGCCTCGCCCTCTCGAGCTCCCACGGCTGCCTCCAGCACCTCGACTCGATCGGAGAGACGGTTGCGCCGCATGTGACCTGTCAGTATCTCGCGCGTTCTGGGGTTCGGTTCGAAAGCAAGGACGCGCCCGTTCGGGGCAGACCACCGAGCGGCGGCGAGCGCATACAACCCCACGTGCGCGCCGGCGTTCAGAATGACGTCGCCCGGCTGGATGCGTGCGCGAAGATATGACCAGACGGCGGGCTCATAGGTCTCCGGGAAGAGCCCACGCACCCGTGGGTTCACATAGAAGGTGTCAGTGCCATTGACGGTGCGCGTGAAACCGCGGCCCAGCGTGACCAGATCGAGCAGCGCCTCGTAGGCCGGTCTCACCGTGCGAACCAGCATGTCCTCGCGGCCGATGGTCGCCCCGATTCGCGCGCCGATTCGCTGCAGCACAGGCGGATTGCGCTGTTGGCTAGCGCTCAAGAGCCCTCATATACGCGGCCAGCGTCCCCCGCGCCATCGACTCCTGGCTGAACCGTGCCGCACGGACCTGTGCGGCGCGGCCGAGCGCTGCGCGCCGCGGCGGATCGGTCAGAAGCGCGCCCATCGCAGCGGCGAGTTGCGCTGGATCGCGGGTCTCGACCTGCACGCCCGCGTCGCCGAGCACTTCGACCATCGCCGACTGATTCCGCGCGACCACGCACGCGCCCGCGGCCATCGCTTCGAGAACAGGAATACCGAAGCCCTCGTACAGCGTCGGAAAAACGAAGAGCGTGGCGGCGCGGTACAGCCATGCGAGATCTTCATCGGATACGAACCCCGTCAGCGACACCGCGGCGTCGAGGCCGGCCTCGCGGACCCGGTCGCGGAACTCCGCTTCGCGCTCGGGCGTCACGGCCGCGCGGCCATAGAGCACGAGGCGCACGTCAGGGGCCTGGCGCCGCACCGCGCCCATCGCAACGAGCAGCGCGCTCAAGTTCTTTCTCGGCTCGAGGTTGTACGGCGACAGCACGAAGGGCGATCGCGCGGCGTCCCGCAGCTGTTCGCTCACCACCGCCGAGGGACACACTGGGTCGAACCCCAGCAGCACTGTCGAGATGCGCTCGGCCGGCACGTGCCAGAGGCGGCGCAGGTCGTCGGCGGTCGTATGGGAGATGGCGATGGCGTGCGTGCCGCCACGCTGCACCGCGGCCTTGAACCGCTGGTACGGCCGCGACTGCAGGCGCTCGTGATATTCCGGAAAGATCTCCGTCATCAAATCCATCACCGTCACGACCATTGGTATCGGCGCGCGGGGCACAAAGGTGTGCGGTGTGTGGAACAGGTCGACGCGCTCGCGCCGCAACAGCCACGCGAACCTGAGAAGATCGGCATAGTACGCTCCGCGCACCGACAACCTCGGCACGTGCACGTATCGCCACTCGGGCGCATCGAACGCACCGGCTATCTCCGGCGCCGGCTGCGGCTGCGAGCCAAGGACGACGAACGTCAGGCCGGTCTGCAGCCGCGCGAGCCCGCGAATTAAATCGGTACAATATCGATACTGCCCGTTGCCGGGATTAAGATGATCCAGTCCTGAAAAGTCGAAGGCGACAGTACGCATGACATGCGAAAGTGGCGGAACTGGCAGACGCGCCGGACTTAGGATCCGGTGGCCGAAAGGCCTTGGGGGTTCGACTCCCCCCTTTCGCACCAGCCTCCGCTCACGCCCGAGTATACGCGTGAGCTACGGCTAGGCAGGCTGCGGACCTGTCTCGCCGAAGCTGCGCAGCAGCGAAGGCGGATATAATTCAGTAGTGAAAACCGAATTCGCCGATCTCACTGAAACCAGGAAGAGCGTTGCCGTCGAAATTCCGAGCGACATCGTCGACGCCGAAATCGATCGCGTGGCCCGCAGCTACAGCCGGCAGGCGCGCATCCCCGGATTCCGCCAGGGTAAGGTTCCTCCGACCCTCATCAAGAAGCGATTCCGGGAGCAGATTCTCCACGACGTCGCGCACGACCTCATCCCGCGCGCGATCGACGAGGCGCTGCGCGAGCGCGGTCTCGAGCCGGTCGACACGCCTGACGTGAAGGACGTCTCGCTCGACGAAGGGCAGGCGCTCACTTTTACCGCCACGTTCGAGACGCTGCCGCCGATCGATCCAGGCCCGCTGAACACGATTTCACTGCGGCGCCCCGCGGTGACGCTGGAAGAGAACGCCGTCGAGCAGGCGCTGACGCAGCTGCAGAGCCGCGCCGCCCGGTACGAGCCGGTCGAAGGGCGCGGCGTCGAGGATGGCGACACCGTGACGATCGACGTCGAGCGCACCGCACCCAGCGCACCTAACGCCCCTAACGCCCCTAACGCACCTAGCGCACCTAGCGCACCTAG
>CAYHHH010000166.1:0-2178 GCA_964356125.1 uncultured Bifidobacteriaceae bacterium | reverse complement strand
CGCACCTAGCGCACCTAGCGCACCTAGTGCCCCCGATCATCATCACGACGTGGTGGTCGAAATCGGCGGCAAGGCCAACCCGCCGGGCTTCGACGAGAACCTCAAGGGGCTCGAGACCGGCGCGAGCAAGACCTTCACCATCCATTACCCGGACGACTACACGGTGAAGGAAATGGCGGGCACCAGTGTGGAGTATTCAGTCACAGTGAAGGATCTCCGAAAGCGCGTCCTGCCGGTGCTCGACGACGAGTTTGCGAAGGACGTCGGCGAGTTCGAGACGCTGCAGGCGCTGAAAGACCGCGTGCTCGGGGATCTGCAGCGCGAGGCGGAGGCGGAAGCCGACAGGAACCTCCGCGGCGACCTGATGAAGGAGCTGGCCGCGCGCGTCACGGCCGACATTCCCGAGTCGCTCGTTGAGCGCGAGCTCGACCGACGCACCGAGGAGTTCGCGCGGCGCCTGATGGATCAGAACATCGATCCGCGGAAGGCGAACATCGACTGGGATCAGTTCCGCGACAGCCAGCGCGAGGCGAGCCGCGAGTCGGTGAAGAGCGCGCTGGCGCTCGACGAAATCTCCCGCCGCCAGAATGTGACTGTCTCCGACGAAGATGTCGAG
This sequence comes from uncultured Bifidobacteriaceae bacterium, assembly GCA_964356125.1. Taxonomy (GTDB): domain Bacteria; phylum Acidobacteriota; class Vicinamibacteria; order Vicinamibacterales; family JAMQPK01; genus JAMQPK01. Next base: position 1,562 of record CAYHHH010000166.1, on the reverse strand, counting down.
AAGGACGTGGCGCAGTACGCCGAGCGCAGCGGGCTGACGCCCGCGGCGGTACGGGCGCGGCTCGAGAAGGAAGGCGCGTTATCGCGTCTGTCGGCGGGGCTTCGCCGCGAAAAAACGATGGATTTCGTCATTTCTCAGGCTCACGTTGAACGCGAGTAGGCCGGGTCTTGCTCTGTAGACCCGGCATTCGGAAGCCGATACTTCACTAAAGGCGGGGTGGTCCAAGTTATGTCAGATTCGCGCATGCAGCTCGTTCCCATGGTCGTGGAACAAACCAACCGCGGGGAGCGAGCGTACGATATCTTCTCGCGCCTCCTCAAGGACAGCATCGTCTTCATCGGCACGCCGATTGACGATCAGATCGCCAATCTGGTGATCGCGCAGATGCTGTTCCTGGAAGCGGAAGACCCGGACAAGGACATCCTGCTCTACATCAACAGCCCTGGCGGATCGATTACGGCAGGCCTGGCGATCTACGACACGATGCAGTTCGTGAAGCCCGACGTGCAGACGCTCTGCATCGGCCAGGCCGCGTCGATGGCCGCCGTGCTGCTGGCCTCGGGCACCAAGGGCAAGCGCTTCTCGCTGCCGAACTCGCGCATCGTGATTCACCAGCCGCTGATGTCGGGTCTTGGCGGTCAGGCCACCGACATCGACATCGCCGCGCGGGAAATTCTGCGGATGCGGGAGCGGTTGAACGACATTCTCGTCCACCACACAGGTCAGCCGGTCAAACGGATTATGGACGACACCGAACGGGACTACATCATGACTGCCGACCAGGGGAAAGAATACGGTATCATTGACGATGTAATCCGGAAGCGGGCGTAACCCCCCTTTATGGTCAAAGCAAAAGGCGAAAACGAAGTCTTGCGGTGCTCGTTCTGCAACAAAGACCAGAACGACGTCCGCAAGCTCATTGCGGGCCCCACCGTCTTCATCTGCGACGAGTGCGTCGAGGTGTGCAACGACATCATCGCGGACGATAACCGGTTCGACAACCGGGGCGTCCGGTCGTCGCTGCCAGTGCCGCAGGAAATCAAGAAGTTCCTCGACGAGTACGTCGTCGGGCAGGAACAGACGAAGAAGAAGCTCGCCGTCGCGGTCTACAACCACTACAAGCGCATCGAGATCCAGAAGCAGCCGCGCAGCCGCAACGACGTCGAGCTGACCAAGTCGAACATCATGTTGATCGGCCCGACGGGCACCGGCAAGACGCTGCTCGCGCAGACGCTCGCCAAGCTGCTGTCGGTCCCCTTCACGATCGTCGACGCCACGACCCTCACCGAAGCAGGCTACGTCGGCGAAGACGTCGAGAACATCATCCTCAAGCTGCTGCAGGCGGCCGGCGGCGACATCGAGAAGTGCCAGCAGGGCATCATCTACATCGACGAGGTCGACAAGATCTGCCGCAAGGACGAGAACCCGTCGATCACCCGCGACGTGTCGGGCGAGGGCGTGCAGCAGGCGCTGTTGAAGATTCTCGAAGGCACGGTGGCCAACGTCCCGCCCCAGGGGGGCCGGAAGCACCCGCACCAGGAGTTCTTCCAGATCGACACGAC
>CAYHHH010000165.1:5738-7849 GCA_964356125.1 uncultured Bifidobacteriaceae bacterium | reverse complement strand
AGGGCCTGCGGCACAGCTCAGGGACCACTTAGCGCTGCTGCCTTCCGGCCCTGACGCGGTTCGTAGACTGAGATTGCACAGGTTCCGGGCCACTCAGAAACCCGAACGATCAGTTTATGTCGTGCGCTCACCGGCAATCAAGCGCCAGCCGGGTGCTAATTGCGCCGCGCGGCGGCACGAGAGCACCAGACTGTCCTCGCGCGCGACACCTTTTCCGGCAATATCGAACGCCGTCCCGTGATCCACCGACACGCGCACGACGGGCAAACCGACCGTGATGTTGACGCCGTTGTCTCCGTAGACCGCTTTGAACGGCGCGTGCCCCTGGTCGTGATAGCACACGACGACCAGCCGCCACTTTCCCTTCACCGCCGCGGGAATCAGCGCGTCGGCAGGCAGGGGGCCGACGACATTCAGGCCGCGCGCCCTGGCGCGGGCCGCGGCCGGCGCCAGCACTTCCGCATCTTCCCGTCCGAACAGGCCGCCTTCACCCGCGTGAGGATTCAGGCCCGCCAGGCCGATCGGCTCGTTCGGCCATCCGAGCGCGCGCGCGAACCCGCCGACGAGATCGAGCATCGTGTCGCACCGCTCGGGCGTGATGTTGGCAATCGCCTGCTTGAGCGACACGTGCGTCGTGAGGTGAAAGAAGTACAGGTCCCCCGCCGACAGCACGAGCGAGAAATTTTTCGCGCCGAACTCGTGCGCGAGCAGCTCGGTGTGCCCCGGCCACTTGTGCCCGCCCGCGTGCATCGCGGCTTTGTTGAGCGGCGCGGTGACGATACCCGATACTTTGCCGCTCTTCGCAAGCGCGCAGGCGTCGACGACGAATCGGTAGGCGGCATCGCCGGCGATGCCGCTGATCTCTCCCATCGGAACGGCTTCGAGAGAGCCTCCGGCTTGAATCAGATCGATCCGGGTGGGATCGTTGACCGCGTCGCTTGGATCGGCGATGACGCGCACGGCGGACGGATCGCCACCCATGGTCGTGACACCACGGCGCATCGCCCCAGCATCGCCGATGACGATGGGCACGCATGCGTTCCGCAGATCCGCGTGGCCGAGCAATGTCTTCGCGGTGATCTCCGGCCCGATGCCGGTCACGTCTCCGAGCGTCAGTGCGAGGACAGGCTTCACAACTTCATCCTCTCGACACACCGCAGGAGCGCGTCTTCGGCGCCGAAGCCTCCTGCCTTGGTAAACACGGGCGTGCCGTCCGCCTCTCCACCGACGACGACACCGAGCGGAATGCCCTCGACGAGGCTGTCGACGATGCGAATGCCCGATGCGCCGAGCTGCGAGAGCGTCTCACGCGCGCCGTCTCCGCCGATCAATCCGAGGATGTCCCACTCCTCACGTTCGACCTGTATCGTGAATTCGTGCGCGAGGCTCTTGGCAACAGCCACAGGATCCCGTCGATCCGAGGGCGGCAGAAGCACCACGACATCGGGGAACGCGGCCTTCAATCGCGCGACCTGCTTATGCGACACGGGATTCAGCGAGCTGACCTGCAGGAGAATGCGCGAGTTCTTTCGCCTGGGAATGATGTCGGTCGCCGTCAGTACGTTCGCATGCGGTGTATCGCACCACACTGCGGCGAGCGCGCCGGCCAATCCACCGGAGCCCACCGCGATCACCGACGGACCTGATTCGGAAATCGACCTGGCGATCGCCATCACATCTGCGTCGGTTGCGGCGTCGCGAATGCTGATGAGCGGCGAGACGGGCAACAAGGCGGACATGTCGCTCGTCGCGACCGGCGATACCGGATCGCGCGCGAACGCCGTGCGCTCGACTGGCTCTCCGCTCACGAGCAGGCGATTCGACTCGACGGTTCGTCCCATCGCGGGGTACGCCGGACACACGACAGCGCGCGCGTCGGAGTGGCGCGTCCGCCACGCGGCAAGCGCCCCCGCCACCTGCCCGGGCACCGACCCGCGCATCGTCGAATCGATTTTCAGGAACACGCGATCGGCGCCCGCATTCATCAGCGCGATCAGCGCATCGGCGGTCAGCTTTTCAGCGGCGTCGTTGGTGAGGGCGCGGCAATCCGTGGTAACGGCAAGAACGAAAGAGTCGAGAGAGTCGGAAGAGTCCAGGAGTCCAGAGTCCAG
>CAYHHH010000165.1:2113-5638 GCA_964356125.1 uncultured Bifidobacteriaceae bacterium | reverse complement strand
AGAGTCCAGGAGTCCAGAGTCCAGAGTCGTGGAGTCGAGCGCCAAGAGCGTGCGCCATCCGCGCTTGGCAAACTGCACGGACGCGTCCCCGGCACCCGTCAAATCATCGGCGATCAGTCCCAGCACGGGACAATCTTAGCCCTGTCTTGTCCGGTGACCAGCGCGACGATTGCTCCACCGCGCGGACGACGGCCTGTGAATAGGCGTCTAGAAGTTCGTGTTCGAGGGTGTCCATTTTGACTGCGCAGCTAAAGCTGCGCCCTACCGATATGACGCGGTCGAGGGGGTTCCGATTCAGCGGTAGGGCGCGGCTTTAGCCGCGCAGTTCACGCTTGAGGATCTTTCCGGTGGCGCTCGTCGGCAGCTCCGTGCGGAACTCGAAGAGACGCGGATACTTGTAGGCCGCAAACTGTTCCTGGCACCACGCGCGCAGCGCGTCTTCGGTAATCTCCGCGCCCGCTTTCTTCACGACGAACGCCTTCACCTCTTCGCCGAGCCGCGGGTCTGGCACGCCGACCACCGCGACCAGCGACACGCAGGGATGAGTCAGCATCACTTCTTCGAGCTCGCGTGGATACACGTTGAACCCGCCGCGCAGAATGATGTCCTTCTTGCGATCGACGATGCTGAGGTAGCCGTCTTCGTCGAGCGTCCCGATGTCGCCGGTGTGGAACCATCCGTTCCGCATCGCTTCGGCGGTGGCCTCGGGCTGTTTGTAGTACCCCTTCATCACGTTGTGCCCGCGAATGACGACTTCGCCAGGCTGTCCGGTTGCCACCGGGTCGTCAGCATCGTCCACGACTCTGATGTCGACGGCGAACAGCGGCTGCCCCACGGTGCCGGGCTTCGACGGCCGGTCGACGTGATTGAAGGTCGCAACGGGCGACGTCTCCGACAATCCGTAGCCCTCGACGATGCGGACGCCGAACGTGTGCTCGAAGTCGCGCATCAGCTCCACGGGCATCGGCGCGCCTCCCGACACCGAGAGGCGCAGCGTCGCCGCGACGGTCGACACATCGATCTTCTGCTCTCTCGCATGCTTCAACAGCGTCCAGTACATCGTCGGCACGCCGATCCAGTGCGTGATGCGCTCGGCGGTCATCGCCGCGAGCAGCGCCGCCGGATCGAACCGCGGCAGCAGCACGAGCGTGCCGCCGAGATGGAGATATGCGAGCATCTGCGCCGTTTGCGCGGTGGCGTGAAACAGCGGCAGCGTCACGGCCGAGGCGTGGCGGCCGGTGTCGTCGTGCGATCCCGCGCACATCTCGGCCGAGCACATGCCGTTGACGACCATGTTCAGGTGCGTCAGCTCCGCGCCTTTCGGCTGCCCGGTCGTGCCTGACGTATAGAGGATGACGGCGGTGTCATCGGGCGACGTCGCCACGGTCTCGAAGGTCGGCGGGTGGCCGCCGATGAACCGCGCGAGCGGAACGATCTCGGGCGCGTCTTGCAGCGCGGGATCGAGTGGAATAGTCGGATGCGGCCCCTCGACGCGGCTCGGGGCAGGCAGCACGATCAGCTGCTTGCATGCCGGCACAACCGCAATCGCGGCCTTCGCGGCTTCCGCCATCGGCAGCTCGGCCGTGCCCTGGAAACAGAACATCGCCTTTGCGTCGCTGTCGCGCAGGTGATACGCAATTTCGCGCGGCTTCAGCAGGACGTTCAGCGGCACGACGGTTGCGCCCGTTTTGAGGATGCCGAAATAGGCCGCAGGAAAATACGGCAGGTTCGGGCACAACAGCGCCACATGGTCGCCGCGCCGGATGCCCGACGCTGCCAGCGCATTGGCAATCTGATTGGCCCATCCGTCGAGCTGCGCATACGTGAGACGCACGTCGCCGCACACGACCGCCTCGGCGTCGGGTCTTCGACGCGCGTGCTGCTCGAGCACCGACGACAGGTTCAGCATGTTGCTAGATGGTAGCCGGTAGCCGGTAGCTGGTAGCAAGAGCTTTTGCTACAGGCTACGACCTACCAGCTACCAGCTAGTTTTAGCTCAGCTCTTCGATGGCACGGTCGACGGTGGCGACCAGTTCTTCAGGCGTGAAGGGCACGAGCAGCAGGCGGAGGCGCCTGTCGTTGATGTAGTTCTTGTGCGTGGGCTGCAGCCAGGCCTGCCGGGCGCAGAGGATGATCGGCGTCATCGCCGTCACCGGGTCGGCGCGGAGCGTGTCGAGCACGCTGCGCGCGGAGAACTGCTGATCGATTTCAAGATTGACGACGATCGCCTTCGCGCCGATGCGCTTCGCGGTGCTCACCGCGTAGCGCGGATGCGTCAGCACGCGCGGCTTGTACTCCGCATCCGACAACGCCTTGTCGACCAGGCGGCTCACGTCGTCGTCCTTGCCGAGAACCAGGATGCGGGCCTGCGAATGCTCGATCCCGGTCTGCTTGGCGAGCGAGCGAATCGCGGAGGCCAGGTCGTGGTCGGGATCGATAAAATGCACGCCGAGCGCGAAGTCCTGCTTGCGCCACACAGCGGCGCCGGGCAGCGCGACGTCGACAGGCTCGCAGCGCACGACGCGAACCTTCGTCGATACCGGGGTGGGCAACTCGAAGAGCAGGCCTATCTCGCGGCCAACCGGCACTTCGAGCCGGCTTCGCAACATGGCGCCCGTGCTGCTGAGATTGGCCACGACGCACTCGACATTGCCGAGCTTGGCGCGAATGCCCTGCACTGGAGTGCGCGCCGGCCGAAACGCCCTCGCGCTCGATCTCTGTACCCGCTTCACCACTTCACAGAGAATACATCGGGCCGTGATTGGCAGGTGCGGTCGAGCCGATAAAAGGGGTGCGTGCACCCTGAATCCCCGGAACCCGGCGTCGTGCTGGTGGTTGAAGACGAAGCGGCGGTCCGCATGTTTTGCTGTACGGTACTTCGCCGGTTCGGCTACCACGTGCTCGAAGCGGCCGGCCCGGCCGAAGCGCTCGACACGCTTCAACAGGAGCCTGTCGGTCTCGTACTGACAGACATCACGATGCCGGGGATGAATGGGAAGGAAATGGTGGAGCGAATCGATCGTAAGCAGCAGCCCGATCTGCGGGTGCTCTACATGTCGGGCTACACGGAGAACCTCGAGCGCGGGCTCAACCTTCTCGAGAAGCCCTTTACGTCTGCGGATTTGCTGAAGCGCGTGCGCGCCGCGTTCGATACCTAGCGCCGGACGGCGGCGGACTCTTCTTCCAACTCCCGCCAGCCTTGCGCTTTCCATGCGCACAACAGCTCGTGCTGCCGTCTCAACATCCCCGCGCGCTCTGTGTAGCGCTCGACGCGCGCGACACCGTCGGGCTCGGTGACGACGAGCTCGTACCAGAGCATCGCTTCACGCGCTTCGCACGACATCCGCTTGCTGCCTTTGGCAAATAACCACGTCATCCACCCTAAATATCGGGACCAACGCTGGAAGGGCTTAGGGCTTAAGGCTTAGGGCTTTAAATACAGTGACTTGCGGACTCTTTCCGACTCTTTTCGACTCTTCCGACTCTTCCGACTCTTGCCGTCCCTTACTCCCATTCAATTGTCGC
>CAYHHH010000165.1:0-2013 GCA_964356125.1 uncultured Bifidobacteriaceae bacterium | reverse complement strand
CGACTCTTCCGACTCTTCCGACTCTTGCCGTCCCTTACTCCCATTCAATTGTCGCCGGTGGTTTATTCGTCACGTCGTACAGCAGCGCCGCGACCCCGGGCACTGCCAGAACCGCAGCGGCAATGCGCTCGACGACCGGCCATGGCAGGCGCGAGTACTGCGCGGTCATGCCGTCGTGCGATTCCACGGGCCTGATCACGATCGTCGACTCCCCGTGCCGCTTCAGCGGCAGCATGACGACCGGACATTGCCAGATGCGCTGCTGCGTGTCGTACTCGGCGAGGATCTCGCGCACGCGGGCGTCCGCTTCGCGCAGCACGTCGAGCCCCTCGCGCGTGGTCGTCGTCGGCTCGACCGCGAACTCGTCGATCGATCCCTTCGCGCCGGCCCAGAACGCGACGCGATTCACGTCGCGAAGTGAGTTCGTAATCGTGGGCGACAGCTCGGCGATGCCGAGCTCGTTGTATTCGCCGGTGAGGAGCGCCGTATGCGCGTACGTCCGCTCGTCTCCCTGAACACCGACGCCGCGCACGGGCAGGACGCGCGCTTTCAAATTGAAGCCCGCCGCCACTTCGCTGAGCCTGGCATTCTCAGACCATGTCGCGCGCTCGTCGGTGCAGAGGAATCGCACTGCGAGGCCGGGACCGGGAAACGGCTGCTTCTCGATGAGGCGCGCCGGCAGCCCGAGCGCGCGGCCGATCTCGCGGACCTCATCCTTGTAGAACTGCACGAGCGGCTCGACGATTTCTCCGGCCTCGATGCGCCGCAGCAGCTCTGGAACGCGATTGTGATGGGTCTTGATGAGCGCCGATTCGCGCGTGCCGCCCGACTCGATCGTGTCTGGATAAATCGTCCCCTGGCCGAGCAGCCACTCGCCCGCCGGCAGATGCTCGAGCACGTCGTTCTCGACGGCGAGAAACGCCACGCCGATGCGCTGGCGCTTGGTCTCGGGGTTCGTCTCTCGGCCGACGGCGCCAAGAAATTCCGCTGACGCGTCGCGCAGGCGCACGTTCGTGAATCCGGCCTTCTCGTACTCCGACATCACGTCGGCCGACTCGTTCTTCCGCATGAAGCCGGTGTCGACGTACACGCCGTGCACGCGATCTTCGCCGAGCGCGTCGGCGCACAACTTGTACGCGACCGACGAGTCGACGCCGCCGCTCACGAAAAACAGCACCTTCTTCGCCGGGCCGACAATCGTCCGGATGTCCGCTTTGATGGCGTCAATCGTGTCCGCCGACGATGGGCGCCAGTTGGAATCGCTGCGGCACACGCGCCGGATGAAATTCTCGAGGATACGCTGGCCGAACTCGCTGTGCGTCACCTCGGGATGGAACTGCACGCCGTAGATGTTCTTCGCCGGATGCACCATCGCCGCAACCGCGCAGTCTTCTGTCGCGGCCAGCACCTCAAAGGAGTCGGGGAGCTTCTCGACCGAATCGCCGTGGCTCACCCAGACCTGACTGTCGTCGGGCACTCCCTCGAACAGCGCAGCAAATTCGGTAGGGCGAGCAAACTTCAACTTCGCCAACCCGTACTCTCTCGAATAACTCGGCTTGACGACTCCACCTGGCATGGTCGCCGCCAGCAACTGGTGCCCGTAGCAGATGCCGAGTATCGGCACGCCCATCGACAGAATGGATTGATGCACGCGCGGCGAGCCGGCTTCGGTGACGCTGCGGGGGCCGCCTGAAATGATGATGCCGCCGATGCCGGCGAGCTGATCGGCGCCGGTGTCTATCGGGAGGACGTGGCTTTGGACGCCGACTTCGCGAACACGCCGCGCGAGCAAGTGACAGTACTGGCCGCCCGCATCGAGAACCGCAATACCTTGCACGGGGGGAATTATAGTCGACAGTCTTCGGCCCGATTGATGGAAGGTGCGAAGAAGGAGTTCAAGAGAAATTCTTCAACACGGAGACACGGGCGACGCGTTGACACGATGGCCGCACGCGGCCATCGTCGGGAAAAGCAAAAGGCGTTTTCCCCGTGCGTCTCCGTGTCCCCGTGTCT
>CAYHHH010000164.1:0-7903 GCA_964356125.1 uncultured Bifidobacteriaceae bacterium | reverse complement strand
TCATGACCGCGAACACCACGAATTGTCACGATAATAGTGTCTGTCCCTATTTTCCAGCGCGTGGCGTCACATCGCCCAGGATGGAGAGGGCATGACGTCGATACGATTCCCACACCGATCCGATCGGACCGTACTGCCGCACATCGACCGCCGGCAAAAGAAGCGAGCCGGCCTCAGTTAGCGCATATAACGCGAGATCTGGTCTCGACGAGTGGCTACCGACCCAAATCTGCCAAGCGCAGGCTCCGTAGACCGTACGATACACACTCTGCCGTTCGATGACTTCATAGGACGTGCTTTGAATAAGCTTAAACGCTGGAGCGCCGTCCGGAGGCAGCAACAGTGCGAGGCCGAGCACGGGATACTGCGTCGATAAGCCGGGGTCTCCCTCGAAGACCATTCGTCGCATGTTTGCTGCGTCGCATGGGGGTAGGCGTATCTGGCCATACTCGCCGTCGACCGCCACCGTCGCACGCCAAAGTACAGACATGTGAAAGAGCTTGAACGCCGTGTAATCTAAACCGGTAATCAGGAGTTCACTGCTCGACACGAGAGGCGGCAGCTTCGGATTGTCGAACCACACTGCCTTCATCGGCTTTTCGTAGCGGTCGTTGAGCAACTGCTCACAGTCGTGGCAAAGAAGACGCTCTCGAAAGCCTTGCTGAATGAAGCGTGGCCGCAGCCGGTCCTGGTGTACCTTGAGCAGGCGGTGGTGAAGGTCGTAGCCCTCGTAGCAAAACCCTGGAATAACGTGCGATCGACGGAGAGCACGACGCTTCTCGCAAAGCTTACATACGTCGATGACCTCAGCTGTCTTCGCCATGGTCCAGGGTCTCCAGGATATTGTAAGCGGCTTCCTCGGCGAGCGCGAAGAGTACTACCACACAGCACTACCTAGTTTACAATCGAACAGCAGCCGCCGCTCACACCGCGTTGTTCGAGTTTCGACATTGTGCGGGTCACTTGACGCCGACATCTGCGTCGGGCTAACAGAGCCGCGAGCTGACAGGCCGCCAGGCGAGATCGCTACTCCGAGTTCTCCGTCGACAGCTCGGCCTGTCGAAGTACCAGTTGGGTTGCACCTTCCGCGAGGTCCGGGGGGTAGCCGTACTTGGCCAGCAAGCGTCGCACGTTACGCCGCAGGCTCGCCCGCACTGACTCGCGCTGGATCCAGTCGAGCTTCGGCATCCGCCGCACCATCTCGGTCAGCTCCCGCGCCATGAGCCGCAGGGTGTCGCTCTGCATGGCCTCCCGGGCGGACTCGTTCTCCGCCAGGGCGTCATAGAACGCGGTCTCCTCGCTGCTCAGGCCGAGTTCCTCGCCGTGCTTCTGGGCGTCCCGCAGGTGCTTCGCCAGGTCGATCAGCCGCGAGATCATCTCGGCGGTGGTGATCGCCTTGTTCGTGTAGCGCAGCATCGCGTCTTCGAGCGCCTCGCGGAACTTGCGGCTCTGGACAATGTTCGTGCGCTCGGTGATGCGAATCTGGTCGTTTAGCAGCTTGCGCAGCGTCTCCAAGGCCAGGTTCTTCTGCTCCAGCGCCGCCACCCGGCCGAGGAACTCATCGCTCAGGATGTCGAGGCGGGCTTCCGCTAGGCCCGCGACGGCGAACAGGTCGATCACCTCGTCGGCATCGATCGCTCCGCCGATCACCTGGCGCACGGCGGCGTCGATATCGCGCTGCCGGGCGTGGCTCGCTCCGCCTCCGCTGTCGTCGGCCAGACGCTTGCGGATCATCGCCACCGCACGCTGGAAGAAGGCCAGATGCGGCGTGATGGCTTCGGTCTCCGGGCGCGGTACCGCCAGCGCGAAGGCCGCCGACAGCTCCTTGACCAGCGTGCGCAGGCGCTTCCAGCCGTCGCTCTGCCCGAACACATGATCGATCGCGCGCAAATATTCGGGCAACACATCCCGAGGCTCCGCATTGAGCGCCCCCTCGTACGCGCAGCCGTGGAAGTAGGCGCACAGCTTTTCGAAGGCCGCCTGCATGGCGGGGACCGCTTCGTCCTGTACCTTCCTGACCGCTTCGCCCGTCCCACCAGCCTGGGTGTAGGTGGCGAGCGCATCGGCCAACTGATCGGCAAGGCCGAGCAGGTCCACGATCAACCCACCGGGCTTGTCGCCGTATACGCGGTTCACCCGCGCGATGGCCTGCATCAGGTTGTGCCCAGCCAGCGGCTTGTCCAGATACATGGTGTGCGCCGGCGGGCAGTCGAAGCCGGTCAGCCACATGTCGCAGACGATCACTAGGCGCAGGTCGTCGTCAGGGGCCTTGAAGCGTTCGGCTAGGCGCTTGCGGGCGGCCTTGGTGCGCACATGGTCCCTGAGCGGCTCGGGATCTTCGTTGGTGCCGGTCACGACCACCTTCATCGCTCCCCGTTCGTCGTCGGCGTCGTGCCAGTCCGGGCGCAGCGCCCGGATCGCCTCGTAGAGCCGCGCGGCGATGTCGCGGCTCATGGTCACCACCATCGCCTTGCCTTCCATCGCGGCGCGGCGCTTCTCCCAGTGCTCGACGATGAACGCCGCCAGGCGTTCGATGCGCTCCCGGGCGCCGACGAGCGATTCCAGTGGAACGCGGATCCGGTCCTCCGCCGCCTCCCCGCTGCGGTCGGCGTTGACGACGTACTCGACCTCTTCCTCAGCGACGCGCGCGCCCTCCTCGTCTACCTTCAGTTTGATGATGCGGGATTCGTAGTAGAGCGGCCGGGTGGCGCCGTCCTCTACGGCTTGGCGGATGTCGTAGACGTCCGCGTACTCGCCGAAGACGTGAATGGTGTTCTTGTCGTCGCGCTCCAGCGGCGTGCCGGTGAAGCCGACGAAGGTCGCGTTCGGCAGCGCCTCGCGCATCCAGCGTGCGCCGCCCTCGACGAAGCCGTACTGGCTGCGGTGCGCCTCGTCGGCCATGACCACCACGTTGGAGCGCTCCGAGACCACGCCGTGCGCCTCGGCGAACTTCTGGATCGTCGTGAACACCACCCCGCCCGCCGCACGGTCTAGCAGCGCCTTGAGATGCTCCCGGCTCGCGGCCTGGACCGGGTCCTGCCGAAGCAGCGCGCGCCCTGCGGCGAAGGTGTCGAAGAGCTGATCGTCCAGATCGTTGCGGTCAGTGATCATGACGACCGTCGGGTTGGTCATGCGCGGCTCGCGGATCAGCGCCCCGGCCAGCATCAACATGGTCAGCGACTTGCCCGAGCCCTGGGTGTGCCAGATCACGCCCCCGCGACCGTCGCCCGTACCGGACGGCGGCTTGAGACGCGCAAGCACGCTCGCGCGCGCCTTGCGCACCGCGCGGAACTGGTGATAGCCCGCGATCTTCTTGGCGATCTCGCCGCGCTCGTCCTCCTCGAAGGTGACGCAGGTCCGCAGGTAGTCGACCAGCGTCCGCGGTTCGAACAGCCCACGGATCAGCGCCTCCATGGTCGGCGCCCCGCCACCCTCGCGATCGTCGATCGGGCGCCAGGGCATGAAGCGGCTGCGCCCGCTGGTGATCGAGCCGACGCGGGTCAGCATCCCGTCCGAGACCACCAGCGCCAGGTTCGGCACGAACAGGTCGGGCGCGGTCTGCAAGTAACGGTCGAGCTGGTCAATGGCGACGCCCAGGTCCGCCTGGGTGTCGGTCGGGTCCTTGAGCTCGATCACCGCGATCGGCAGCCCGTTGAGGAACACCGTCAGGTCCGGGCGGATCACCTTGCCCGAAGCCCCGGTTACGGTGAGCTGGCGCACCACCAGCAGGTCGTTCGCACCGGGGTTATCGAAATCGACCAGCCGGGCGCGGCCGCCTCGCGTCTCGCCGTTCTTCGCGTCGCGGTATTCGACCTCGGCGCCGTCATTGAGCAGCGTGTGGAACCAGCGGTTGTTCTGGATCAGCGTCGGGTGCGGCGGCCGTGAGAGGATACGCACGACCTCCTCAAGGGTGTCGTGCGGCAGATTGGGATTGAGGCGATGTAGTGCGCCGCTGAGGCGGCCGGTCAGCACAACCCGAGTCGCATCGCCGCGCTCGCCTGCGTCGTCGATCTCGATGCCCCGTCTGGTCGCCACGCCGATCGCCCCAAAGTAGACCGCGGCGACATCCTCGACGAGTTGCTCGGTGGGTGAGGACATCGTCATCCGGCCTCCTGCTCGTCATCACCCGGCGCGGCCGGATCGTCGCCGTTCTCGGTCCCGTCTCGTTCGGCGAGATGGTCGTTCAGCGCGGCCTTGTATGCCTCCCGGTCCGCATGGAACAGCACGCGACTGGGCAGCAGCTCCAGGTTGCCCAGTCGGATCGTCTCGTTGTCGCGGTCAAAGGCCTCGTTGAAGTCGGCGTGATCTTCGTAGTAGACGCGCGCGCCGGGCGTCTGCATGAGCGCGTCGCGATGGATGCGGTAGAGGAACGACACGATGGTGTCCGCCGCCTGCGCGGCGAGCGTGGCCTGCCGGAGGTCGAGCCGGGCGGAGAAGCTGTCGCGACCGTGTGAGGCCATGCCGTAGCCATTGCGTAGCTCGCACAGGCCCTGAATCGTCTGGAGCAGACCCCGAATCGTCTTCTCTACCGAGTCGCGCGCCTTCGCCGGGTCGGGATGGTTACGCGGCAGCAGCGCCAGGCGGTTGGTCGTCTCCTTCAGCAGTTTCGGCGCGTCCCAGTTGGGGTCCGCCGGCTGGCCGATATCGGCGAGTACGGTCTTGCAGACAGATTCGACCAGCGTATTGGAGAGATCGAAGGCGAAGTCGGGCACACTCTCCAGCGCATTCTCGATGGCGTGGAACTGCTGCTCAATGGCCTCGGCGAGCGGGCCGTCGAGCACCGCCGCACGGGTGCCGACCATCTGAAAGCGAGCGCGAGCTGTAGAGGGCTCAGCCATTCGCGACCTCCACTCGTACGCTGCCGCTCAGCAGCTTCGGCAGCAAGTAGTCGCGCATCTCGGCGAGCTTGCTCGACTCCCGAGTTAGAGAACGCAGTGCGTCGAACATCGGACGAGTCAACTCGGTAAATGCCTCTGCGGTGGATGACGCCGGAACAAGAATGGGCATTTCCTTGACGATCTTTGAGTTTGTCGCCGTTGCGATGGAACTGGTGCTTCCGAGCTGGTTGTGATCGAATCCAACCAGATAGCAGTACAGATACTCCGTCCCAATCGAGTCAGGAGATTCCGAGATGAAATGAGCGATCGCCTCGTTCGATGTGATCTCGCCATCCGCGATTGTTACGCGCCCCAATGTGAGCTTGAAGCTGAAGAGCACACTTCGATCTGGAATTCGCCTAACTCGGAAGCGTTCAACGGCCTCGTGCGTGAGGTACTCAGACGTTGTGCCGATGAATACGCCGCATGTCCCCATATCCCGTATCGAAACCCACGGCATCTGCGAAGGGTCATTCGTAAACCACTGCGGCTCTTTGCGCGGGGGCGTCTTCCCGATTGCGACTGTTGCGACGTCAGTAACAGCCTTCACCTCCCACCCCTCCGGTACGGGGCCGATGGGGGAATCGACGAAGCGGGTGGGCAGGGCGTCGAAGACGGGCTGGGGCATTGAGGGGAAGGCGGTCGTGCCGGCGGCCTTGGCCTTGACCGGGTCGAAGTCCACGAACCACGCCCGGAAGATCGCCCGCGCCAGCCGCTCCAGCGCCCGCGCCGTCCACCGGTTCTGCTCGATCTTGTCGTCCAGAGCGCCGAGGACACCGGCGATGGCGCGTTGTTCCGGCGGAAGAGGGTGCGATATCTCAATCCGGCTTAGGTTGCCTTGCGTGAGCTTCGGCATGACCGCGCCTGTGAGATAGGCATCAATGTCGACGTGCCGAAGGGCATACATGAGAAAGCGTGTATCGGCCCTCTCATTACCCGTGATTATGTGAGCATGATTGTTGACCCAGAATCTGCCTCTTGCGAGAAATGCAATTGGCGTCTGGCGTGTACGGAGGTTCTCCCCATCCTCGGCAACAAGGAGGTACTCTCCATCGAAGAGGTAGTCGTCAACATGATCGACGACGCCGGAGGCTCCGTAGTACGGATAGGGGCCCGGCCGCCGATCTGACTCTTTGACAGGCCTTCGTTTCCCATCGAAGTTGATCGACAGCGCACCAAGACGGCTGGTAGTCCACTCAGCCGTCATGCTTGAGCCCCTCCAACTTCTCCCGCACGACCCCCCTCAACCGCTCCCCCTCGCCAAAGCTCTCCTCCAACTCCGTCAGCAGGCGCGGGTACTTCTCCACGAACGGCTCGCCATCGTCCTCCTGCTCTTCGGCCCCGACGTAGCGGCCGGGGGTGAGCACGAATCCGTGCTTGCCGATCCCCTCGATCGTCTCGGCCTTGCAGAAGCCGGGGATGTCTCGGTACCCCCATTCGCCGTGCGGGGACTCGTCCCACCAGTCGGGCGCGGGTTCGCCGCGCCACTGGCGGAGGGCGTAAACGATGCGGCCGAGGTCGGAATCGAAGTTCGGGTCGCCCATGCCGTCGGCCAACATGCTTTCGCCGTCGCCACCGCCGGTGAGCACGCGCAGTGTGCGGGTCTGCATGGTGCCCAGCTTGCGAGCATCGATGAAGAGCGTCTCGTCTTTGCGGTCGCGCCCGCCGTGCTTGAGGTTCTTGCCGGTCTTGTCGCGGGTCAGGAACCAGAGGCAGGCGGGGATGCCGGTGGTGAGGAAGAGCTGGGCCGGCAGCGCGACGATGGCGTCGACCAGGTCGGCCTCAACGATGCGCTGGCGGATCTCGCCCTCGCCGCCGGAGCCCGAGGACAGCGAGCCGTTGGCCATGACGAAGCCGGCGACCCCGCCGCCGTGGCCGTTGGGCGGGGCGAGGTGATGGATGAAGTGCTGGATCCAGGCGTAGTTGGCGTTGCCGACGGGCGGCGTGCCGTAGCTCCGCCAGCGTACGTCGTCTTGCAACAGCTTGCCGGACCAGTCGGAAACGTTGAACGGCGGATTGGCGAGGATGTAGTCGGCCTTGAGGTCGGGGTGGAGATTGCGCAGGAACGAGTCGGCGGGCTGCGACCCCAGATTAGCCTCGATGCCGCGAATGGCGAGGTTCATGTGCGCCAGCCGCCAGGTGGTGGGGTTCGACTCCTGACCGAAGATCGAGATGTCGGTCTTCTGCCCGCCGTGGGCTTCGACGAAGCGTTCGGACTGCACGAACATGCCCGCCGAGCCACAGCAGGGGTCGTAGACGCGGCCCTCGTAGGGTTCGAGCATCTCGACCAGCAGCCGGACGATGCAGCGCGGCGTGAAGAACTCGCCGCCGAGCTTGCCCTCGGCTTGGGCGAACTTGCCGAGGAAGTACTCGTAGACGCGGCCGAGCGTGTCGCGCGCCTTGGCGCGGTCGCCCTTGAAGCCGATGTCGGCGATCAGATCGATCAGCGCCTTCATCTTCTCCGGCGCGATGCCGCGACGGGCGTAGTCGCGCGGAAGCTTGCCCTTAAGGTTCGGGTTGTCGCGCTCCACGGCAAGGATGGCGTCGTCGATCAGCGTGGCGATGTCCGCCCGCGTGGCCTGGTTCTGGAGTTTCTCCCAGCGCGCCTCGGGCGGCACCCAGAAGACTCGCTCGGCGGTGTACTCGTCGCGGTTCTCCAGCAGGCTTTCGATCTGCGGGCCGGTGATACCCTCAGCTTCAAGCTCGGCCTTGAGCTCCTCGCGCCGCGCTTCGAAGGAGTCGGAGATGTACTTGAGGAAGAGCAGACCGAGGACGACGTGCTTGTACTCCGCCGCGTCGACCTGTCCGCGCAGCGTATCGGCCGACTTCCAGAGGGTGTCGGCATAGGCGAGGTCGTTGTTTGTTGAGTCATTGTTCGCCATCATGGCTCCTGATCATGCTGGTTTGATGAGTTCGTTCCGCGGTACCGCACCGGCGCGCCTGCGGTTGGCTGAACGCCGCGCGGATGATCCGCGGGGCTGAGCCGCCGCGAAGCGGTCGGTTTCGTGCCCCTGGTTCTCCCGTAG
>CAYHHH010000163.1:6518-7933 GCA_964356125.1 uncultured Bifidobacteriaceae bacterium | reverse complement strand
GCGCCGCGAAGTTTCTTCGCGAGCTCGCGGATATCCAGGCGATCCATCTTGAATTTGAGCGTGCTGAGCGGAATGCCCAGATAGCGCGCCGTCGCCGTCACGTTCCAGCCCGATTTTTCCAGCGCGCGCAGGATGAAGTTGCGCTCGAACGTGTTCGTCGCCTCCTGAAACAGGCTTTCGCCGCGGGTCGGCACACGATCGAGCTGCGCGAAATGGAACTCGAACGGCAGATCTTCGTCGGTAATCCACTCCTTGTCGCTCACCGCGACGAGGCGCTCGATCAGGTTCTCGAGCTCGCGGATGTTGCCGGGCCACCAGTAATTTGACAGGATCTTCAGCGTCGAGTCGGAGATGCCCTGAATGTTCTTCCTGAAGCGGAGCTTGTAGCGGCTGAGGAAGAACCGCGCCAGCTCGGGCAGATCTTCCATGCGATCGCGAAGCGGCGGGAGTTTGATCGGAATGACGTTGATGCGATAGAAGAGGTCCTCGCGAAATCGCCCTTCCTTGACGGCTTTCTCCAGATCGACGTTGGTCGCGGCAATCAGGCGGAAGTCGGTCTTGATCGGTTTGGCGCCGCCCACCCGCTCGATTTCCCCCTCCTGTATCGCGCGCAGCAGCTTCGCCTGCAGGTCGAGCGGCAAATCGCCCACTTCGTCGAGAAACAACGTACCGCCCGACGCGAGCTCGAACTTGCCGAGCTGCTGCTTGATCGCCCCGGTGAACGATCCACGTTCGTGGCCGAACAGCGTGCTTTCGACGAGCTCTCGAGGAATCGCCGCGAGGTTCACCGCGATGAACGGCGCATCGGCGTTGCCGCTTTCGCGATGGATGAGCCGCGCGAGCAGCTCTTTACCCGTGCCGCTCTCGCCGAGAATCAGAACCGTGGCCGACAGCTTCGCGACTTTCCCGACCAGATCGACGATGTCGCGCGTCAGCTTGCTCGGCCCGACGACGAACTCGCGATCGCCCTGGTCGGCGACCTGGGCGCTCAGCGTCATCACCTGGCGGTTCAGATCCTGCCGCTCGCTCGCGTTGCGCACCAGCGAGCGAATCGTTTCGTAATCGAAATCCTTCGTCGTGTAGTGATAGGCCCCGAACTTCATCGCCTTGACGGCGGTCTCGATCTCGGTGATGGCCGAAATCATGATGACTTCGATGAGGCTGTAATTTTCGCGGACGATGCGGAGCACGTCGAAGCCGTCGATGCCCGGAAGCCGCACGTCGAGGAGCATCACGTCGACGTCCTCGCGGTTCAGGATGGCCAGCGCGGCCTCGCCCGTTGCCGCGCGCAACACGCGATAATCCCGCCTGAGGATGGCGTTCAGCGTGTCACGCATCCCCTCGTCATCGTCGACGATGAGGATCGTTTTCGGCTTCGGATTCATGGAGAAAGCAGCCCGTATTGTAGCGCGTTT
>CAYHHH010000163.1:4733-6418 GCA_964356125.1 uncultured Bifidobacteriaceae bacterium | reverse complement strand
ACATGGCGAACGAGTTCGATGTTGTGGTGATCGGCGCAGGCACAGGCGGCTACGTGGCAGCTATTCGCGCGTCGCAGCTGGGTCTGAAGACCGCCGTCGTCGAGAAACAGAAAGCGCTCGGCGGCACCTGTCTCATCTGGGGATGCATTCCGACCAAGGCGCTGCTCGAGCACGCGCACGCGCTCAAGGTCGTGCAGAACGTCAAGGAATGGGGCGTCACGATCGGCGAAGGCGCCGTCGGCATCGACATGAATCAGGTGCAGGCGCGCAAAGACAAAGTCGTGACGGGGCTCACCAAGGGCATCGAGTTCCTGTTCAAGAAAAACAAGATCGAGTGGATCAAAGGCACCGCGACGATCACCGGGCGCGGCACGATCGACGTCGTCGAGGGGGACGCGCAGAGCCTCACGGCGTCGAAGGAGATCGTCATCGCGACCGGTTCGATGCCGCGAAGCGTGCCGGGCGTCGAGATCGATCGCAAGCGGATCATCACGAGCGACGAGGCGATTGCGCTGCGCGAAGTGCCGAAGTCGATGATCATCCTGGGCAGCGGCGCGGTCGGCGTGGAGTTCGCGTCGATCTTCCGGCGATTCGGCAGTCAGGTGACGGTGATCGAGCTGCTGCCTCGCATCGTGCCCGCAGAGGACGAAGCGATCTCGGCCGAGCTCGAGAAGTCGTTCAGGAAGCAGGGCATCACGATCCACACCGGCACCAAGGTGACGAAGGCAACCGCCGGCGCGAACGGCGTCGACATCGAGGCGCAGCTGCCCGATGGCAAGGTCGAGAAGATGACCGCCGATTATCTGCTCGTCGCCACGGGCCGCGGGCCGGTGACGCAAGGCCTCGGAGCCGAGGGGCTCGGCCTCAACACCGATCGCGGCTACATCGCCGTGGACAATCTGTTCCGCACGGGCGTTCCCGGCTTCTCGGCGGTCGGCGATGTCATCTCGTTCGGCGCCGGCAGCGCCCCGCATCCGCAGATGGCGCACGTGTCGTCGGCCGAAGGCGTCATCGCCGCGGAGCGGATTGCCGGGCAGGACGTGAAGCCCATCAACTACGATCACGTGCCCGCGTGCACGTATTGCGATCCGGAGATTGGCAGCGTCGGCCTGACCGAGCGCGAGGCGCAGGAAAAGGGTTACGACGTACGGATCGGGACGTTCCCGTTCTTTGTGCTCGGCCGCGCGAAGATGGCCGGCGAGACCGAAGGGTTCGTGAAAATCGTCGCCGACAGGAAGTACGATGAAGTGCTGGGCGTGCACATGATTGGGCCGCGCGCGACCGAGCTGGTGGCGGAAGCCACGCTGGCGCTGCGACTCGAGTGCACGGTCGAGGAATTGGTCAGGACCATTCACGCGCACCCGACGTTCTCAGAGGCGGTGGGCGAAGCGGCGCACGCGGCACACGGCGCGGCGATACACATGTAGTTCACCGTTCACCGTTTACGGTTCACCGTTCGAAACGCGGACGGCGACCGGAACGGAGAACGGTGGACGGTAAACGGTAAACGAGATGGCTAAACCAGTAGTGATGCCACAGATGGGCGAGTCGGTTGCCGAGGGCACCATCGTCCGATGGCTGAAAAAGGTCGGCGACACGGTCGAGCGCGACGAGCCGCTGTTCGAGATCTCGACCGACAAAGTCGACGCCGAGATACCGTCGCCTGCCGCGGGCGTTGTCAGCGA
>CAYHHH010000163.1:0-4633 GCA_964356125.1 uncultured Bifidobacteriaceae bacterium | reverse complement strand
CGACCGACAAAGTCGACGCCGAGATACCGTCGCCTGCCGCGGGCGTTGTCAGCGAAGTGAAGGTGAAGGAAGGCGAGACGGTGCCCATCAACACCGTCGTCGCGGTGATCGACGAGACCGCATCTGAACCTGCGGCGGAGACGAAGCCGGCGGCCGCCCCCGTCTCCTCCTCGCAGGGGGATGGCGATTCAGAGCGTTTCGGTCCCTACGCGCCCACCTCCGCGCAGGCTCCGCCCATCGCTACGGCGGGCAAGCCTGTCGCATCCAGCGCACCCGACGCCCCTAACGCACCTAGCGTCCCCAACGCCCCTAGCGCTCCCCGCGCGCGCCGCGCGGCTTCGGCGGCGCAAGCCCCGGCACCCGGATTAGCGAAGCCATGGTCGGCCGCGGAAGCGCGCGAGCTGCGGCTGTCGCCGGTCGTGCGGAAGATTGCGCGTGAGCATCACGTCGACGTGCGCAACATCGCGGGCAGCGGCGACGGCGGCCGCGTGACGAAGAACGACATCCTTGCCTACATCGACGCCGGCGCACCTGTCGCCCCCAACGCGCCTGTCGCCCCCAACGCACCTGTCGCACCTAACGCACCTAACGCCCCTCTGTTGGCGCCAAATCCGTCAGCCACGGCGGGTCTTGCGGAGGACAAGTACGAGCGCACGCCGATGAGCGTGATGCGCCGCAAAATCGCCGAGCACATGGTGATGAGCCGGCGCACGTCGCCGCACGTGCACTCGGCGTTCGAGCTCGACTTCACGAAGGTCGACGAGATCCGGAAAGCGAAGAAGGCGGAGTACGAAAAGGCCGGCGGCAAGCTCACATACATGTCGTTCATCACGAAGGCGTGCGCAGAGGCACTCAAGAAAGTGCCCATCGTGAACGCCTCGATCGACGGCACCGACATCATCTACAAGAAGGACATCAACATCGGCGTGGCGGTTGCGCTCGACTGGGGTCTCATCGTTCCCGTGGTGAAGAACGCCGACCAATTGAGCCTGCTCGACACCAGCAAGGCGATCGCCGATCTCGCCGCGCGAGCGCGCGAGAAAAGGCTCAAGCCCGAAGACGTGCAGGGCGGCACGTTCACGATCACGAACCCGGGCGTCTTCGGCGCCTTGTTCGGTATGGCCATCATCAGCCAGCCGCAGCTCGCCATCGTCGGCGTGGGCGCCGTGGAAAAGCGGCCGGTCGTCGTCGACGATGCGGTCACGATCCGGCTGCGGGCCTACTTGACCATCGGCTACGACCACCGTGTCATCGACGGCGCGATCGCCGACGAGTTCATGCAGGTCGTCAAGAAGATGATTGAGAGCTGGGAGCCGGCGGACGCGTAGGTCCCTACAGGAACTCGACGTGATTCATCATCTCATCGGAAGTGAGAACCTCGGCAATCAACATTGCGCCTCCGATGATCACTCCGATCGAAATATCGGAAGGTGCGAATACGATCCCTGCGTGAGGAACTCCGGCGGCGTGGAGTCGTAGATGATCGGAGTCGGATGTGATCAGGACCTTGCCCTCTGTTCTCGCATGCGCGAGCAGCGAAGCGTCAGCGGATCCGAGCTGTCCCGCCTCGCCGGCAGTTGAGGCCTCCACGCCGCGCGCACGCAAACCTTTCGCGACGGCGTTTGGTAGGTGCTCGTCGGTGAGAAAGCTAATCCTCGCCACGCAGCGAGCCGAGCTTCTGCGACCGCTTCGATGGAGTGCGCGCGCGAAGCGCTTCGACGAAGGCGCGGTCCTCTGTTATGCGCGCGTCGATTTCCTCGCGGTGGTCGAAGTAGTAGGCGAGCGCCGCGTACACGTCGGCGAGCGTCAGATCGTATTCGCCAGCGATCTCGTCGGCGCCTTTGCCGAGCCTCTCATGCTGGATCGCAATATCCTGGACCGTAATTCGACGCCCCCGGATGCGCGGCTTGCCGCCGGCCGTGTCCGGCGTCGATTCGATGTGTTCGTCCAGTGTCTTACTCGACATGTCGTCATTCTAACCCGCGAATCCCTTTTTGCTCGCCTTGCGACGGCAGGGGACGAAGGTTATCGCGTGAACCGAACGCCAGGTTGGCCTCCCCGCTGGGAATCGGAACCCGTTGCATGTGTGACGCTCGCTCTCGCGTTGGAAACAAGTCGATAGCGCCGGAAAGATGTTCGACGCATCGACTCGCCAGTGCCAGCAATCGCGTGTCGAACCGGTGAATCGTTTTCGTCCCGATTACCCCTCGGACAGGATCGACAGCGACGAGTCGCGTTTCCAGATCCCCACGTCGGCTCACGCTGAGGATTTGCGCCCGGCGGAACTCGAAGATTAAGCGGTGGCCGTCGTCAAAGATCGGGGACAGTAGGATCTGCTCGGGGTCACTTTTCCGCGCTTCAGGCTCAGCCGAGAGCACGACGCACAGAACTCTGCGGTCTTCGACGGGAACCCTGGTCGTCTCAAACTGAACCCTGTAGATCGGGCTCGGCGTCCCTTCGGGGATCCGGTATTCCGGTGTTGCGATCGACCGACCCTCCAGCCCTTCAACCCTGCATGGCACAAGTGTGCAGTGCGACTTTTTTCGACTGCGGAACCTCACGCCCGGACAGCCCGATAACGAGGTGAGCCTGCCGGGATACAGCGCGATCACGCGGACATCCGTCACCGAGGTTTTGTTGCCGTCAGCCATAGCGCGCACCTCCGACTATCCGCCATGAGTTGGATGAATACCACACGATACGGCTCGCCTTTCAGACGCGACCGGACGCCCTGAATCAGTCCGTCGTGCTGCGACAACCGCGTGCTGGACCAGCGGGCGTACGGAAACAGCCAGACGAACCCATGCGCGCGCAGCAGCGCCTCGAGTCGCTCGCGGCTTACTCGGCGCGGGACGTCATACAACACCAGCGTGTTCACCATGTCATTTGTATCGGAGTTAGGAAACCCTATCTAGCTTCGAACCGCACCCCGGCCTACGTACCGCCTGCGATGCGTACGTAGTACGTAGGGCGGGTCTTGTTCTGTAGGCCCGCCGGTTTTTTTGCGTCCGGTAACGCGCTTTATGTTTCCTCGGTGACGGCAGAAGGACTAGCGCGAACTACTTCTGGATCTCGCTCTTGTTGAAGGCAATACCCATTTCACGCTGCCTTTGAAAGGAGATCCCCGACGACGGGCCGCGAGCAGCGATCGCTGGCGACTCCAGGGTCTGGTTTGCGCACCTGCAACTTTGAGCGTTCCGATGTTTTGCCTCTCCATCGGCAGCCAGCGAAGGTATTGCGCGGCCCGTCACATGTTTTGATACTTCCATTGTGAGCGACTATCGCCGCTGCGGTACAAGCGTATCCGCGAGGCGGAGCTTGATAAATGCTTGCCGCGTGACCCCGATGCGCCTGGCTTCCTGATCGATCGCTTCCAACAAGTCCACGGGGAAATCCACGTTCACACGCTGAACGTCCCGCCCCGGGCGCCGCGCTCGCGAATAATCCAGATACGGCGACATGTTGCCGCCGGCATCGTGAAGAGCATCGAGCTCTACCGCCGTGAGAGCCTTAGCTTCCGACGTACTGCGCCTCTTCCTTTTTACGCGCGCGTCGGACCGAGATGATGCGGATCGTGTCATGGCGGTACGTCACAAATGCAGCCCACAATGTCTGCTGAATCCGGCCGATGATTTGCAACCGCGGCTCGGTCGTCGATCTCGCCGGGATTTCGAGTCGGTTCGCGTCGTTCCAGATCGCCTGAGCCTCAGAGAAGTCAATCCCGTGCTTGGCCTTGTTGGCGGTCGATTTCGCCAGATCGAACTCGAACCGCATTTAGTATAGAAACTATACCATATCGTTCGTGACCTTGCCGAGATTTGCGGCGGATCGATCTCTCGAGGCGTCCCCCTTGGGCGGCCTGAGAGCGAGATTACGTTTTCCCAGCTAACATTAGGTTGTGCGTGAGCTGGAAGTCCGCCGCCTTGGCGTCGTTCCGTATGGTGTCGCGAGCGACATGCAGCGCGCGCTCGTCGAGGAGCGTCGCGCCGGGCGGGTCCCCGACCTCCTGCTCCTGCTCGAGCACCCTCATGTGATTACACTCGGCGTCAAGGCTGACGCCGCGCGGTCGCACCTGATTGCCACGCCCGAGCTGCTGGCGGCGCGAGAGGTCGAGGTTCACGAGTCGGGCCGCGGCGGCGACATTACCTATCACGGTCCCGGGCAGCTCGTCGGATATCCCATCCTCAATCTCCATCCGGATCGCTGCGACGTGCACAAGTACGTGCGCGATTTGGAAGACGTCATGATTCGTACGTCGCGCGACTTCGGCATCGACGCCGGCCGTGTGACGGGGCTCTCGGGCGCGTGGGTTGGCGCCGACAAGATAGGGGCGATCGGTGTGCGCATCTCGCGCTGGATTACGAGCCACGGATTCGCCTTCAACGTGACGACCGATCTCGATTTCTTCAATCTCATCGTGCCGTGCGGTATCGAGACCGGCGGCGTCACGTCCCTGTCGCGCGCGGCCGGTCGTCGAATCTCCATGAGCGACACCGACGCGTCGATTGTCCGGAACTTTGCGGCCGTGTTCGAGCGGAAAGTCGTCGAGGCATTTACGTCGCGAAGCGGCGCGGGGCGAAGGGGCCCCGCAAGCGTAGCGACGGGAGCGGGGTGGGGGGGCCCCCGCGACTAA
>CAYHHH010000162.1:4376-8066 GCA_964356125.1 uncultured Bifidobacteriaceae bacterium | reverse complement strand
CTAGCCAGTAGCTCGTAGCCGGTAGCGGGTAGCAAGAACTTGCTACTAGCTACAAGCTACCGGCTACAAGCTAGGTGATAACATGCCCCACGTGCGTTCGCTCGCGTGGGCCGTTGGCCTGACACTCGCAGGCAGCCTCGGCGGCGTGCTCGTCGCCTCAGCGCTCCTCTTCTTCAACGATCGTCTCCGCGTCAAGCTCGTCCCGTGGCTCGTCAGCTACGCGGTCGGCACGCTTCTCGGCGTGGCGCTGCTCGTGCTTCTTCCAGAAGCGCTCGAACATCTCTCTGCCAGGGCCGTGCTCGGCTCGCTGCTCGCCGGCATCATGCTGTTCTTCCTGCTCGAGAAGCTCGTGCTGTGGCGGCACTGCCACACGCACGACTGCGAAGCGCACGGCATGGCCGCGCCGATGGTGATCATCGGCGACGCATTCCACAATTTTCTGGACGGAGTCGTCATCGGCACGGCCGTGCGCACGTCGATTCCGCTCGGCATCAGCACCGCGCTCGCGGTGGCGACGCACGAAATTCCGCAGGAGCTCGGCGACATGGCCATCCTGCTGCACGCCGGTTATTCGCGGAAGAAGGCGCTCGTGCTGAATCTGGTGTCCGGCGCCTCGTCGGTGCTCGGCGCGGTCGTGGCCGTGCTCGCGCTCGACTGGGTGCCGCAGGCGAACGTGTACGTCCTCTCGATCGCCGCCGCCAGCTTTCTGTATATCGCGATGGCCGATCTCATTCCCGATCTGCACCGCGGCCGCATCGATGCGACGACGCTGCGCCAGCTCGCGCTGGCGCTGGCAGGCATCGGCACGGTCGTGGGGCTCAACGCATTCGCAGGAGGACACTGATGTACGCCATGGCGATCATCCGGTATCGCAAGCCGCTCGAAGAAGTGCTCGTGCACCAGGACGCGCACCGCGCGTACCTGCGCGGACTGAAGGAGAAAGGCACGCTCATCGCGTCCGGTCCGATGAACCCGCGGTTCGGCGGCCTGCTGCTGCTGCGCGTGCCGGATGAGGACGCGACCGCGCTCGACTCGATTCGCGACGGCGACCCGTTCGTCCAGTCGGGCGTCGGGCAGTACGAGCTGATCGGATGGAACCCGGTTATCGGGAAAGATGATCTAGATCGTTTGTAAGGATCGCGTGTGCTTCGACGGGCCGCCCGCCGATCAGGTGCTCCTCGATGATCCGATCGAGAACGGGCGGATCGCACCCGCGGTACCACGTGCCTTCCGGATACACCACGGCGATCGGTCCGCCTTCGCAGATGCGAAGACAATTCGCTTTCGTGCGAAGGATGCCCCCCGCCTCTGACAGCCCCAGCTGTTTGAGCCGCGTCTTCAGGAACTCCCACGCCTCGATCGATCGATCGCGATCGCAGCACTTCGGGTTGGTCTGATCGGCGCAGAGAAAGATGTGGCGATGCGCGTTCGGCACGCCAACGGACGCGGCAAGATCCTTCAGGCGTGACGGTTCGTCGGCTGGCATATGATTAAGGGTGAAGATGCCTGAAACGGTGACAAGAAACGTTCGCGTGCGCGTCGATTCGGAGTTCGCCCCGGGCCGATCGAACCCGTCGCAGAGTAAATGGTTTTTCCTCTACACCATCCGCATCACGAACGAAGGACCCGAGACGGTGAAGCTGGTGAGCCGTCACTGGATTATTACTGACGCGATGGGCGACGTGCGCGAGGTGCGCGGCCCCGGCGTCGTCGGCAAGCAGCCGGTCCTCGAACCCGGCGAGAGCTTCGAGTACACCTCGGGGTGCGATCTCACCACGCCGTTCGGTACGATGCGTGGAACCTACCAGATGGAGACGCGCGCCCGCGAGGAGTTCGAGATCGAGATTCCGCCGTTCACGCTCACCGAGCCGTACACGACGGTCCATTAGGCCCGGCCGGCCTTCGCGTATTTCCGTTCGACGTACTCGTCGATAATCTGACGGAACTCGACCGCGAGCTCATCGTAGGTGCCGCGCAGCGTTTTCACGTGGTGGCCGTCGATATAGATCGGGCAGCTGGGCTCTTCGCCGGTGCCCGGCAGGCTGATGCCGATGTTCGCCGCCTTCGATTCGCCAGGGCCGTTCACGACGCATCCCATGACGGCGAGCGTCATGTCTTCCACCCCCTCGTAGCGAATCTTCCACGACGGCATCATCTCGCGAATGTAATCCTGCGTGCGCTCTGCCAGTTCCTGGAACGTCGTGCTGGTCGTCCGGCCGCACCCCGGACAGGCGGTGACGCTGGGCGCGAACGAGCGCAGCCCGAGCGCCTGCAGCATCTCGCACGCGGCGTACACCTCTTCGCGGCGATCGCCGCCCGGCCGCGGCGTCAACGAAACGCGAATCGTGTCGCCGATGCCTTCGTTCAAGAGCGCGCCCATGGCCGCGGACGACCACACGAGACCTTTGATGCCCATGCCCGCCTCGGTCAGGCCGAGGTGCAGCGGCTGATCAGTGCGCTTCGAGAGCTCGCGATACACCGCAATGAGATGGAGCGGCCGCGAAACCTTGCACGAGATGATGATCTGATCTTTCCGCAGGCCCGATTCGAGCGCGAGCGCCGTCGACTCGAGCGCCGACAGCACCATGCACTCGTTGATGATCTCTTCGGATCTCTTGCCGAGACTTCGATCGGTGTTGTCCTGCATCTTGTGCATGACGAGCTCCTGATTCAGGGAGCCGCCATTCACGCCGATGCGCACCGGCTTGCCGTGATCCGCCGCGACCTGGCAGATGGTGGTGAACTGCTCGTCGCGCCGCTTCCCGGTGCCGACATTGCCCGGGTTGATGCGGTACTTGTCGAGCGCCTTCGCACAGTCAGGGTGCTTCGTCAGCAGGAGGTGCCCGTTGTAATGGAAGTCGCCGATGAGCGGTGCGGTGACCCCCGCGTCGAGCATGCGCTGCTTGATGGCCGGCACTGCCGCAGCGGCCTCGGGAATGTTCACCGTGATGCGCACGAGCTCGGACCCCGCTTGCGCCAGCTCGATGCACTGCCGCGCGGTCGACTCGACGTCGGGCGTGTCGGTGTTCGTCATCGACTGGACGGCAATGGGAGCGCCGCCGCCGACCTGCACCGGCCCGACCTTCACGCCGACGGTTTTATGAAGCCTGATGGGAAGCATGGTTACTACGTTTACCGTCTACAGTTCACCGTTCACCGTGGGCATTACGGTAAACGGTAGACGGCAAACGGTTAACGTGATCATAGCCGGTGTTCCAGAACTGGTGCCACCGGCGCTTCCTTATCGTCATGCGTGGCTTCCTCCCACAACGGGACGCCGCCGCCTGAAAGCGGGCTGATGCGCGAACCCGGAGTGATGATGCCCGCCAGATTCAGCGGATCGGCGGCCGACACGCGAGGCGCGACGCCGACACTCTGGTCCCGCCGCACTTCGCGGAGCAGCTCGACCGCTTCGGGCCGCGCAGAATCTGTCCTTCGGCCTCGAGCCGCAGCAGCGCGGCCTCCATCACGCCGGTAGGCAGCGCGAATCGCTGCGAGAGGCCGGTTTGCGTCTGGGGTCCGCTCGACTCCAGCCAGCCACGCAGCGTCTCGGTTGCCGCCGATTCCCGATCGGATGTGGGCGTGCGATCGTAGTCGTCGATGTCGGGCGCGATCGTGGAATCCGGCCAGAGCAGGCGCGCCGACTTCAGTCGCTCGGCCGCAACCCAGAAGTTCGCGCCGCCTGCGTTG
>CAYHHH010000162.1:0-4276 GCA_964356125.1 uncultured Bifidobacteriaceae bacterium | reverse complement strand
CGCGTTGAGAACGGCACTGGACAGCTCCCATGTGCGGCCCGGCGCCTCACCGCGCCAGAATGGAATGGTCGGAGCCGCTCCCTTCGCGTCTTCCACGCGCACGCGGCCTGACTCGACGCGGCGGATGCGCCACGACGTCGAGCCGAGCATGAACACGTCGCCGGCCATGCTCTCGACGGCGAAATCTTCATCGAGCGTGCCGACGACCGTTTCGTCGGGCTCTGCAAGCACGAGGAACTGCGCGTTGTCCGGAATCGCGCCGCCCGACGTAATCGCCGCGAGACGGGCGCCGCGTCTGCCGCGGACCACGCCGTGCACCCGATCGCGATGCACAAACGCGCCGCTCCGGCCCCGCTTGGTACTGATGCCTTCGGACAACATCTCGATGACGGCGTCGAAATCCGCGCGCGTCAAGTCGGCATAGCAGTACGCGCGGCGAATGAGCGCGAAGAGATCGTTCTCCTGCCAGTCCTCGGCGGCGGCCATCGCCACGATCTGCTGCCCCATGACGTCGAGCGGGGTGACAGGCACGAGCAGGCGATCGAGCTCGCCCTGCGAGATGGCGCGGACCAGCGCGGCGCATTCGATGAGCTCGTCGCGAGTGGTCGCGAAGATGCGCCCCTTCGGCTTGGTCGTATGCTCGACCTGGTGTCCCGATCGCCCGATGCGCTGCAGCGCAACAGCGATCGATCGCGGAGAGCCGATCTGGCAGACGAGATCGACCGTGCCGATGTCGATGCCGAGCTCGAGCGATGCCGTCGCGACGACGGCCTTGAGCTTTCCGGTTTTCAGCTTCTCTTCAGATGAGCGTGGCGATGCGATCGTAAATCTCCCCCCACATCTCGTTGGACGCCACCGGGCCGAGCTCGTCCAGGGGCACCTCCACGCCAAGATCCATCGCGCGGCGGTGGCCGTGATTGATGACGGTGACTCTGGCGTGCTCGTCGGGCGCAAGAAAGCGCGCGACCGTCTCGATGGGCCTGACCGTCGCCGACAATCCGATGCGCTGCGGCCGCGCACCGCCTGCCGGCTGCGATCGGCCGTCAGCAGAATAAACAGTGACTCCGGCGTCGTGACGAGAATGTGCGGCGGATGCTTCACCATCCGCTGGCGCTCGGACGCAGGCGGGTCGCCGGTACGCACCGCCGTACGTATAGCCGGCAGCATGAGCCCGCGCTCACCCGCCAGCGAGGCAATGCCCGAGAGCGGCACGTCGAGGTTCTTGTGAATGTCGTTGCTGAGCGCTTTCAAAGGCGAGACGTAGAGCACCTGCGTCGTGTCGGGCAGGCTGCCGTCCAGACCCGCGCGCACGAGATCGTCGAGGCAGATCAGGAACGCCGCGAGCGTCTTACCCGACCCCGTGGGCGCGGAGATCAGGACGTTCTCGCCCGACCGGATCGCCGGCCATGCGCGCGCCTGTGGCTCGGTCGCCGAGCCACAATGCTCCGCAAACCAATCGCGGACGATGGGGTGAAGGGTGGTCACAGTCGCTCGATTTCCCGCTCGAGTTGCGTCACGCGCCGGTCGAGCTGCTTGACGACCGCCTCGGCCGGCCCCGGCGTGCTCAGGTCGACCCCCGCCCGCTTGAGCAGGTCCATCGGATAGTCGCTGCCGCCCGCGCGCAACAGCTCGAGGAATCGCTCCACGCCGTCGCGCCGTTCTTCGACGCTTCCAGACGTAATCGTCTGAATCAGCTGCGCCGACGAGGCATAACACGTCGCGTATTGATAAACGTAGTACGGACTGCCGAAGAAATGCGGCACGCGCGCCCACGTAATCTTCGCCGCGTCGTCGTATGTCATCGCGTCGCCGTGGTACGCCTTGAACAGGTCGAAGTACACGCCGCTCAGCGCCTCGGCGGTAATCGGCTCCCCCTGCTCGGCGAGGCGATGGGCCTGCAGCTCGTAATCGGCGAATAGGCACTGCCGGTAGAACGTCCCGACGATGTCGTCGATCGCGTGCTGGAGCAGCACGATGCGCTCGCGCTGGTCGGTCGTCCGCGCCAGCTTGTGATCGAAAAAGAGCATCTCGCTCAGCGTCGACGGCACTTCGGCCACGAAGATGGTGTAGTCCGAGTACACGAACGGCTGATGGGCCTCCGACAGCATCGTGTGCATCGAGTGCCCCATCTCGTGCGCCAGCGTGAACACCGAGTCGAGCGTGTCGTTGTAGTTCAGCAGCATGTACGGATGCACGCCGTACACGGGAGCCGAATACGCGCCGCTGCGCTTGCCGGGGTTTTCGTACACGTCGATCCAGCGCCCGTCGAATGCCTCCCGGACGCTCTTCTGATAATCCGGCCCGAGCGGCTTCATCGACTCGACGATCTCGTCGATCGCTTTTGAGTACTCGTACTTCCGCTCCCAGTCGATGAGCGGGACGAGCTGGTCGTACGCGTGGTAGGTGTCGACGCCGAGCACCTTCTTGCGCAGGCGGTGATAGCGCCGCAGCGGCTCGGTGCCGGCCTTCGTCGTCGCAACCAGATTCTCGACCACCGCCGGCGGAATGTCGTTGCCGTGCAGGGCCGCTTCGAGCGTGCTCCTGAACTGGCGCGCCTGCGCGATGAACCAGTCGCGCTGGAGCACGCCGTTGTACACGGCGGCGTAGGTATTCGCGTTCGCAGCAAACGTTCGGTGGAACGCCTCGAATGCGGCGGCGCGGTCGGGCTGATGGCGATTGGTCTGCAACAGCGCGTTGTACTGGCCGTAGGTGAGCGTCACCTGCCTGCCGTCGTGCAGCGTGATGACCGGATGTTTGATGTCGGCATTCGCGAGCATCGAGTGGACATCGTGCGGCACGTCGCCGAGACGGCTCGACAACGACAGGAGCAGCTCTCC
This sequence comes from uncultured Bifidobacteriaceae bacterium, assembly GCA_964356125.1. Classification (GTDB taxonomy): domain Bacteria; phylum Acidobacteriota; class Vicinamibacteria; order Vicinamibacterales; family JAMQPK01; genus JAMQPK01. Next base: position 1,439 of record CAYHHH010000162.1, on the reverse strand, counting down.
TTTTTCGTCGAGCACGTGCTCCTGCTGGTGATACGTGCTTTCGATGGCGAACCGGTATATCGCAAGGTCGGTGTTCGCAGTCATCCACTCGCGCACGGTCGCGAGCGGAATGCGGAGAAGCTCGGGAGTGAACCACGACCGCGCTTCGGCGGCCTTCGCGAAGAGGATCTGCACCTTCTGCCGGCGCGCGTTCGCGGCGTTATCGCGCTGGTCCTGGTCGTAATTGAGGCCGGCGTAATACCAGATCCTGTAGGACAGTTGCCCGAGGTCGTCGCCAAGCCGAAACGCCTTCAACAGGCGCTCGGGCCCGTGCGCCAAGGTGCCGCGCAGCTCGGCATAGCCCGAGAGCATGCGCTCGAACTCGCCGAGGCCGGCTTCCCAGGCGCTCCAGCTCGGATAAATATCTGCAAGGTTCCAGGTAAAGGCTTCAGGAATGTCTTCGCGCGTACGCTCGCGCGGATCGATCGGGGTTTCGGTCGCCATGATTCGATCTTAGTGGATCTCGGACTACGTCAATCTGGCGCGGACAGTCCGCATGTAAAATGATGTGCTCATTTCAGCACAGAAACCTGGCCCCTGGTGAATAGCCCTTCTCCTCTCGGTTCGATTGCCGCCGTCATTCTGCTGACGTTGATCGCTGTACCCGCGGCGGCGCAGCCTGGTGAGGGCGTCGCTATGGGTTCACGCGATGCCGACGGGCAACTCGTCGTGAGCGCGCAGCGGCTTCGCGAGCGCATTGTGGTCGACGGCAAGCTCGATGAATCGTTCTACTCGCAGTTTCAACCGGTTGCCGGCTTCGTGCAGGTCGAGCCGGCCTACGGAGAGCCCGCGACCGAGCGGACGGAAATGTGGGTGTTCTTCGACGACCGGGCGATCTACGTCGGCCTGCGCTGTTTCGACTCGGGCATCGAACGGTGGGCAAGCCTCGACCTGCGCCGCGACAGTCCGGGCTTCGGCCAGACCGAAAGCGTGTCGGTTGGGCTGGATCCCTTCTTGGACCGGCGCAACGGGTTCATCTTCGGCGTGAACGCGGCGGGCGGCTTTTCCGACTCCGCCATCACGAACGAACGTGACAGCAACAGAGACTGGAACACCATCTGGAATGCGCGCGTCGGCCGGTTCGACGGTGGCTGGACGGTCGAAATGGAGATTCCGTTCAAGTCGCTTCGCTACGCGCCCGGAGAGCAGGTCTGGGGCATCAACGCGCGCCGATCGGTGCGGTGGAAGAACGAGATGTCCTATCTCACCCAGGTGCCGCACATGGGATCGAATTCGCCGCAGCAGGGCTTGTTCCGGTTTTCGGCGGCCGCGACGCTGACCGGCGTGACCGCCCCACCGGAATCGCGGCTGCTCGAAATCAAGCCGTACGGCATCACGTCGCTGAAAACCGACCTCGAAGCCGATGACCCCTTCTCGAATCGCGCCTCGGCGGGCATTGG
>CAYHHH010000161.1:4108-8126 GCA_964356125.1 uncultured Bifidobacteriaceae bacterium | reverse complement strand
CGGCACGAGCATTCTGACCACCTCGCGCGGCGTCATGACCGGGCGCGCCGCGATGACGAGGACGTTGTCGTTCTTCCGAAGCGGACTTTGTAGTTGAGACATAGAAACCGTTTACCGTTCTCCGTTTGCCGTTTGCCGTTTGCCGTTTGCCGTCTACCGTCTACCGTTCCTACGGTGAACGGCTAACGGTGAACTGTGAACGCCCCTTACAGCACCTCAGGTGCCAGCGAAATAATCTTCATGAAGCGGCGCTCGCGCAGCTCGCGGGCCACCGGACCAAACACGCGCGTGCCGATCGGCTCGCGCTGGTCGTTGATGAGGACCGCGGCGTTGCGATCGAAGCGGATGTAGCTGCCGTCCTTCCGGCGCTGTTCCTTCACCGTGCGAACGATGACCGCCTTCACGACCTGCCCCTTCTTGACCGTGCCGTCGGGAATCGCTTCCTTCACCGACGCGGTGACGACGTCGCCCAGGCGCGCGTAGCGGCCGGTCGCACCGCCGACCGGGTTGATGACCGCGATCTTGCGCGCGCCGGAGTTGTCGGCGACGTCGAGGATCGATCGCATCTGAATCATGGCAGTCTCCTATACCGTTGCTGCGGGTCTGACGACCCGCGTGACGACCCACCGCTTGCGCTTGCTGAGCGGCCGGCTCTCGACGATGGCGACACGGTCGCCGATCTTGGCGGTGTTGTTCTCGTCGTGCGCCACGAACTTCGACGTCCGCCGCTCGGTCTTGCCGTAGAGGTCGTGCCGCACCTGCCATTCGACCGCAACGACGCAGGTCTTCTGCATCTTGTTGCTGACGACGACGCCTTCTTTTTCAGTCTTCTCAGCCATTGGTTCCTTCGCTGTTCGTTTGCCGTTTACGGTTTACCGTTTGCCGTGGTGTTCACGGTGAACGGTTGACGGTGAACGGTTAACCTTTCTGTTTCTGAGTAATGACCGTCTTGATGCGCGCCAGGTCGCGGCGCGTATAGCGCAGCTTCAGCGGCGCATCGAGCTGGCCGAGCGACTGCTGAATGCGCATCCGGAAGAGCTGATCCTCGAGCTCCTTCGCGCGCGACTCCAGATCGTCCACCGACAATTCGCGCAGTTCCGCCACGTCCATCATGACGCTTTCTCCTCGGCGAACCGGGTGGCGAACTTCGTGAGAATGGGCAGCTTCGACGCCGCGAGCTTCAACGCTTCGCGCGCTTCAGCCTGGGTGACCCCCTCCATCTCGAACAGAATCCGTCCCGGCCGCACGACGCACACCCACTCTTCGGGCGCGCCCTTGCCTTTGCCCATACGCGTTTCCTGCGGCTTCTTCGTAATCGGCTTGTCGGGAAACACGCGCACCCAGATTTTGCCGCCGCGCTTGATGAACCGCGTCATCGCCACGCGCGCCGCCTCGATCTGGCGCGACGTCAGCCAGCACGGCTCGAGCGCGCGGAGACCGAAGTTTCCGAACGAGATATCCGAGCCCCGCCACGCCTTGCCGCGCATGCGGCCGCGCTGCTGCTTGCGGTACTTGACCTTCTTCGGCATGAGCATGGTTATTGCCTCGCGTCGCGCGGACCCGACGGTCTCCGCGGCTGACGGTCTCTGAATTCCTGCTCTTCGCGCGCGCTCTTCGGCGTCAGCCGCTCACCCTTGTAGAGCCACGTCTTGACGCCAATCTGCCCGTAGGTCGTGCTCGCCTCGGCGAATCCGTAGTCGATGTCGGCGCGCAGCGTCTGCAGCGGCAACTGACCGTGCAGATACCACTCGGAGCGCGCGATCTCGGCGCCGTTGAGGCGGCCCGACACGCGCACCTTGATGCCGCGCGCACCGAAGCGCAGCGCCGATTCGACGGCCTTGCGCATCGCGCGGCGGAACGCCACGCGCTTCTCGAGCTGCTGCGCCACCGATTCGGCGATGAGCTGCGCGTCGAGCTCGGGCTTCTGGATCTCCTGAATGTTGATGAAGACCTCGCGGTTGGTCCGCTTCTGGATCTCCGCCTTCAGCTTTTCGACTTCCGTCCCCTTGCGGCCGATGATGATGCCCGGGCGCGAGGTATGGATGTCGATCTTCAGCTTGTTGGCGGCCCGCTCGGTCTCGATCTTCGCGACGCCGGCGTGCGCGAACCGCTTCTTGAGGTCGGCGCGCAGCGCCAGATCCTCGTGGAGCAGCTTCGCGTAGTCGCGATCGGCGAACCAGCGCGACTTCCACGTCTTGTTGAACCCGAGCCGGAATCCGTACGGATGTACTTTCTGACCCACAGTCGAACCTCTTCTTTAATTGTCGCGGGGCCCCACCCCCGCGACCTGTGCCTTCGCCGCCTTACGGCGGCTCGGCTTTGGTTGCAAATCCCTATTTCTTCTTGGGCGCGGCCGTCTTTTTCTTCGCGGGCGCCGTGCGCTTCTTTGCGAGCGCCTTCGCCTTCGCGGCGGGCGCGCCCGCAGCTTTCACAGTCGCCGGCTTCGCGCCGCCCGCCTTCGCGCTGTCGCGCTTCGGCGAGGCAGGCTCACCCATCCCCGCAATATCGAGCGGCTTCTCCGCCACGCGCACGGTGAGGTGCGCGGTGCGCTTCACGACGCGGAACGCGCGCCCCATCGGGGCAGGGCGGATGCGCTTCATCGACGGCCCCTGGTTCGCGTAGCAGGCCGACACGAACAGGCGATCGACGTCGCCGCCGAAGCCTTCCTTCTGCTGCGCGTTGGCAATCGCCGACCGCAGCAGCTTCGCGATGTCGTGCCCCACGCCCTTGCGCGTGTACAGAAGAGTCGCGAGCGCGCGATTCACATCGCGTCCGCGGATCAAATCCATCACGAGCCCGGCTTTTTGAGCTGAAGTCCGGACGTATCGAGCTGTCGCGTGCGCTTCAATCGCCATGACTACCCACCCGCCTTCGCGCCGCCACCGCCGCCGGCGCCGGCAGCCGGCGCGGCCGAGGCCATCTGCGCGGCCTTCTCGGTCCTGGTCGTGTGTCCCTTGAACGTCCGGGTCGGCGAAAACTCGCCGAGCTTCTGCCCGACCATGTTCTCGGTGACGTACACCGGGATGAACTTCTTGCCGTTGTGCACCGCGAGCGTGTGCCCCACCATTTCGGGCACGACGGTCGAGCGGCGCGACCACGTCTTGACGACTTTCTTCTCGTTGTCGCGATTCATCGCCTCGATCTTCTCGAGGAGCGGCGTATCGACGAACGGCCCTTTTTTCAGTGATCGACTCATAACCTACCTGACGCCTTTCGGGCGGCGCTGGACGATGAACTTGTCTGTCTGCTTGCGATTGCGCGTCTTGTAGCCCTTGGTCGGCAGGCCCCATGGCGACACCGGATGGCGTCCGCCCGAGGTCTTGCCTTCACCGCCGCCGTGCGGATGGTCGACAGGGTTCATCACGACGCCGCGGTTGTGCGGCCGCTTGCCCAGCCAGCGGTTGCGGCCGGCTTTGCCGATCGACACGTTCTCGTGATCGATGTTGCCGACCTGGCCGACCGTGGCGTAGCAGACGATCGCGATGCGGCGAATCTCGCCCGACGGCATCTTCACCGACGCGTAGTCGCCTTCCTTCGCCACGAGCTGCACCGACGATCCGGCGCTGCGCGCAATCTGGCCGCCCTTGCCGGGCTTGAGCTCGACGTTGTGCAGCATCGTGCCCAGCGGGATGTTCTTCAGCGGCAAGGCGTTCCCCGGGAGAATGTCGACGTTGTCGCCCGCGATCACGGCATCGCCGACCTTGAGGCCGAGCGGCTGCAGGATGTAGCGCTTCTCGCCGTCCGAGTAGGTCACCAGCGCGATGCGCGCCGACCGGTTCGGGTCGTACTCAATCGTCGAGACTTTCCCCGGGATGTCTTTCTTGTCCCGCTTGAAGTCGATGATCCGGTACAGCCGCTTGTGGCCGCCGCCGCGCCACCACGAGGTGAGCTCGCCGTGATTGTTGCGGCCGCCCGAGCGGTGCAGGTTTTCGACCAGCGGCTTGTGCGGCTCGTTCGTCGTGATGTCATCGAACGTCTGGACCGTCTGAAAGCGGCGGCCGGGCGACGTCGGTTTGTA
>CAYHHH010000161.1:0-4008 GCA_964356125.1 uncultured Bifidobacteriaceae bacterium | reverse complement strand
GCGCAGCTTCACGTACGCCTTCTTCCAGTCCGAGCGTTGTCCGGAGAATCGCCCCTGGCGCTTCACCTTGCCGTGCGCGATGGCCGTGCGGACGTGCTCGACCTTCGAGCCCAGCAGGGTCTCGACCGCGCGCTTGATCTCGGTCTTGTTCGCGTGCGTCGCCACCTCGAACACAATCGTCCGTCCATCGCGCTCGCGCAGGATGGAGGTCTTCTCGGTGATGAGCGGGCGGCGGATGACGTCAGTGAGTTTCATAACCGTTTACCGTTTTCCGTTTACCGTTCGCCGTTGAGCGATTGGAGCTTCTCAACCGCGGCCTTTGTTGCGATGACGCGCTGGGCGTTCATCACGTCGCGCGCGCCGACGCGGGCGCTCGGGAGAAACTGCACGCCGGGAATGTTGCGCAGGGCGATGCCGAGCTTCTCGTCGGGCTGCACGTCGATGAGCAGCGCCTTGCCGTCGGCGCCGAGGCGCTTCAACAGTTCGGTTGCCGCCTTCGTCTTGGTCTCGGTGGCGCTGAGCGCGTCAACCACGATGAGCGCGCCGTCCTGGATCCGCCGCGCGAGCGCCGCGACGATCGCGCCGCGCTTCACCTTGCCGGGCAACCGGAAGTCGTAGCTGCGCGGCTGGGGCCCGAACACCGTGCCGCCGTGGCGCCACAACGGCGTGCGGGTCGATCCCACTTGCGGGCGGCCGGTGCCCTTCTGCTTGTACGGCTTCTTGCCGCCGCCGCTGACGTTCGCGCGGTTCTTGGTCTTGTGCGTGCCGCGCCGCGCCGACGCGTTGGTGTGCACGACCGACTCCCAGATGAGGGAATCGTTCACGCGTCCACCGAACACCTCGTCGCTCAGCTCGAGCGACCCGACCTTCTTGTTGTCCGTGTTGACGACATCAACCTTCATAAAAGCTCTCAGCTCTTGGCTCTGTAGGGCTCAACTTAAGTTGAGCACTACCGGCTACTTCTTCCCCTTGGGCTTCTCGGCCTGGGCAACCTTGATGCGCTTGGCGGTGATCGCCTTGCGAATCACCACGTAGCCTTTCGGCGCGCCAGGAATGGCGCCGCGCACGATCAGTAGATTGTTTTCCGCATCCACCTTCGCGACCTTCAGGTTGCGGACCGTGATGCGGTCGCCGCCCATGCGGCCCGCCGCGCGCATCCCCTTGACGACACGTGACGGAAAAGACGAAGCGCCGATCGAACCGGGCGCACGATGGAACATCGAGCCGTGGGTCGCGGCGCCGCCGGCGAAGTGATGGCGCTTGACGACACCCTGGAAGCCTTTGCCGCGGCTCGTGCCGATGACGTCGACCCGCTCGCCGTTCTCGAACATGGAGACCAGTATCTGATCGCCCACCTTCGGATCGCCGTCCTTCGCGAGCGTCACCTCACGGAGAATGGTCGTCGGCGGCACGTTGGCTTTCTTGAAATGTCCGGCCAAGGGCTTCCGCGGCTTCGCCGGTTTGGCGTCGACCAGGCCGATCTGCACCGACTCGTAGCCGTCGGTCGTCACGGTCTTGCGCTGCACGACCACGCACGGGCCGGCTTTGATGACCGTCGCCGGAACGACCGAGCCGTCCTCTGCGAACAGCTGCGTCATGCCGACTTTTCTGCCGATGATTGCGGTAACCATATGCTCTCTTCGCTCTCGTTTACGGTTAACGGTTAACCGTTAACGGTGAACTACTTGGTATGTTCTTTCCCAAAGGCCTTGATCTCGACGTCGACGCCCGCCGGAAGATCCAGCTTCATCAGCGCGTCGACGGTCTGTGGCGTCGGCTCGAAGATGTCGATCAGGCGCTTGTGCGTTCTGATCTCGAACTGCTCCCGCGACTTCTTGTCGACGTGCGGCGAGCGCAGCACGGTCCACTTGTTGATCGACGTGGGAAGCGGAATCGGGCCCGCGAGCCTCGCGCCGGTGCGCTTGGCCGTGTCGACGATCTCCGTCGTCGACTGGTCGAGCACGCGCGAGTCGTACGCCTTGAGCCGGATTCGAATCTTGTCGCTGAACATCGCACTCATTGTTTTTCCTTATTTGCCTTGCGCTTTGGCGACAACTTCTTCACTGACGTTCGAGGGCGCCTGTTCGTACCGATCGAAGTGCATCGAGTAGGTCGCGCGCCCCTGCGTGCGCGACCGCAAGTCGGTCGCGTAGCCGAACATCTCGGACAACGGCACGCGCGCCTGGATGATCTGCGTGCCGCCGCGATCTTCCTGCGACTGAATCTGTCCGCGACGGCTCGAGAGGTTCCCCATGACGTCGCCCATGTGTTCTTTAGGCACGACGACCTCGACGCGCATCACCGGCTCGAGCAGCACGGGCTTGGCTTTCTTCGCCGCATCCTGGAACGCCATGGAGCCGGCAATCTTGAACGCCATTTCCGACGAGTCGACATCGTGGTACGAGCCGTCGTACAGCTCGATGCGCACGTCGTCGATCGGATAGCCCGCGAGCACGCCGCGCGTGAGCGCTTCCTTGATGCCCATGTCGATCGGCTTGATGAATTCCTTCGGAATCGATCCGCCCTCCGTCTCGTTCTCGAAGATGTAACCCGAACCCGGCTCGCCGGGGAACAGATGGATCTTCACGTGGCCGTATTGGCCGCGGCCGCCGGTCTGCTTCGAGTATTTCATTTCGCCGTCGGCCGGACGCGTGAGCGTTTCCTTGTACGCGACCTGCGGCTTGCCGACCGTGGCCTCGACGCTGAACTCGCGCTTCAACCGGTCGACGATGATCTCGAGGTGCAGCTCGCCCATGCCGGCGATGATGACCTGGCCGGTCTGCTGGTCGGTCTGCACGTTGAACGTCGGGTCTTCCGCCATCAGCTTCTGAAGGCCGACGCCGAGCTTTTCCTGGTCGGACTTGGTCTTCGGCTCGATCGCGAGCGAGATGACCGGCTTCGGGAAGTCCATCGACTCGAGGACGATCGGCTTCTTCTCCTCGCACAAGGTGTCGCCGGTCGAGACGCTCTTCAAGCCGACGGCCGCGGCGATATCGCCCGCGTAGACTTCCTTGATTTCCTCGCGTTTGTTCGCGTGCATCTTCAGCAGCCGGCCGATGCGCTCGGTGCGCTGCTTGGTCGAGTTGTAAACAGACGAGCCCGAGGTGAGCACGCCGGAATACACGCGGAAGAACGCGAGCTGGCCGACGAACGGGTCGGTCATGATCTTGAACGCGAGCGCGGCGAACGGCGCGTCGTCTTTCGCCGGGCGGTCGATCTTCGCGGCTTCGGGATTGTCGGGATCGACTTTCTTGTCCGGGTCGATGCCGATGATGCCCGGCACATCGAGCGGCGAAGGCAGGAAGTCGACGACGGCATCGAGCAGTGGCTGCACGCCCTTGTTCTTGAACGCCGAGCCGCAGATGACCGGCACGAACGCGGCCTGGCCCCTGCCCTCTTCGCGGACCGAGCTGTTGACGCGTTTGCGAATCGCCGCCTTGATTTCCGCTTCGGTCGGCTCTTCGCCTTTGAGGTACTTCTCGAGGATCTTGTCGTCGGCCTCGCTGACCTTCTCGATCAGTTGCTCGCGGTAGTGCTTCGCCTCGTCCATCAGGTCAGCCGGAATCTCGCTGACGATGTAATCGGCGCCCATCGTCTCGTCTTTGTAGATGATTGCCTTCATCTGGACGAGGTCGATGACGCCTTTGAAGTGCTCTTCGGAGCCGATCGGAATCTGAATCGCGACGGGATTCGCTTCGAGCTTCGAGATGATCTGATCGAAGGTGCGCTTGAAGTCGGCGCCGATGCGGTCCATCTTGTTGACGAAGCAGATGCGCGGCACGCGGTACTTGTCGGCCTGGCGCCACACCGTCTCGGACTGCGGCTCGACGCCGGCCACCGAGTCGAACACCGCAACCGCGCCGTCGAGCACCCGCAGCGAGCGCTCGACTTCGGCCGTGAAATCCACGTGGCCGGGCGTGTCGATGATGTTGATACGGTGCTCACGCCAGAAACAGGTCGTCGCGGCCGACGTGATCGTGATGCCGCGCTCCTGCTCCTGCTCCATCC
>CAYHHH010000160.1:0-8136 GCA_964356125.1 uncultured Bifidobacteriaceae bacterium | reverse complement strand
GCGCTGCGCGCGGTACGCGCGGCAGCGCCCGCGATTGCGACCAGCGGCGCGCGCTTCGAAGTGCGCATGGCGCTGTATCGATCGTGGTGCGGTCTGTCACCAGGACGCGTACCGTATCGGGCGTTCCAGGTTCCCGAGATGAGCGGCACCACACGGGTCGTCTCGCCGCGATTCGTCGAGCTCGCCCACAAAGCCGGCATTGCCGTGCAGGTGTGGACGGTGGATGAGCCGGAGGATATACGTAGGCTGCTCGAGTGGGGCGTGGACGGCATCATCTCAGACAGGCCGGACGTGGCGGCGGAGGTGGTGAAAGATTGGGTCAGTCGATAGTCCAGAGTCCAGAGTCCAGAGTCCAAAGTCCAAAGTCGAGTCGGGCGCGATTACCAAGTCCGCGGAAATGTGTTCCTTCTGCAGGGCGGTGGCGAGATGTCCGCGCGTTTCCTGGGCCGAGCCCCGCGCGATTCCCAGGTAGTGAGCGAAGTGTTTGTCGGAGAGCTGGCCGAATCCCTCGGCGATGTGCCCCGGTATGTTGCCGGAGGACTCTGCCAGCTGATCGTGTAGATCGAAATCTTTGCGTACTGTGAGGCGTTGCAGTATCGGAGAAACCGCAGCAATCCCTTCGAGCGCTTTCGTATATACCTGTAAATCCTCGAGTTTCTTTGCTCTCATGCCCAACGCCTGGGCATTCCACATGCCACTCAGACTTTGGACTCTGGACTTTTAAGGTTTTCCACAGTCACACGGCGGGCAGCCCTTGTCGAACACAATTCTCCACGACCCGTCCGCTTGCCGCTGCCACACCGAGTTGAACGTGCCGATACGGTTACCCTTCGGATCGTAGACAGGTCCGCTCGTGAAACCGAGTGTGCCGGACGTGAGCACTTCAACTTCTGAAGGCGCCCACGAGAACGGCGCCGCCGCCCCGTCGAAGAATCTCTTCCAGTCCGCGGCAACCGCGGCTTTGCCGCGCAGCGCCCCCTTGCCGCCCCAGAACACCGTATCGTCCGCCAGCAGCGCGGTGAATGCCGCGATGTTGCGGTCAGCCATCGATTTCGCAAAGGCCGTTTCCGCGGCGCGCACCTGCGCGGCCGGATCGACCAGGCCCTGCTGCGCGTGCACCGGCGCGAACGAGGCGATCGCAATGAGTACCACGATGTGAAGCAGTCTATTGAGCATTTGGTTACCTGCTATCGACGATGGACTTTTCCGGTATCTCCGGTTCGTCAGGCTTCTTCTTGAGCAGTCCCGCGACGAACCACGCAGCGCCGCCGATCACCGTGATGGCAAGAAGCCACCTGACGACTGTGAGGAGGAGCACCAGATCCATCACAGGCCAGCTGGAGAGGCGCGCAATCGCGGCGCGCTCGGTCATCCAGTGCCAGCCGGCGTGGCCAATGAGCACCGACGACACGATGATGCCGGCGCGCTCCGCAGCGGTGTGCGCGAACAGCAGGTTCGCGGCAGGAAAGACGATAGCCAGGATGAGGAGCGTGCCGAGCTCGAGGCCGACGTTGTAGGACATCAGCGCCGCGATCGGATGCGATCCGGCGAACTGCAGCGTCTCCTGCAGCGCGATCGCGAAGCCGAGGCCGTGAAACACGCCGAACACAAGCGCGACGATCCAGCGGTGCCGCAGAAAACGGGGTCGGGAGGGGTTTTCCCCGGACCGGTACGGAAAACCCCTCCCGACCCCGTTTTCGATCGACACATACACCAAAGACAACGCGATGAGCGCGCCGATCGTCGGCACGAACCACGTGTCGACCGTGCCCATCCCGAATGCCGCGAGGCCGAGCGTCATCGAATGCCCGATGGCGAACGCGATGAACGGCTTCACGAGATCGCGCACGCGCCGGAACGGCAGCGCAAGCACGATGACGAAGAGCAGATGGTCGAGGCCGTCGAGAAAACGGTAGAAGCCGGCCTTCAGAAACACCCAGCCGGCCTGGTGCGCTTTCGGATCGAGGCGGACGAGCGGCGTGTCGTCGTGAATCCTGAACGCGCGGACCGCTCCATCGGGGCGGATGAAATTGATAGAGGTGGCGGTCCGGTTGGCGAGGCCGGTGCCGAACAGCACGCGCATCGAAAACGCCGATTGGTCGGACTGAATGGGATAGTGCAGCTCGAGATCGAGAAACCCCTGGTTGTAATAGACCTTCGTCGTGTCGGGCAGCTTCGTGCCGCGCACCCGCGCGAGCGCGCCCTCGTAGGTATCGTACGAACGATCGGAGGGCAGCGAGATGCGCGCGTTCGCCATCTCGTACCGGATCAACCGCTCGTCGCCTTCGAGAAAGACGATGCCGTTGGAAATCTGATTCGCGGCCTCGCGAAGCGCGCCGTCGATATACGGCATCGCGAGATAGCCGGTGCCGTCCTTGGGCAGGTTCGCGTCAGCGACCGCGAGCAGCGGAATGCGCAGCAGCACCTGCAGCTGGTTCTGCTGCGGCCTGACGTAGCTCTGCACCGCGATTTCGTCGGGGATATCGTGCGCGACGGCGACGGCCTGCAGCGTTAGCGCGACGAGCACGGCCAGCATGCACCGCGTGGGCATTTTCATGAGGTACCAACGAAAATTGTATAATGACCGTCTCTGTAGTTACCAGCGAGGCCCACATGAGAGTTCTTGGAGCGGCGGCAGTGATTGTGGCAGTCAGCGTGGGCGCTGCGGCGCAGAGTACGAGCGTCTGGAGCGGTGTGTATACCGAAGAACAGGCCACGCGTGGCGAAGTGGTGTCCAATAAACTCTGCACGAGCTGCCACGGACCCGAGCTGTCCGGCGGCGAAGCGGGCCCCACGCTCGTCGGCCTCGAGTTCACGGGCAACTGGAACAACCTGACGGTCCTCGATTTCTACGATCGCACGCATGCGACGATGCCCGCCGATGCGCCGGGCACCATGACGCCCCAGCAGGCGAGCGATGTCATCGCGTATGTCTTCAAGCTCAACCAATATCCGGCCGGCAAGGTCGAGCTGCCGACCGATGTCGCGCTGCTGAAGGACATCAAGATTGAGGGCGAGCAGCCCGCCAAGTAAATAATGAGAAACATCGCGGCCGACAACATCGCCGATCTCGAGTCCATTGAAACCAGCGAGTGGCTGGATTCGCTCGACTACGTCCTCCAATCGAACGGCCCCGCGCGCGCGGGGCAGCTGCTGCTGCAGCTGAGCGATCACGCGCGGCGCCGGGGCATCAGGCTGCCGTTCACGGCCAACACGCCGTACGTGAACACGCTGACGACCGACCAGGAAGTGCCGTTTCCCGGCAGCCAGGAGATCGAGCGCCGCATCAAGAGCCTCGTGCGCTGGAACGCGATTGCGATGGTGCTGCGCGCCAACAAGAACGAGCCGGGCATCGGCGGCCATATCTCGACGTTCGCGTCGGCGGCAACGCTGTACGAGGTCGGCTTCAATCATTTCTTCCGGTCGGGCACCGCGGGCGATCGCGACGTCGTGTATTACCAGGGGCACGCAGCCCCCGGCATCTACTCGCGCGCGTTTCTCGAAGGGCGCCTCACGGAAAAGCAGCTCGACAACTTCCGCCGCGAGCTCGCGCCCGGCGGCGGATTGTCGTCGTATCCGCATCCGTGGCTGATGCCCGACTTCTGGGAATACCCCACGGTGTCGATGGGGCTCGGCCCGATCATGGCGATCTACCAGGCGCGCTTCGTCCGCTACCTCGAAGACCGCGGGCTCAAGAAGCCGTCGAACACGAAGGTGTGGGCGTTCCTCGGCGACGGTGAGACCGACGAGCCCGAATCGCTCGGCGCCATCACGCTGCCCGCGCGCGAAAAAATCGACAACCTTATCTTCGTCATCAACTGCAACCTGCAGCGGCTCGACGGCCCCGTTCGCGGCAACGGGCAGATCATCCAGGAGCTCGAAGCGGTCTTCCGTGGCGCGGGCTGGAACGTCATCAAGGTGATCTGGGGCAAAGACTGGGATCCGCTGCTCGCGAACGACACAGACGGCCTGCTCGTCAAACGGATGGGCGAAATCGTCGACGGCGAATATCAGAAGTACACCGTCGAATCCGGCGAGTACCTGCGCACGCATTTCTGGGGCAAGTACCCGCCGCTGCTCGAGATGGTCAAGCACCTCTCAGACGACGAGCTGAAGAAGCTGACGCTGGGCGGGCACGATCCCGTGAAGGTGTACAACGCCTACAAGGCCGCGGTCGAGCACGAGGGGCAGCCGACGGTGCTGCTGATTCGCACTATTAAAGGTTACGGGCTGGGGGACGCGGGCGAGGGCCGCAACATCACGCACCAGCAGAAGAAGCTGTCGGAAGACGATCTGCGCGCGGTTCGCGAGCGGTTCAGCATTCCGGTTCCCGAAGAAAAAATCAGCGAGGCGCCGTACTACCGGCCCGATGACAAGAGCCCGGAAGTCTCGTACCTGAAAGAGCGCCGCAAGGCGCTCGGTGGTTCGCTCCCGATCCGCAACAGCAAGACGACCCCGCTTCCTGCGCCGCCCAATCCCGAGCTCTTCGAAGAATTCAGCAAGGGGACCGACCGGCCGGCCTCGACGACCATGGTGTTCGTGCGGCTGCTGTCGAAGCTGCTGCGCGACCCGAATATCGGCAAGCTGGTGGTCCCGATTGTGCCCGACGAAGCGCGCACCTTCGGCATGGAGTCGCTGTTCCGCGCGGTCGGCATCTACTCGCATGTCGGACAGCTGTACGAGCCGGTCGACATGGACACGCTCCTGTATTACAAGGAGTCGACCGACGGCCAGATTCTCGAGGAAGGGATTAACGAGGCGGGCTCGCTCGCGTCGTTCATCGCCGCCGGCACCGCCTATTCGACGCACGGCGTCAACACGATCCCCTTCTTTATTTACTACTCGATGTTCGGATTCCAGCGCGTCGGCGACCTCATCTGGGCCGCCGCCGATTCGCGCGCCCGCGGGTTCCTGCTCGGCGGAACGGCCGGGCGCACCTCGCTGGCGGGCGAAGGGCTGCAGCATCAGGACGGCAACAGCCACGTCCTCTCCTACACCGTGCCGAATTGCCTCTCCTACGATCCCGCGTTCGCATACGAGCTGGCGGCGATTGTCGAAGACGGCATCAAGCGGATGTATATCGATCAGGAGAGCATCTTCTATTACCTCACCCTGATGAACGACAACTACGCGATGCCGCCGATGCCCGAAGGGCCTGGAAACGAAACAGTGAAGAGCGGCATCCTGAAAGGGATGTATCGCTTCAGCAAGGCGAAGAACACGGCGTCGAAGCTGAAGGCGCAGCTGCTCGGCAGCGGCGCGATTCTGCCGGAAGTGATCAAGGCGGCCGCGCTGCTCGAGCAGTTCGGCGTGGCGGCCGACGTGTGGAGCGTGACGAGCTTCGGCGAGCTCTACCGCGACGGCAACGCGTGCGATCGGTGGAACATGCTGCATCCGGCTCAGAAAGCGCGCGTGCCGTATGTCGCCGAGTGCCTCAACAAAACCGAAGGGGTCATCGTCGCCGCCTCGGATTATCTGAAGGCGCTGCCGAACTCGATCGACCGGTGGCTGCCGAGTCCGATCGTATCGCTCGGCACCGATGGGTTCGGCCGCAGCGAAGGGCGCAAGCAGCTGCGCGAGTTCTTCGAGGTCGATGCGCGCTTCATCGCCGTCGGCGCGTTGTCCGCGCTCGCGCGCGACAAGCAGATCGACGCCAAGCTGGTAGAGAAAGCCATTAAGGATCTCGGAATCGACCCCGAGAAAAAGAATCCCGCAATTTCATAGGCGGGTCCAAAGAACAGGCCCCGCCCTACGTAAGTGGGCCGGGTCTTGCTCTTCAGACCCGGCGAAAGCGATCAAATGCCAACAGACATGAAGTTGCCCGAGCTGGGCGAGAACATCGAAGGTGGAGATGTTCTGCGCGTGCTGGTGAAGGCGGGCGACACGATCAAGAAGGACCAGGCCGTCCTCGAGCTCGAAACCGACAAAGCCACGATCGAAGTGCCCTCATCGGCCGCCGGGGTCGTCAAGGAAGTCAAGGTGAAGCCGGGCGACAAGGTGAAAGTCGGCCAGACAATTTTTGTGATCGAGGAAGGGCAGAGAGCAGATGGCGGAGGGAAGACGGAGAACAAAGAGCAAAAGACCGAGAGCAAAGAGCCGAAGCCCGAGACTGCGAAACCACCGGTGGCACAGGGCTTGAGCCCTGTCCCGGAAAAACGAAAAGCCGACGTCGTCGAGATGAAGCCGTCCAAACCGGCGGCTGCGCCTGTCGCGCCCAAGCCGGCGGAGCCGGCGAAGGCCGCAGATGCGGCGTCGATTGCTGCGGCGCCTTCCGCTCGCAGGCTCGCGCGTGAGCTCGGCGTGAACATTCAGGACATTCAGGGCTCCGGCCCCGGCGGCCGCATCTCGATGGACGACGTCACCGCGCACGCGCGGCGTCTGCTGTCGGGCGCCGTCGCCGTCGCTGCACGGCCCGCGGCGTCATCCGAGGCGCTGCCCGACTTCAGCAAGTGGGGGGCCGTCGAGCGCAAGGCGATGAGCGGCGTGCGCCGCACCACCGCGCATCGGCTGACACATTCCTGGAACACCGTGCCGCACGTGTTTCAGCACGATCGCGCCGACATCACCGGCGTCGAAACGCTGCGCAAGCGGTTGTCGAAGAAATCGGAAGCCGAGGGCCGATCGCCCATCACGATTACGGCGTTTCTGATGAAGACGATGGCGGCGGCGCTGAAGAAATTCCCGCAGCTGAACTCGTCGGTCGATCTCGCGACGGACGAAATCATCTACAAGCAGTACGTGCACATCGGCGTGGCGGTCGATACCGATCGCGGCCTGCTCGTGCCGGTCATTCGCGACGTCGATCAGAAGGACATCTTCCAGATCGCCAACGAGCTGGCGCAGGCCGCTGAGAAGGCGAGAAATCGGAAGCTTTCGCTCGACGACATGCAGGGCGGATCGATCACCATCTCGAACCTCGGCAGCCTTGGCGCAGGCGTCTTCACGCCGATCGTCAACTGGCCCGAGGTGGCCATCCTCGGCGTCGCGCGCGCGCGCATGGAGCCGGTCTACAGCGACGGCGAATTCGTGGCGCGGTTCCTGATGCCGCTGACGCTGTCCTACGATCACCGCGTGATTGACGGCGCCGACGGCGCGCGCATTCTGCGTTGGATCGTCGAAGCCATCGAACAGCCAGCTTTGATTTGGCTCGACAGCTAGTGGCAACACGTTTAGCAGTCATAGGCGCCGGTCCGGGTGGCTACGTCGCCGCGTTCCATGCCGCGGACCTCGGCATGCAGGTCACGCTCATCGACGCCGATCCGAACCCCGGCGGCGTGTGCACATTCCGCGGGTGCATTCCATCGAAGGCGCTGCTGCACGCCGCGAGGGTGCTCGACGAAGCGAAGCATGCGAGCGCGTTCGGCGTGTCGTTCGGCAAGCCCGCGATCGACATCGACAAGCTGCGCGCCTGGAAAGATCAGGTCGTCAAGAAGCAGACGGGCGGCCTTGGGCTGCTCGCGAAGTCGCGGAAGGTCACCTACATCCAGGGACGCGCGTCGTTCGTGAACGCGAAGGCGCTGAGCGTCGAGACCGCGAAGGGCGAGCAGAAGGTCGAGGCCGATTACATCATCATCGCCACCGGGTCGCGCCCGACGACCGTGCCGAATGTGTCGATTGAGAGCCCGAAGGTGCTCGATTCGACGACGGCGCTCGAGCTGCCGGATGTGCCGGCCAGGTTGCTGGTCGTCGGCGGCGGGTACATCGGCCTGGAGCTCGGGACGGTGTACGCCGCGCTCGGCTCGAACGTGACCGTCGTCGAAATGACCGACGGGCTGCTGCCCGGAGCCGATCGCGACCTCGCGGCAGTCGTCGCCAGGCGCATGGAGACGCACGCGGAGGCGATTCTGCTCGAGACGAAGGTCACGGGCGTGAAGGACGACACGAAGGGGCTCGCGGTCACGCTCGAAGGGAAAAACGCGCCGAGCGGCCCGCAGATCTTCGACCGTGTGCTGGTCGCGGTGGGTCGGCGGCCGAACTCGGCGATTGGCGGCCTCGACAAAACGAAGGTGAAGGTGAATCAGCGCGGCTTCATCGAAGTAGACGGCCAGCGCCGCACGGCCGAGCCGTCTATTTTCGCGATCGGCGACGTCGCCGGCGATCCGATGCTGGCGCACAAAGCGTCGCACGAGGCGCGCG
>CAYHHH010000159.1:0-8150 GCA_964356125.1 uncultured Bifidobacteriaceae bacterium | reverse complement strand
CCGCAGCATCTGCGTCCACGCCTTGTAGCCTTCGGGCGTCATGTGAAGCCCGTCTTCCACGAAAATTTAACACGAACCCAACCACCAACCACCAACCACCAACCGCGGATATACTCGCCCTCGTGTCCTCTCGCCGGTTGATTATCGCCATAGACGGCCCGTCGGGCGCGGGCAAAGGCACGGTCGCCCGCGAAATCGCGCGCCGCCTTGACTACAAGCACCTCGACACGGGCGCCATGTATCGCGCCGTCGCGTGGAAGGCGCTGCACGATCACCTTCCGCTCGAGAACGAGGATGCGCTGGCCGTGCTGGCCGAGCGCGCGGCGCTCGACGTTGGCCCCTCGTCTGTCGTCATCGACGGTCACGACGTGACGAGCGCCATCCGCACACCCGAGATCGATCGCGCGGCGGCGGCAGCGGCGCGGCTTCCGAAGGTGCGCTCGGCGCTCGTCGAGCGTCAGCGCAGGGAAGGGGAGGGCGGAGGCATCGTCATGGAAGGGCGCGACATCGGCTCCGTGGTGTTTCCGAATGCCGAGGTGAAGATCTACCTCGATGCGTCGCCTGAAGAGCGCGCGCGCCGGCGCGCCGCCGACCCCGCGCACGGCGTCAGCCGCTCCGCGGCGGCCGTCGATGTGGCGACCGAGATGGCCGCGCGCGACCAATCCGATCGCACCCGGTCGACCTCACCGTTGACGATTCCGAAAGATGCGATCGAGCTCGATACAACGGGACTGTCGATCGATGAAACGGTCGAGAGGGTTCTGGCGATCGTGACCCGGGCGCTCAGCGCCCCATGCTGATCGCCGGCTCGGGCCCGCCGTCCCAGACAAACCGATACGTCTTGCCTCGTTTCACATTCGCCACCAGCGCGGGCCTGACGCATGCGACGCATGTGCCGCCGGTGTGCCGAACGCTCGGGTAGATCACGCCAAGAGAATCCGCGTCCAGTAGACGTTCGGCCAACGCCTGCGACTCGACGTAGCTGTCGGGATCAAGGTACGCGCGCACCGGCGTTGCCGCCTTGTCCGCCGTAGCGCGGAGCGCGGAGGTGGAACGCAAGTCATGGAACTCGGCGCTGAAGTCGGCCAGGTAGTCGTCGTAGGTGACCGAGTCGTCGAAGCGGCCGATTTCGGAGAGCTGCACCGATTTGTGGAAGCCGACCTCCGCCTGAGACGTTTCCAGGTCGAACGCGGCATACCACGCGCCGCGAGGCGGCCCGTTGAAGCGGCCGCCGAGCGGATGCGGATGACAGAACGCCGCGTTGATGACGGCGGCGTGCGGCACGCCGAACACCAGCTCCTCGACGCCGATGCCCGGCAGCAGCTGTTGCGCGGCGAGCAGGCGATCGTTGGTCGCGCTGTCGAGCTCGAAAATCGCCTGCAGATGCGCATCGTCATCGCTGACGGAGACGAGGACGCTGTCGCCGTGCGGCAAATGTCGCGACAGGATGAGGCGATGTGTGTCGAACTGGCGGACGAGCGAGACCGGCGGGTGGGTCATCCCGCGCGACGCGCGTCGAGCAGGCGCCGGACGGTCTGCATGGCGGGGAGGCCGCCCCGGATCATGTAGGCGAGCGGCGTCTCGCCGTCGAAGATCGGATTGCTGTTCGGCAGATGAATCCACTCGTCGGCGAGCGTGCGCGAGTGGAGGATGTGCAGCGCCTTGAAGACGCCGATGACATACGAGATGCGCGTGAGCCGATCGGTATCGAGCATCCGATCGGGGTTGCGCTTCATCTCGTAGAACGGGCCGTTGGTGACGCCGCCGAGCAGGGCGCGGGCATCTTCGTCGCGCACGTGCCAGCGTGCCGCGATGTTGAAGAACGCTTTGAGGCCCGGGGCCGACAGGCGCTCGCGCGCGGCGCGCGTGCCGAGATCGGGCGGCGCTTCCGTCCGGTATCGGCTGGCGGGGTATCGCAGCGCCGGGGCCATCATGAACTCCTATTCAGGAGTGTATTTCCTCCGGCCAGGCGGCGTCAAGTCCAAGTCAGTCGTCGCGGCGGTTTCTGTCCTTGTAGTCTTCGGCGCTCGCCGGGTCGTACTCCCAGCGATTGCGGTCGCGGCTCTCGATTTTCTCGGCGCCTTTCAGCTCTTCGGCGTCCTCGTATTCGACGCCGAGCGCGCGGCCGATCTCTTCGACCACGTCCTGATCGGGCGTCGACATGTCACCGCCGGGTGTTTCCTCGCCGCTGGCGTACGCCTCGTTCCAATCGGAATCCACGTCTCCGCCGGTCAGCCTGGAGCCTCCCTCGGTGTGTTCTTTTTCGCGCTGGTGGTACATCTGGTGTCCCGATTCGGCGGCCGATGCCTTGACCGTGAAGTTGAAACTCGACGGCGCTCCCGGCACGGTCTCGTCATCGCGCAGCTGACGCCGCGGGCGTGCAAGCGCGGCAGGCCTCGGGCGTCCGCCTTCGCGCCCGGGGCGCTTCGGCGAGACAAGAGCGGTCGTGGCTCGTTTGGGCGCGGCTTTGCGCGCCGGCTTCTTTGCCGCACGGGTCTTGCGCGCGGGTTTCGCGGCCTTGCGGCGGGAAGCCGTCTTCCGCGCCGAGGCCTTGCGTGTGGTCTTCTTCGGGCTCTTGCGTCCGGCCTTTCGACTGGCGGCCTTCGCTCTCCGTTTTGCCATCACCGACGTCCTTTCATAACCTTGACAGTTTATCCATAAACTCTCTACACTCTAATGCTTATCGCAACATCAACGGCCGCCAGCATAACTTGCTTGCCTCGCCAACGCGCGAAACGCGCGACGGCGGGCCGACGATGAAATTCGGGGTGCCGGTCCCCTCAAACACGGCAATCGATTCGATCGATCAGGAGAACTTCAAGGCATGGTGAACGTGGACGACGAGCGCACTCAGAAAGAATCCGCCCCGGAGGTCGCCGGCGCAACGACCCGGGCGGGTGGGAAACCCCAGGGGAAGGGCGTCTTGACCCCCTTCAAAGACGACGACGCCGACCCTCAGGAATTTTCCCGGATGCTCGACATCTACGATACCAGCTTCCGCAATATCGCGGAAGGCGAGGTGATGAAGGGCACGGTCCTCAAAGTCACCCCGTCTGAAGTGATCGTCGACATCGGCTACAAATCCGAAGGCATCATCGGCGTCGACGAATTTCTCGACGAGCGCGGCGAAGTGACGGTGCAGCCTGGCGACACGGTCGACGTGCTGCTCGAGCGCACGGAGGATCGCGACGGTTACGTCGTGCTGTCACGCGAAAAAGCCGAGAAGATGAAGATCTGGGACGAGGTCGAGAAGGCCTACGCCGAGCGCAAAGTCGTCATCGGGCGCGTCATCGAGCGCATCAAGGGGGGCCTCGCGGTGGACATCGGCGTCCGCGCATTCCTCCCGGGCTCGCAGATCGACGTGCGTCCCGTCCGCAACCTCGACGCGCTGCGCGGCCAGGAGCTGCGGATGCGGGTCATCAAGGTGAACAAGAAGCGCGGCAACATCGTGCTCTCCCGCAAGGTCCTCCTCGAGGAGGAAAACGCGGAGAAGAAGAAGCACACGCTGCACACGCTCGCCGAAGGCAAGGTGCTGAAGGGCACCGTCAAGAACATCACCGACTACGGCGCGTTCATCGATCTCGGCGGCATCGACGGCCTGCTCCACATCACCGACATGTCGTGGGGCCGCGTGGGTCATCCGTCGGAGCTCTTCAAGGTCAACGACGAGATCGACGTCATCGTGCTCAAGTACGATCCCGCGACCGAGCGCGTCTCGCTCGGCCACAAGCAGCTCGTCAACGATCCGTGGTCGAACGTGTCCGATCGCTACCCGGTCGGCGCGCGCATGTCGGGCAAGGTCGTCAGCTTGACAGACTACGGCGCGTTCATCGAGCTCGAGCCGGGTGTCGAAGGGCTCATCCACGTGTCCGAGATGTCGTGGAGCAAGCGCGTCAAGCACCCGTCGAAGATCCTGAATGTCGGCGACAGCGTCGACGCGCAGGTGCTCGGCGTGGATGCGACCGCGCGGCGCATTTCGCTCGGCCTCAAGCAGGTCGAGACCAACCCGTGGCACGAGCTCGCCGAGAAGTATCCGGTCGGCGCGAAGATCGTGGGCAAGGTGCGCAACCTCACCGAATTCGGCGCGTTCGTCGAAGTCGAGGACGACATCGACGGCCTCATCCACATCTCCGACATGTCGTGGAGCAAGCGCATCAAGCATCCGTCCGAAGTGCTGAAGAAGGGCGACAAGGTCGAGGCGATGGTCCTCAACATCGACGCCGAGAACCAGCGCCTCTCACTGGGGCTGAAGCAGCTTGCGACCGATATCTGGGACGACTTCTTCTCGCGGCATCAGGTCGGTCAGACGATCGAAGGCAAGGTGGTGCGCGTCACCAACTTCGGCGCGTTCGTCGAGCTGGACGAAGGCATCGAGGGTCTCATCCACGTGTCCGAACTGGACGAGACGAAGGGCGCCGAGAAGATCGAGCTCAATGTCGATCAGACGTACCCGATGAAGATCATCAAGCTCGTCCCCGGCGAGCGGAAGATCGGCCTCAGCATTCGCGCGCTGAAGTCGGACGAGTTCCGCACCGACTGGGAAGAGTACTCGGAGAAGATCGGCACAGGCGAAGCGACGCTCGGCGATCACTTCAAAGCAAAGGCGTAAAGCCGCGAGCGGCGCGGGGCGAAGGGGCCCCGCAAGCGAAGCGGCGTGGAGCGGGGCGTCGGGGCCCCCGCGAGGAAAAAATGGACGAGCACGAGGTTGCCGCGGCTCTCGGCGGGAGCATGACGAAGGCCGAGCTCGTTGAGGAAGTGTCGCGCGTCTCGGACCTCACCAAGAAGCACTCCGAGGTGATCGTCGACACGGTCTTCCGCAGCATCATCACCGCGCTCCATCGCGGCGAGAAGATCGAGCTGCGCGGATTCGGCAGTTTCCGCCTCCGACGGCGCGAGCCGCGGAAGGGGCGCAACCCGAAGACCGGCGACAAGGTGGACGTGCCGCCGAAGAAAGTGCCGTACTTCAAGCCCGGCAAGGAACTGAAAGAACTGATCAATCAAGAGCCTCCACAAGTCTGAGGGATTCGGGATTCGGGATTAGGGATTGGTTCTGTCGCGCCGTCACGCCTAATCCCCAATCCCAAATCCCCAATCCCGTCATGGATCGTTTATGGGCGCCGTGGCGCCTCAGTTACGTGACCGCTGCTCAGGTTCCGGCGTCCGACTGCATCTTCTGCGACGCGAGCGCGGGCCGGCCGCCTTCGCCGCCCGGCTCCGGCGGGCCAGGCGATGACCTTGTGGTCCTTCGCGGCCGCGCCGCCTACGTCATCCTCAATCTCTATCCTTATAACAACGGCCACCTGATGGTGGTGCCCATGCGGCACCTCGCCGCGCTCGAGGCGCTGACGCCCGAAGAGCAGACAGAGCTGATGCAACTGACGCGCCTGTCGGAGATGGCGCTGAACGAGGCGTATCGGCCGCAGGGCATCAACGTCGGCATCAACCTCGGGAAAGCGGCGGGCGCCGGCATCGAGAACCATCTGCACATTCACCTGGTGCCCCGCTGGTCGGGCGATACGAACTTCATGACGGCGGTGGGGGAGACGCGCGTGCTGCCCGAAGATCTGGGTGCGACGGCGGCTCGTCTCCGTCCAATCTTCGAGCGCCTCCACAACGGCTCCTAGGTGCGTTGGGGGCGTTAGGTGCGTTGGGTGCGACAGGTGCGTTGGGTGCGGGTGATCGCTGCCGTGCTGGTGCTGGGCGGCGGCACCGCGTTCGCGCAGGGGCCGACGGTCAAACCCGCGCGCGTGCTGAAACCTCCGACGATCGACGGGCGTCTCGACGATCCGTCCTGGGCGAACGCCGCACGTATCACGGAATTCGTGCAGCGCCGGCCGCTCGACGGCACGCCGGCAACCGAGCGCACCGAGGTGTACATCGCCTACGACAGCGAGCGGCTGTATGTCGGCATCCACGCCTATTACTCCGAGGCGTCGATCGTCCGCGCCAACCGTGTGGATCGCGACCAGATCTGGAATGACGATCGCGTGTCGGTGATCTTCGATCCCTTTCGCGACCAGCAGCGGGGCTACAGGTTCGCGATCAACGCGTACGGCGTGCAGGGGGACGCGCTGGTTGCCAGCGGCGGCACCGGCGCGGCAGCGGCCGCAAGCGCCTCGGGCCCCGGCGACCTGTCGTGGAATGTGCTCTTCGCGTCGGCCGGTGTGCTGACGAGCGACGGATGGACCGCGGAGTTTGCCGTGCCGTTCAAGAGCCTGCGGTATCCCCCGCGCGGGGCCGGTGAAGCGCACCGGTGGGGGCTGCAGATCGAGCGCGACATCGAAGGCAAAGACGAGAGCGTCGTATGGGCGCCGATCTCGCGCGATGTGATGAGCGAGCTCGGGCAGATGGGCACGCTCGACGGCATGACGAATCTCTCCGCGAGCCGGAACCTCGAGCTGCTGCCGACGGTGACGGCCCTTCAGGTCGGGCGGCTGAATGCGGCCGGCGAGTTCCGATCCGAGACCGTGAGAGAGGCTGGCGCCAACGTGAAGTACGGCGTGACCTCCAATCTGACGTTCGACTTCACCTACAACCCCGACTTCTCGCAGATCGAATCCGATCGCCAGCAGATCGAAATCAACCAGCGGTTTCCCGTGCTGTATCCCGAGCTTCGTCCATTTTTTCTCGAAGGGCAGGAGATCTTCCGGATCGTCGGGCCGGTCACCTTTATTCACACGCGCACCATCGTCGATCCGCGCTATGGCGCGAAGCTGTCGGGGAAAGTCGGCAAGACGACCCTGGGGCTGCTCGTCGCGAATGACGAGGCGCCGGGGCGCGTCGACAACCGGCAGGACCCGGCGTTCGGCCGCACCGCACAATTTATCGTCGGCCGCGCCCGCTACGATCTCTACCGCGAGTCGACGGCGAGCCTCATCTTCACGAACCGTGAGTTCATGAACCAGCACAGCCGCGCGATCGGCGGCGACGGCGATTTCGCATTCGGGCGGACGCACCGGTTTTTCGCGCGCGTGATTGCCACCGACCATCGCGATGCGGCCGGCGTGCAGCGCAAGGGGCACTTCTACGACTTCAACCTGCGGAAGGCGGGCCGCAACGTCAGCTACTCGCTCATCAGCAACGCCATCAGCCCGGATCTGCGGACGGACGTGGGGTTCGTGCGGCGCACCGATCAGCGGCAGACGCTCGGCAATCTGTCGTATCGGTGGTGGCCGGAGAACTGGCTCATCAGCTGGGCGCCCAGGCTGAACCATATGCGGAACTATCAGTTCGACGGCACGCTGCAGGAGGAGACGAGCGGCCTGACCGGCAGCTTCACGTTCGCGAAGAACGTCACCGCCGAGGCCGGCGTCTCACGCGATATGGAGCGGTATCGCGCGATCGACTTCTGGAAGACGAGATACTCGGCGGCGATCAGCATGGCGACCAGCCGGCGCCTGACGGTGACGGCCACGATGAACGCCGGCGATCAGATCCGGTTCGTGACCGATCCGTTCCTGGGAAGGACAACCGCCTGGGACGTGGCGATCGCGCTTCGGCCGGTGCCGCGCTTTCAGTCGGACTTCAGCATCGCCGCCAGCCGCTTCCGCGACGCGCGCGCCGGGCGGCAGGAGTTCGACGTCAAGATTCTGCGATCGCTGTCCACCTACCAGTTCACCGAACGGCTGCTCGTCCGCAACATCACCGAGCACAACACGCTCGACAAGACCGTCGGAGAGAACCTGCTGCTGACCTACCGCGTGAACGCGGGGACGGTGTTCTATCTCGGCTTCGACACGCGGTATCGCCATGGCGACCAGATCAACGCACGCGTCTTCCCGACCGACGCCTACACGCGCACAAACCGCGCAATTTTCACGAAGCTGCAGTACCTGTTTAGATATCAGAGTTAGCGGGAGAGGGCGCAGAGCTATCTCAACACGGAGTCACGGGGACACGGAGACGCACGGAGAAATGCATTTCTCCTCCGGCAGCGTCAGTGGGCGCCGTGGCGGCCGTCGACGCGCGCCGCAGGCGCGTCCGCGAGACCCCAAGAGCGGAAATACAAGAGGGCCGGGGATCGTGAGCCTCTTGTATTTTCGCTCTTGGGGTCTCGCGCGTTGGCCGCTTCGCGGCCAACGACGTCGACGGCTGCCCGTGCCTTCTATGAAGCGGTACTCCACGTCAAGCGCGATCCGTCTACGAGCCAC
>CAYHHH010000158.1:0-8160 GCA_964356125.1 uncultured Bifidobacteriaceae bacterium | reverse complement strand
CGTTCTTGGTCTTGCTCACTCGTCGTCAGCCCGGCGTAGCCGGGCCGCCAGGCCCTCAGCGTGCAGTGAGCTCTTCTCCATGGAGCTCCATGGCTCTCCATGGTGAAACGCTCTGCGGTCTTGATCTACTTGTGCGCCGCGAGCCACGCCGCGAGTTTCTGAATCTCCTCGGCCGTGAGCTTCGTCTCGAACGCCGGCATGTCGGAGTTTGGCTTCAGCATCTTCGGATTCGCGATGCGCGGAGCAATTTCCGCCGCCGTTCGCTTCTTCCCGATGTGCGTGAGGTCGTCGTTCGTCTTGCTGCCGACGCCGTCGACGATGTGACAGCTGAGGCAGTGGCGGCTGAGAATCTGCGCCATCTGTATGTCGGTGTCGTCAACTGCGGGCATCGGGCCGCCGCGCATCTTCGCCACGGCGGCGACGATCGCCTCGGTCTCGCGCTCGTTGTGTGACGGCACGTCGCGCAGGCCCGCAGTGATCATCTCGGGATCGAGCACGTGCGCCTTCACCCAGTCCTGCGGCTTGCTGATGCGACCGCCCTCGATCGGCGACGCCACGCCGTCGGCCTTGTGGCACTTCACGCAGCGATCCGCGGCCATCCACGTCACACCGGCGATCTCGCGGTGATTCCACTTGTCGCCCTGTCGCTGCGGTTGATCCAGCGCTCCGATCGTCGTCAGCGCGACGACGCTGACGAACAGCACGCCGAATCCGAGGAGCACGGGCTTGCGATCGGCGAACGCGCGCGTGCGCCCCTTGTCGAGCCACGGCAGCAGCATCAGCAGCGACGCCGCGGCGCCCGGTAGAAACAGCGCGCCAACCACTTCCCACTTGCCGGGGAAGAGCTTCACGAACTGAAACAGACCGGCGAAGTACCACTCGGGGCGCGGGATGTAGGTGCTGTCAGTCGGATCGGCCTGCGGCTCGAGCGCCGGCACGCCCTTGATCGCGAGCACGATAAGCACGGCGAACGCCACCAGCATCGCGATGACTTCGCGCGACACGTGGAACGGGAAGTACGCGTGGCCCGTGCCTTTGCCCGCCTTCACCGGACCCGACAGCCCGTCGCGGAACCGGAAGTACATGTGCGCCGTGATCAGTCCGATGGCCGCGAGCGGCAGCACCATCACGTGCAACGTGTACCACCGCATCAGCGTCAACGCGCCGATGTCCGGACCGCCGCGCATCATGTTCTTCGCGAAGTCGCCCATGAACGGCGTGAGCCCGGCAATGCCGACGCGCACGACCGTCGCCCAGTAGCCGCGCTGGTCCCACGGCAGCAGGTAGCCGCTCATCGCAAAGAACAGGATGACGACGAGCAGCGCGAGGCCGATGACCCAGTTGGCCTGGCGCGGCTTGCGGTAGCTGCCCATGATCACGACGCGCAGCAGGTGCAGCGCGGCGGCGACCACCACCAGCGTAGCCCCCCAGAAGTGCAGCCCGCGTACGAGCCAGCCGAACCGGACGTCCGACATGATGTAGCGCACGCTCGACCACGCGTGATCCGGCGTCGGCGCGTAGTAGAGCGCCAGCGCGATGCCGGTGATGAGCTGCAGCACGATGCCGAACAGCAGCACCATCCCAAGCGTGAACGACCAGCCCGTGCCCGCGGGCACGTGTTCTTCAGCGACGCGTTTCAGCCAGGCCCTCACAGCTGCACCTCGATGTCGCCGGTCTTGTCATTCAGGCGCGCTTCAAACTGGTCCATGGCGCGAGGCGGGGGCCCAGACACCACCTTGCCGCTCCGGTCGAACACGCCCTTGTGACACGGACACAGAAACTGCTTCTTCGCGTCGTCCCACGACACGCCGCAGCCGAGGTGGGTGCAGGTCGCCGATAGCGCCCGGTAGCCCTTCCCCGACTCGTCCTTGTCGATGAAGACCACGGTCTGCTGCTGGGTCTCGTACCAGCCGTCCTGATGCCGCTCGGCCATCACCACCAACAGCGGTTTGTTTCCAAGATCGAACATCGACGCCGCTTTTCGCCACCGTTTGGCGGTGTCCGTGGCTTTCGGGACCGAGGCCAGCCCAGCCAGCCCGGCGAGCCCCGCCCCTATGAACGCGACCCCGCCCGCGATGAATTTGCTCAGAAACCCACGACGATCGTCCATTTACGCTCCATCCGGACCATTTGGAGGGCCGGACCTTCAGATCCGGCCTAACCCC
The DNA here is from genome assembly GCA_964356125.1 of uncultured Bifidobacteriaceae bacterium. Lineage (GTDB taxonomy): Bacteria > Acidobacteriota > Vicinamibacteria > Vicinamibacterales > JAMQPK01 > JAMQPK01. The sequence continues at coordinate 5,995 of CAYHHH010000158.1, read as the reverse complement.
GGACCTAAAGGTCCGGGGCTCCACGATTGCAAGATCCGCACCCGTTCGCACCTGCCCGCACCAGTTCGCACCAGTTCGCACCAGTTCGCACCCGTGCAATATACTGATTGGATGTCTTTACCGCATTCGAAGTCGCAGGGGATCGCCAATCAGCTCCGGCGCAACATCGCCATCATTGCCCACGTTGACCATGGAAAGACGACGCTCGTGGACGCTTTGCTTCGCCAGGCCGGCACTTTTCGCGCGAACGAGCGCCTCGTCGAGCGCGTAATGGACTCGAACGACCTCGAGCGGGAGCGCGGGATCACCATTCTGGCCAAAAACACGGCCGTGCACTACAAGGATCACCTGATCAACATCGTCGACACCCCCGGCCACGCCGACTTCGGCGGTGAGGTCGAGCGCGTGCTGTCGATGGTTGACGGCGTCATGCTCCTGGTGGACGCCTCGGAAGGTCCGCTGCCCCAGACGCGCTTCGTGCTGCGAAAAGCCCTCGAACGCCGGCTGACGCCGATCGTCGTCATGAACAAGATCGACCGGCCGGACGCGCGCGCGCAGGAAGTGCTGAACGAGATCTACGACTTGTTCATCGACCTCGACGCGACGGAAGACCAGCTCGACTTCCCCGTGCTGTATTGCGTGGCGCGTGACGGCACGGCGACGCTCGACATCACGGTGCCGGGCGAAGACCTCAAGCCGCTGTTCGACTCGGTCATCTCGCACATTCCGCCGCCGCGCGGCAGCCAGACGGCGCCGCTGCAGGCGCTGGTCGCGAATCTCGACTCGAGCGACTACCTCGGCCGCATCGCCATCGCGCGCGTGTTCAACGGCACGGTGAAGGTCGGCGATCCGATCTCGGTCTGCAAAATCGACGGCAGCATTCATAAGACCAAGGTCACCAAGCTCTTCATGTTCGACGGCCTGAAGCGCATGGACGTGAACGAAGCCGGCGCGGGCGACATCATCTGCCTGGCGGGCATCGAAAACATCATGATCGGCGAGACCATTGGCGCCGACGAGAATCCGGTCCGCCTGGCGCACGTCGCGGTGGACGAACCGACCGTGTCGATGATCTTCGGCGTCAACACCGGCCCGTTCTCCGGTCGTGACGGCACCTACGTCACGTCGCGTCAGATCAAGGACCGTCTTGACAAGGAACTGATCGCGAACGTCTCGATCAAGGTCGAGCCGACCGATACGCCCGAGCAGATGAAGGTGTTCGGCCGTGGCGAACTGCAGCTCTCGATTCTCATCGAGATGATGCGTCGCGAAGGCTACGAGATTCAGGTCTCGCGTCCTGAGATCGTCACCAAGGACATCAACGGCGCGCGGTGCGAACCGGTTGAGGATCTCGTGATCGACGTCGCCGACGACTTCCAGGGCGTGGTCATTGCGCAGGTGGGCATGCGCAAGGGCACGATGACCAAGATGGTCAGCCACGGCAGCGGTCGCACGCGTCTCGAGTTCCGCATTCCGGCGCGCGGCCTGATCGGCTTCCGCTCGCAGTTCCTCACGGAGACGCGCGGCACCGGCATCATGAATCACATCTTCCATGGCTGGGAGCCGTGGCATGGCCCGATCGGATCGCGTCAGAACGGCGCGCTCGTCTCGGATCGTCAGGGCAAATCCACCGCCAACGCCATCGCGGCGCTTCAGGAGCGCGGCGAGATCTTCATCGACCCGACGACGGAAGTGTACGAAGGCATGATCATCGGCGAGAATGCGCGCGAGAACGACCTCGACGTGAACATCTGCAAGGAAAAGAAGCAGACGAACATGCGCGCCTCCTCCGCCGACGAAGCGATCCGCCTCATCCCGCCGCGCAAGATGGGTCTCGAGCAGGCGATCGAGTTTATTAATGACGATGAGCTGGTGGAAGTGACGCCGAAGAGCCTGCGACTGCGCAAGCGCGTGCTGGCGTCGAACATGCGGCCGCGGCGGAGCCAGGAATAGCTCACGCGGAGACGCGGAGGCACGGAGAAGACCTCCGGGCTTCGCGAAGATCAAGATCATGGGCGGGGCGGACTGGAGACGGTCCGCCCCGTTTTCGTTGGCGGCAAGAATCTGAGCGGCCGCAGTAAGATAGCCCCGTGCCGCCCCTCATCGAACAGCACCGTGCCGCACTGGCAGAACTCTGCCGTCGCTTTGGCGTGCGGCGCCTGTACGTGTTCGGGTCGGCGGCTTCAAATCAAATGCACGCCGCAAGTGACGTCGACTTCGTCGTCGACATGGCCGACCGCGCGCCGACCGGCGCGTATGCCGACCGGTATCTGGACTTCGCCGACGCCCTCGAGCGGTTGTTCGGGCGCCGCGTCGATCTGGTGACTGAACAGGCGATGCGCAATCCCTATTTCCGTCGACACGTCGAAGCCACGCGGCAACTTGTGTATGGACAAACGAGCGAAGAAGCTGCTGTTTGACGTGCTCGAGTCAGGGCGCAGCATCCTCGGCTGGTGCCAGGGACGCACGTTCGCGGACTACGAGGCCGACCGTCAGTTTCGCAAGGCCGTCGAGCGAGAGTTCGAAGTGATTGGCGAAGCCCTCAGCCGACTCGCCGCCGCCGACCAGGAGACCGCTGCGCGCATCGGCCATCTCCCGCGTATCGTGGGCTTCCGCAACCGGATCATTCACGGTTACGACGCGATCGACGACGCCACAGTGTGGGGCGTCATCGAAGGCCACCTGCCGGCTCTGCTGGACGAGGTCGCAGCGCTGCTTGAGTAGGCAAATGGCCGGATCGGCTCAGCTTCAGCGTCTTGAGAACCTGACAGTGCGTATCGACGTCTCCGTTCCGACACGCGCCGTGACCGTAAGCAGATAGTCGCCCGTCGCCAATGTCGCGACGGGCAGATCAAACGTCCAGTCAACCGAGCGGCCCGCGCCTGCGGGTGGCCCCCTGCGGTCCGACAGGCTGAAGACCGCCCCGTTCCGCGAGTCCGCGATCTTCGCTTCGAGCGCCACCGCAACCGTTGGCTCGCTGCGGCCCTGATGCGTTCTCGCCAGGATCGAGACGATGTCCGTGCCGCTGAATGTTCTGTGCGACGTCGGAATCGTCGGCAGGTCGCCGGCAAACGCATCCTGTGGCGCCGCCTGCGGCGCCGGCGACATCGACAGCACCAGCGGTGACAGCGTCACTTCATCACGGGAGAAGTTCGGAACATCTACATCCGCGAACACGCTGCCGCGCAAGTTCAGGCGCGGGTTCTCCGCGGCGACGCGCAGCTGATAGCGACCGGTGGGCAGCGTGAAGCGCGTCAGCAACTCGTACTCCGCTCGTCCGGCGCTGTCAGGTTTCAGCGTCGCTTGCGCGTCGAGCTTTCGGTTCGTGACGAACGTGCCGTCGATCTTGTACACGTTCACTTGGGCGGTGATGCGCTCCGGCGCGGTGACGTTCTCCGCCGGCTGGTTGATGCCCACCGCGACCGCCACGGTGCCTGTCTTGTCCTCTTCCGACCGCAGCACGGTCGTCGCCACGCGCATCGGCAGCTCGTCCTGCGGCAGCACGCTGCGGATGGACTCGTCGATTGGCGTGACAGGGCGCTTCGGGTTCGGCGCTTTCGGTGCCGTGATCTCGTAGGAGTTGCGCGTGTGCACCTCGGCATCCTTCCGCGTCGTGCGGATCTTCAGGCTGTGATTGCCTGGCCGATCGCTGGCGCGCTCGAAGCCGATGATGTAGTAGGCGCGGCTGTCTTCGAACAGGCGCGCGATGCCAGTCTCCGCCTTCGTGTTGCCGACGGTCGCGCGGCCGCCCGTCTGGTTGGCCATCAAGGTGAGCGTTCGCTCGGCCGCTGAGGCAACCCGCCCTGCGTTGTCGAAGTCCATGGCGGATTGCGCGTGTCGATGCAAGTACGTCTCGAAGCCCAGAGCCCCACCAGGAGTAAAGGGATATACGCGTACCTGGCCCCGGTTCGCCACTTGGTACAGGGTTCTCAGTTCAAGACGCAGATCGTCGACGAGGCTGCGGTCGATCGGTATCCTGACCTGGCCCCCAGTGTAGAGGCCAGAGAACGGCACACCGCTACTGATGAACACCAGAGACTTGCGCAACTGCGGCGCGCCCGACATGACGTCAATCGCCGTGTTCAGCGTATGCACGACATTCTTAATGTGATGGACATCCGCGCCGCCGAAGTTGAACCAATCGACGAGGCCCGGTCCCGTCGCGTCGATGGCGGCCAGCAGCTTTGCGTGATCCGCTGTGAATGGCTGAGCGTTGCTGCTGTTACGCGCAAACACCACTGCGGCGCGATCGTGTTCTCCAAGCTGCGAGACAACCGTGCGTGCAATCTGCTTGGCGTCCTCAATGAGCCCCGGATGCCACGGCATCGTCACGTCGTCCATCACGATCAGGAACAGCCGGTCGGCGTCCACGCTGTTTGTGATGACGTCGCGCGGCGCATCCTTCACCCACTCGGCCGCTTCCGGGTCCAGCAGCGCACCCGGGAGATCCACGGCTTCAAAGCCGACGATGGGACGCGGCTTGCCGTCCTCGAGCACGGTGAAATCCGAGGCCGTCAGGCCGCGAATGGGGACGCCCTTCCTATCCACAGCCGACACATCGACGCGCATAACGCTGACACCGGTTCGGAACGTCGGTGGCTGCTGCGCCAGCGCCACGAGGCGACCATCTGCGGCGACCATGTGTGTAGCAACGACGAGGGCGCAAGCCGAAGAGAACCGGAGGACAGCACGGGCCCAGGCCACCTCAGCTGCGGCGCTGGGCTCGCCCCACGGGGCTGTCAGGGTCCTGCGTCGGATTGGAATCAATGGATCTCCTGGGACGTCAGACCAACCCAAGGAAAGCCGAGGCAGGCTCGCTGCCTCGGCGCCTATAGCGTCATTGCCCCGCCGCTCCAGAGAACAGCGAGTGGAGCGACTCATTCAATTATCTTGCACTCGCAGTCGCCATATCCGAAGTACTCGTTACATTCGTTAACCGCCGGCCCGTATAGCGCGCAGTAGCTGTTACATTCAGCTTGGAAGGCACTGCATTCGTCAGGGTACCATTCGCCTCCGTCACAGAACATCTCCACCCACACTTGGCTCGCGTGGGTGTAGCACACGCATCCGGGCGTTTGCGGACACTGAAACAGGCTGTATGCCCGAACTTGCTGGGACCAGCCAACTGCGAGCATGAACACGACGAACGAGATAAGACGAAGTGACTTCACGGAGCCTCCTTGATTTATGACTGCTTACTCCTATTCCTTTCGGATTACCGATTGCTTTTCGTGTTAACAATGGAATCGATAGCCGCCCTGAATTCTGAGATTGGGCGGGCGCCGGCAATACGTGCCGTGAGTTTCATAAGGCTGTCGTCGAGGCGTGCGCCTACTAGAATCGCGGGCGTTCCTGTCACGCCCAGAACTTGGCCCGCGGCGACATCGTTGGCAACCTGATCTGCGACTTCTTTGCTTGCCAAGCACGATTCAAGAGCAGGCCCGCCGAGGCCTGCTGCTCTGATGTCCTCGCGCACGGTGTTGGCACTGAGAGTGGCGCTGCTGCGAAACAGGAGATCGTGAAGCTCCCAGAAACGGCCTTGCCGCGCTGCGCAGGTTGATGCAATCGCTGCGTCCTGGGCGAACGGGTGAGCGTTTGTGAGCGGAAAATGCCGGAAAGCCAAGATTGCGATGCCCGTGTCGACGTAATCGCGCACGAGTTCAGGGAGGATTTCCCGACTGAACTTCGAGCAGAATGGGCACTGAAAGTCAGAGAACTCGGTGATGACAACGGGAGCGGACCGGTTACCCTGAAATGCAACTCCCTCGATGCGCACAGGTTCTGAGGGGAGGGGCCGCTCAGGGCGAGCATGCGGCTTCGCTGCCGACGCCCGAAACCCGGTTGACCAGATCACAAACACCGACGCCGAGATCATTGCTATCGCAGCGATGCCGTCGAGCCACTTGCGAAGCATAGGTCTTCTCCAACAGCGCACACCGTTGACCTGCTCGGCGTTTTTCGGACCACCTGAAGCTTGAGAGAATGGCGTTCCCGG
>CAYHHH010000157.1:6338-8371 GCA_964356125.1 uncultured Bifidobacteriaceae bacterium | reverse complement strand
AGACATCCACGACCGAACCGCGCTGAAAGTATTCGGGTCCGACAGCGGCCTCGACAAACACGAGCTGCGCCGGCGGGCGAAGATCATCAACTACGCCCTGCTCTACGGCAAGACCGCGTTCACGCTGGCGCGCGCCATCGGCGTGTCGCCCGGTGCCGCCCAGGAGTTCATCGACGCCTACTTCGGCGGATTTCCGCGCGTGCGGGCGTTCATCGACGGTACCATTGAAACGGCCCGCACCCGGGGCTTCGTGGAGACCATGTTCGGCCGGCGGCGCATGGTGCCCGAGCTGAACAGCCGCAACGGCCAGATCCGCCAGGGCGCCGAGCGGATGACGGTGAACTTCCCCATTCAAGGCAGCGCCGCCGACATCCTGAAAAAGGCGATGCTGCGCGTGGACGAGGCGCTTCGCACTGATAGAGCTGAGAGCAAAGGGCAGAGAGCCCGGATGATTCTGACGGTGCACGACGAGCTGTTGATTGAAAGTCCCGAGGGAATAGCAACCGCCGTCGCGGAACAGGTGCGGGAAGCGATGCAGGGCGCGGCGTCCTTGAACGTGCCGTTGACGGTGGACGTGGGAATCGGACCTAATTGGAGAGAAGCCAAGCCCTGATGCCCGAACCTGTCATCATCCCACGCAGCGATCATCCGATTTCACGCCAACAGATCGACGCAGACGCGCTCAAGGTGCTGTACCGGCTTCAGCAGTACGACCACATCGCCTATCTCGTCGGCGGCAGCGTGCGAGACCTGCTGCTCGGCCGGACGCCGAAAGACTTCGACATCGGCACCTCGGCGCACCCCTACCAGGTGAAGCGCCTCTTCCGGAACTGCTGGATCATCGGGCGCCGCTTCCGGCTCGCGCACGTGAAGTTCGGCCTGAAAGTCATCGAGGTCGCGACATTCCGGCGGCAGGTCCCTGCCGGCACCGAAGAAGAGCCCATGCCGGCGCCGCCTGTCGCGACGCCTCCGAGCGCGGCAGTGGACGATCCGGATCTACTCGTTCACCACGACAACACGTTCGGCACGCCCGAAGAGGACGCGTTTCGCCGCGACTTCACGCTGAACGCGCTCTTCTACGACATCGAGACGCGATCGATCATCGACTATGTGGGCGGCCTCGACGACATCCGCGCCGGCCTCATCCGCTGCATCGGCGTTCCCGACGAGCGCTTCCAGGAAGATCCGGTGCGCATGCTGCGCGCGATCGCGCTGGCGGCGCGGCTCGACTTCAGAATAGACGGCCCTATCCTGCAGGCGATCGACCGGTACCACGGCGAGCTCGCGCGCAGCGCGCCGGCGCGCCTGATGGAGGAAATCTACAAGGTGATGCGCGCCGGAGCGGCGGAGAGAACGTTCCGCATGCTCGTCGAAACGGGGTTGCTCGCGGCGCTCGCGCCGGAAGTGCCCGGCCGCATCACCGACACGTTCTGGCAGTCGCTGGCGGCCATCGACAATCATCGCCGCGCGTTCAAGCGCAATCCCGAGTCGCTCGGCAACGCGATCCTGCTCGGCTCGCTGCTCATTCCATTGGGATTGCTCGACCAGCACCACGGCCGCACGAAAGAGCTTGGTGCGCGCTTCGGCATTCTGCCGCTCGCGCGGCGCGACGTGGAGTACCTGCGGCAAATGCTGATGCTCCAGCGGCACCTGCGCGATCCGAATGCCTCGGCGCGCCACAAGCGCGGCATCATGCACCGCACGGCGTTTCCGGCCGCGCTCATGTGGCTCGAGCTGCACGGCAACGCGCCGGCGCTCGTCGAGTCATGGCGCGCGCTGCAGGCCGAAGCGGCCACGGCGGGGCCGGAAGCGGGCGACGATCTCGCGCCGCCGGCCGATGCACCGCCGCGCCGAAGGCGCCGCAGGCGCAGACGGTTCCCCACACCCGGCGTGTAGCCGGGTCTACAAGGCAAGACCCGGCCTACGTACTTTTTTAAACAGGAGGTACGTAGGGCGGGTCCTGTTCTTTGGACCCGCCTACGTTCCGTGAATTTCGTCGATGGTCTTGTAGGGTTGCGCGAGGCGCAGGGCGA
>CAYHHH010000157.1:0-6238 GCA_964356125.1 uncultured Bifidobacteriaceae bacterium | reverse complement strand
TACGTTCCGTGAATTTCGTCGATGGTCTTGTAGGGTTGCGCGAGGCGCAGGGCGATCAGCAGCCGGATAATCGGCCACGACGGATCGATCTCGCTGGGCCGAAAGCTGAACTTCGGGCTGCGCGGATGCCCGTGGTGGTTGTTGTGAAGCCCTTCCCCACCGGTGAGCAGTGCGACCCATCTGATATTCGTGGCCGTGTTGTCGAAGTTTCTGTAACCGATGTAATGGCACAGGCCATTGATCGACGAGGAGAGCACGAAGACGTACATGAACAGGTGAAGCCCCGCGGCAAGCAATCCCCACCAGAGCCCCAGCACGTAGCAGAGTCCCGCGATTCCCAGTAACGGCCCCAGGAAGCCGAACCTGAACACCACGCGATCGAAGACATCCTCTTCGATGTCTCTCGCGTACCGCTCGAGCGTCTCGGGATTCTTCGCTTCCTTGAGGTAGTGGAACACGTTGCCGAGCTGCACCGACCAGAAGCCGCTCAGATGCGGGCTGTGCGGATCCCCTTCGATCTCGGTGAACGCGTGGTGCTTGCGGTGCACGGCGACCCACTCGCGCGTGCAGATGCCGGTCGTGATCCACAGGCACAGACGGAAGACGAACGCCACCGCCGGGTGGAGCTCAATCGCCTTATGCGTCGCGCTGCGATGGAGAAAGATGGTGGTGCTGAAGACGGCGACCTGCGTCACGATGGCAGACGTCAACAGGCACCAGGCAAGCTGCCGGAGCACGCGACAGCCTACCACATCATCCGTTGCGCCCTTCGAAGTCCTTCATGAATCCGGTGAGCGCGTCGATCCCCGTTTCGGGGAAGGCGTTGTAAATGGAGGCCCGGATGCCGCCGACCGATCGGTGCCCCTTGAGCCCGTCGAGGCCGGCCGTTTCGGCGTCCTTGATGAACCGTTTCTCGAGATCTTCGCTCGGAAGCCGGAACGTCACGTTCATCAGCGACCGGCTGTCTTTCTGCGCGGTGCCGCGATAAAAACCCGTGCGATCGATCTCGGCGTACAGCGTGCCCGCCTTCCGCTCGTTCACGTCCGCGATCGCGTCGAGGCCGCCCTGGCCAATCAGCCATCTGGTGACGAGCCCGAGCATGTAAATCGCGAAGACGGGCGGCGTGTTGTACATCGATCCGTTCTCGGCGTGCACCGCGTAGCTCAACATCGCGGGCAGCGACGCCGCCGAGCGCGCGAGCAGATCGTCGCGGACGATCACGACGGTCACGCCGGCCGGCCCCATGTTCTTCTGCGCGCCGGCGTAAATGAGCGCATGGCGCGAGACGTCAATCGGACGGCTGAACATGTTCGACGAGGTATCGCTGACGAGCGGAACGTCGCCGGTGTCCGGCAGCGCGTTCCACTCGGTACCGTAAATCGTGTTGTTCGACGTCATGTGCACGTACGCGGCACCCGCCGTCAGCACGATCTCTTCCGCGCGTGGGATGCGGGTGAACTGCTCCGCCTTCGTCGTCGCGGCAATGTGCACCTTGCCGATCTTCTTCGCTTCGTCGGCGGCCTTCGACGACCACGCACCCGTCACGAGGTAATCGGCCGTCTTCCCCTCCGACAGGAGATTCATCGGCACCATCGTGAACTGCAGGCTGGCGCCCCCCTGCAGGAACAGCACACGGTAATTCGAGGGCACGTTGGCGAGCTGCCTGATGTCGGCCTCGGCGCGCGCGAGCACGTCCTCGAACACCTTCGACCGGTGGCTGACCTCGAGAATCGACATCCCCACGCCGGGCAGCGACACGAGGTCGCGCTGCGCCTGTTCGAGCGCGGGAACCGGCAGCACGGCAGGACCGGCTGAGAAATTGAAGATGCGCTCAGATTTCATGAATCAGCAATCCATCTCGAAGTTTGGGCTCGAACCACGTCGACTTCGGCGGCATGATCTCGCCGGCGTCCGACACGTCCATCAGCTCGACCAGGCTCACCGGATACATCGAAAACGCCGCCGCCATCTTCCCGCTGTCAACCAGCTGTTCGAGCGTTCGTGTGCCCTTCGCGCCCCCGACGAAATCGATCCGCGTGTCGGTGCGCACATCCTGAATGCCGAGAATCGGCTTCAGCAGCCGCTCCTGCAGCACGTTGGCGTCGAGCGTCTCGATGACGCTCGCGCCGGAAATCCCGGCGCTCTCGAGATCGACCGTGTACCACTTGCCGGCGACGTACATCGAGACTTCCCCCTTCTGTGAAGGGGTGGCGGGGCCCGACGTCATGTTGAACGTCCGCGCGACCTCGCCGAGGAAATGCTCGGGCGTCATACCCTTGAGATCCTGCACCACGCGGTTGTAGGGAAGAATACGAAGTTGATCCGACGGAAACGCCACCGCAAGGAAGTAATGCACTTCGTCGGAATCGCGGATCGCGTCGCGCGCCCTTGCCGCGCTCGCCGCGCGATGATGTCCGTCTGCGATGTAGAGCGCGTCGACCGACGTGAAGGCCTCGACAAGCGCCGGCACCAGCGTCGGATCGACCCGCCAGATGGCATGACGCACGCCGTCGAGCGCCGTGAAATCGACGAGCGGCTGTTCGGTCGAGCGGATGCGCCGGGACAGCTCGTCCACCTGGACGTTCGGGCGGTGCGCCAGACACACGGGACCGGTCTGCGCGCGCAGCTCGACCATATGCCGCGTGCGATCGTCTTCCTTGTCCGGCCGTGTGCGCTCGTGCTTCCTGATGACGTTGCTGTCGTACTCGCCGAGCGAATAGCACGCCGCCACTCCCGTCTGGCCGTGCCCGGCGGCGTCGAGGTGATAGAGATACAGCGCCGGCGCCGCGTCCTGGACGAGCGGCGCGTCCTGTTTCAACGCGCGATATCGCCCGGCTGCTGCGCGGTACACGACATCGGCGTGCGGATCGGTGCCCGCGGGCAAATCGATTTCCGCGCGCGACACGTGGAGAAAACTGACGGGGTTGCCGTGGGCCAGCGCGCGCGCTTCTTCGGTATCGACAACGTCGTAGGGTACGGCGGCGACTCGGGGCGCGGCGGCCGGATCTGGACGAACAGCGCGGAAAGGTCGGATGACAGCCATCGCGAACCTTTAATTATATGGGATTGGGTGATTACCGGCGGACGCCGGGGAACTCGACGTACTGCGCGACGCGATCGCCTCGCGTGACATGCACCTTAAAGAGCCTGGGCTTGCCCGGGCCGTGCATTTCGACTTCGTGGATACCGCCCTCGACCTTGAGCGTCAGCGGGGTAACACCCTGCGGCGCTCCGTTGACCGACACCTTGACGCCTTGCGGGTTCGATTCGATGACGAGCGTGCCGGAGTTCCCGAACATCCACTCGGGCGCCGGGACGTACTGCGCGGCCGTAAAAGCCACGGTCATCAATCCGATCATGACCGCGACCATCACGAACATCTTGAGTCCCGGGCCGACAGGCTCGCGCAGGGTCGCTGCCGTCGACCTTCGTGGCTGCACGTGTTGGCGCGGATCGACGTCGTGCGCCTGCCAGACGTCGCGCTTCTGCGTCGGCGCGGGAGCCGATTTGACCACGGGTGCTACGGTTGCCGCCGGCTTCACCATCACAGTCGTCGTCGGCTTTGTTGCGGGTGCCGCGGCTGGCGGCCTTGGACCTGCAGGGGGCGCAATTCGCAGCGACCGCGACTGCTGCAGATCGAGATCGCCCGGCGCGGTTCGCAGGCCACTCTCTTTCATGGCATCGACCAGCGCCTGCGACGCCTCTCCGGCGTGGACGAACACACGCCGCGGATCCATGTGAAGCGCACGCAGCAGCCAGTTGCGAATCGGTTGCGGTACCGAGATGCTCATCAGCACGTCGCCGATGCCGCCAAGATGCTCCGCATCGCGCAAGGGGCGGCCGGCGAACATCGCAACCGCCATGAGCGCGGCCTGGACGACGTCGACGCGGCGATCGAGACGAGCGCCACCGGCCGACGCTGGCAACGCGACGCGCAGCTCTTTCCAATATCGTTCGGTGGTAAAGCGCAGCTGCTCGATAGCGGGGCCGAGCACGTAATCGGCGATACGCACCTTTCCGTCGGCGAGCACGATGCGCTCCGGCGCAATTGCGCCGTGCGCGAGGTCGCCGCTCTGGCGGTGGAGCTCGGCGAGCCCGTCGAGAACTTCCTTGAGAACGAACGCGGTCGCACCGGCAGAAATCGGCTGGCCGCTGGACGCCGCTTTCGCGAGAACGTCAGAAAGCCGCGTGCCGCCCGTCAGATCGTGGATGAGACTGATGGACGTCAGACGGCCGGATTCGCGCGTGATGTTGCGCACCGTCACGAACGCCGGGTGATCGAATTTCTCGACGAGCCACAGGCGCTCGTTCAATGCGAAGTCGAATGCGGGTATCGAGGCGAGCTCCGAACGGATCAGTAGGCACTCCTGCGCTGGCCGCCCCTGGGCGTCGCGCAGGATCAGTCGATCGCCGAGTCCATCTCTGAAAAGAAGGTCTTCGGAATGCGCCATCGATTTGGCGGCAGACACGTCCACGATTCTTCGTACAGCGGGATCTGTACCCGGCCACGATCGATGGATTTGGGCCTGAAATCGCGATCCGTGTCCGCCAGACACTTACAAGGACGGACACGAAATCACGAAAGTGTAAGCCACCGTGGCCGGGTGAAAGCCGCGAACGGAGTTCAGCAGGTAGCAGGTGGTGCCGGCGCTCAGCTCTTGAACCGTGATCACTTTTTCTCGAATTTTCCCTTCATCGAGAAGATGCCCGCGCAGGGTGCCCGGCAGCAGCCCCGACGAAATCGGCGGCGTCACGAGCGCACCACCCATCTCGACGACCACGTTCGCGATCGTCGATTCCGTGATCTCGCCGCGGTCGTTGAACAGCAGCACATCCTGGAATCCAGGACGCGCGGCAATCGCGTCCTCGTACACCGTGCGGTTCGTCGTCTTGTGATAAAGAAACGGATTCGAGGGATCGACCGGCGCCGCGGCAAGTGCGAGCGCAGGGAATCCGGCGTCGACATCCTGCTGTGCCGACGAAATGCCGGCGGCGCCGCGGCGGGACACGACCAGCCTCACACGATGAGGCGTCGCGGGCAGACTGGCCGCATAGCGCTCGAGCCGATCTCGAATGTCGAGCACGTCCGCTTGAAAGGCGAAGTAGTCGGCTGACTGAAGGAGCCGCTTCAGGTGACGGCCGAGCAGCAGGTACCCTGCCTCGGGCGTCCACAGCAGCGTTTCGAGCAGATCGAAGGTCGGCGGCCGCGCGGCGAGGGCCCGCGCTTTAATCCGGCTCTCGTTCCACTCGTCTTCACGATTCGAGTCGGCCACAATTCCACCACCGACGCCGTACTCGGCCTCACCGGTTGCGCGATTGACAAGCACCGTGCGTATCGCCACGTTGAACTGCGATCGGCCGCCGGGTTCCACGAACCCGATCGTGCCGGTATAGATGCGCCTCGGCGAACACTCCACCCCCGCAATAATCTCCATCGTGCCCGCTTTGGGTGTGCCGGTGATGGAGGCGGCGGGAAACAGCGCGCGCATGAGGTCGACGAGCCCGGCATCCGTCTCGGCGGCGACCGTCGATGTGAGCTGCAGCACGGTTGGGTATCGCTCGACGTCGAACAGGTTCGTCACCCGCACGCTTCCGGGGCGCGCCACGCGCCCGAGATCGTTGCGGACCATGTCAACGATCATCACGTTCTCGGATCGCTCCTTGTCGGATTCGAGCAGGCGCTTCGCGTGATCGAGATCCTGCTCGAACCACAGCCCGCGCGCGGCGGTCCCCTTCATCGGGCGTGATTCGACGCGATCGCCCGAACGATGGAAGAAGAGCTCGGGCGATGCGCTGCAGATCGCCCACTCGCCGGTATCGACGTACGCGCCGAACGGCGGGAGCTGCGCAGCCGCGAGGCGCAGAAACAACGCGAACGGATCGGACTGGAGGCGCGCGCGCATGCGATAGGTGTAGTTCACCTGATAGGTGTCGCCGTTTCGAATCAGCTCCTGGAGCTCGTCGAACACGCGCGCGTAGTGCTCTGCCGGGATCGAAGGCTCCCAGCGCTCGTCCGAGACCCCGCCGTTCGGAGTGGCAAGCTCATCCAGCGTGCGCTCCTGCGCTGCGTCGTACACGCCGAACCAGAGAAGCGGGAAATCGCCCGCGTGCTGTGTCTTCAGCGCGGGGTCGAAGGCAGGCGCCGCCTCATACGACAGAAAGCCCGCAGCGTACCGGTGATGACGAGTGCATTCGTCCTCTATCTTCTGAAGCGCTGGAAGAACGCCGCCGATTTCAC
>CAYHHH010000156.1:1281-8428 GCA_964356125.1 uncultured Bifidobacteriaceae bacterium | reverse complement strand
TCTTCTTAGGATTCTTCAGGCCTCGGCGTGCGCCTCGGATCCCGCACGATGATGAAATCCTCGAACGGCCAGTGAACCGGCTCGCCGCGGCGTTCGAGCGCGCGCCGATCGATGGTGGGGGTCGCGCGTTGGCGGCGCCGGCGGTCGCGCACGCGTCTATCCGGCACGACGGCCAGGTTGCGCTCCTTCGCGAACACGTGACAGAAGAAGTAGAACGATGGGCTCAGCCCGCGCCGGACGATCATCAGATCGGGCTCTGGTTTCGGCTCTCGTTTCGCCGTCTCTCGCTTCCGAAAAATGTGGCGAAACACGCCGCCTGTCGACGTCAACCAGGCCATCGCGGTTTCCACTATGTGGATGTTAACGAGCTGCGGGCCGGAACCGAACTAAAAACATACACCCACGCCAAATGTGCGGCGTGTCGGATAAATTGACGGGACTTTAAGTAACTTAGTGTGCGGCATTACACCGCGACGAGCGGGTTGCGGGTGGACAAACGTGCGAAGCGGCTGAAATCGCGATCCGCGGTCCATAACTCCTTCACGCCGTGCTGAAGGCAGAGGGCTGCGATGCGTGCGTCGTGGATCTGCGCACCATTCACGCGGCTTTCGTCGACGAGCGACCGTAGCTGTTCCCAGTATCCACTCGATTCGGCCAGCAAGACGAGGGACGGGGCCTCCAGCCATGCCGATACCTGCTCGAGCGCCTGAGCGGGCGGCGTCGGCGGATTGTAGATGCGCGGATGGGTAACGATCGCCAGAAATTCGTGGAGGCAGGGCCACGCAATCGCCCACGCCGCGCGCCCTTCAGCGAGCTCGGACACGCGGCGGTACGCGACTTCGTGCCACGGAGAATCTTCGCGGTGTGCGTAGACCAGCAGGTTCGTGTCGACGGCGATCACGCGCCGCGCCCCTCATAGGCACGTTGCCGGATGGTGTCCCAGTCGGCATCAGAAAACGGCGGTTGCAAGCCCCGCCCTTCAAAAGTCGCTCGTCGCAGCCGGAACGGCTGTGACTTCTTCCGTTCGTCGAGCACTCGACGCAGTCCCAACTCGATGAGCGCGCGCACGGTTGTGCGCGTGCGTCGTGCCTCGCCCCGCGCC
Organism: uncultured Bifidobacteriaceae bacterium; assembly: GCA_964356125.1. Taxonomy (GTDB): domain Bacteria; phylum Acidobacteriota; class Vicinamibacteria; order Vicinamibacterales; family JAMQPK01; genus JAMQPK01. The sequence goes on along the minus strand of CAYHHH010000156.1, from coordinate 7,326 downwards.
GCATCGAGGAGCGTGTCTGATATCTCTACGGTTGTCTTCATACATATAACCATACCATGAAGGCCATATAGGTGTCCGGCATGGGGTTGACCGCGGCCGCCCTAAGTAATGCTCTTACTTGTAGGAGTCTTACTGATGAGGCTGACATCCAAAGGGCAGGTCACTATTCCATTGGGCATCCGAAAGCGGCTTGGCTTGCTGCCGAACACCGAGGTCGAGTTCGACGTCGTCGGCCAGAGCGTCCGGATACGAAAAGCCAGGAAGCAGAGCCGGGGCCGCGAGATTGTCGAGCATTTGCGGGGGACGGGAACGTCCGGCATGACGACGGATGAAATTATGGCCCTCACGCGTGGTGAATGATGACAGGTGTTTTGGTCGACACCAATGTCCTCCTGGATCTCATCACGGAGGATCGGGAATGGCTCGATTGGTCGGCATCGGCGCTCGAACGGGCTGCAGGCGACGCGCCGCTGATGATTAATCCGATTATCTATGCGGAAGCATCGATCGGCTACAACCGGATCGAAGAGTTCGAAACCGCCGTGCCTTCTGGCTACTTCCAGCGGCGTCAACTGCCGTCGGAAGCAGCCTTTCTAGCCGGTAAGTGCTTTGCGCTTTATAAGAAGGGCGGCGGCAGAAAGACAGCGCCGCTCCCAGATTTTTATATCGGCGCCCATGCGGCAGTCGAAGGCCTCACGCTCCTCACCCGCGACCCAAACCGTTACCGGGCCTACTTCCCCAAGCTTCGCCTCATCGCTCCCTGACCCGCGCGACGGGTGTCGTGGATTGCGAACGACGATGAAATCCTCTTCCGACCACTGTCCAACCGTTTGCGCCGAGGCGGTGGCACCGACCATCGTAAGGACAATGACGATCCCAGAAAGGACAATGGCCCGGAGCGCCGATTTCATTCGTATCACTATCGACCTGAATTGCTGCACGGTCAAGCTCCTGCCTGCGGCTTCGGCCGCACGTTCAGCCGCCGCATCTTCCTATAAAGGTTGCTGCGCTGAATGCCCAGGCTCTTGGCCGCCTCAGGGATGCGCCCGTGATGGTGCGCAACAACCGCGGCAATGTATTCGGTCTCGAACCGCGCTCGCGCTTCCCGGAGCGATCCGCCCACCGCAAACCAGGTCGCCTGGCCGTCGAGCCGCACGTTCGCCAGCACATCGTCCAGGCTGATCGTCGCCGCCGAGGCGCGCATGATCAGCACCTCGAGCAGCCGCCGCAGCTCTTCGCCGTTGCCGCGCCACGGGAGCGCCGCGAGCATGCTCTTCGCCGCGTCGCTCAACTGCTTCGCCGGAATGTTCTCGCGCGCGCACAGCACGTTCAAGAGATGAATGGCCAGCTTGGGGATGTCTTCGCGGCGCTGGCGCAGCGCCGGCACGTCGACGCGCATGCCGCAGAGGCGCTTGAAGAGATCCGGCAGCATCCGGCCGTCCTGCGCGGCGACGTCGAACGAGGCATCGCCGGCCGTGATGACGCGGTGATCGAGCTCGACGCGCGTCCCCTCGTCCATGATCACGACTTCGCCGTCGCGGAGCACGCGCAGCAGCCGCGTCTGCAATCTCGCAGGCAAATCGACGAGGTTCTGCAGGAAGAGGGTGCCCCCTTTCGACTGGAACAGCTGCGCCGTACGCCGTACGCGCTCGACCGATCGGCGCTCGGTCGCGCCGTGGTTGCCGTTGGTCGCGAAGAGGTGCGCTTCGAGATCCTGCGCAGAGAACTTCGCGCAGTCGATGGTGACAAACGGCCCGTCGTTGTTCCGCCCGCGTGCGTGAATGGCGCGCGCGAGCGTCTCACGCCCGGTGCCGCGCTCGCCGCTGAGCAGCACGTGGACCGATCGCTCTGCGGCGCGCGCGATCTCCTGCATGACGTATCGCATGGCGGCCGACGAGGAGACAAGGCGTTCGCCGAGTGATTCAACAGTGCGGGATTGGGTGTTCATGGGAGAAAACAGCGCAACTGAAGTTGCGCCCTACCGAAGTCGAGTGCAAGCAGAATCACGGTTTTCTGTAATCGATGGTTGTGGTGGGCTTGCCGGATTTCGTGGTGTCGAACGACACGCTGACGAGCGCGCCGGATTCATACTGCTCCCACTTGTCGACACGGCCGTCGGTGTCGGTATCTTCCTCGGCCCGCGCGAGCGCGCCCTTCTCGTAGAACTCGGTACGGTTCACTTTCCCGTCGCGCTTTGTGGAAACCTCGACCCGGGCTACGGAACCATCCGGGCCCTGGAACGCCCAGGCATCGACTTTTCCGTCGTCCGCCCTAGAAAAACCGACGCGCTCGAGCCTCTGGTCGTCGCCGTAGTATTCCCAGCGATCGATCTTGCCGTCTTCGTTGGCATCGATCTCAATACGCAGGAACTTCGTACCGTTCATATAGCTGGTTATATTGGGTTTACCGTCTTTAGTAACATTTACGGTCAATTGATTGAGTTTTCCGGTTTCCTTGTCATATTCCGCCTTCACACGCTGGTCCTCGGGCGCGCTGCCACAGGCAAACGACGCCAGAACTGCTGCGGCGGCAACCGCAGCTACGACAATTGATGAGCGATTAGGGCGAAAGGCCAAGAATCAGGTCCAGCTAGCTTCGCCCTCTCAGTCACACCATGGACAGGTGCAGACCAAGCAGGGTGGTTTGAGGGTTCAGCGGTACCTCCATGGAGCAACTCAATCGCATACTACCATCGTCGCGCAGGCGCCCGACGCTAGCGCTCGACCGCTTCCACCAGTGCAGGATCTGCAGTCGTGAAGAACTGACCGATGATGTCGCGCGCTTCCGCAATGGACCCCGCGTGATTGATCGCCGTTCGCAAATGCCCGCCGTTGTGAAGACCCTTGGAATACCAGGACATGAGCGCGCGCAGTTTGTTCACGACCCAGCGCTCGTGACGCGAAGACGCTCGGCTAAAGCCGAGCCCTACCGAAGCGTCAGAGCCAGCCTTGTGCCTGAACCCCTCCACTTCGCCGTCGTCTTCACTCAGCAATAAATCCATGTACTCCAGCAGGAACTTACCGCGATCGTCCAGCGTCACCTCGCGCGCGGGACGGCCGGCGGCGAGATCGGAGGCCTGCGCGAGAATCCACGGATTGCGGAGAACGCCGCGCCCGACCAGCACGCCGCTGACGCCGGTGCCCATTCGCGCGAGGATGTCCTCGGGCTCGATGCAGTCGCCCGACCCGAGAACCGGGATCGTCACCGACTCGGCGACGCGATCGATGAGATTCCAGTCCGACTGCCCCGAGTACGACTGCGCCGCGGTGCGGCCGTGCACGGCAACAGCAGACGCGCCCGCAGCTTCCACCCGCCTTGCCAGCTCGGGCGCATTGATCGACTGATCGTTCCAGCCGGCCCGCATCTTCACGGTGACGGGAATCTTCACGCGCTTTGTCATCGCGGCGATCACCGACGCGGCGTGCTCGGGCTCGCGCATCAGGCTGCAGCCGGCATTGTGCTTCGCGATCTTCGGCACCGGACAACCCATGTTCGCGTCGACGATGTTCGCGCCAAGCCCTTCGACGATTTGCGCCGCGTCCGCCATCTTCTCGGGATCGCCGCCGAAAATCTGAATCGACACCGGCCGTTCTTCCTCGGTGTACTCCGCAAACTCGAGCGTCCGGTCGATCCCGCGCACGAGCCCCTCGGAGCTGACCATCTCGGTCACCACCAACCCGCACCCGCCGTGCCGTTTTACCAGGCGCCGGAACGCGGTATCCGTCATCCCCGCCATCGGCGCGACGACGTACGGAGAGGACAGCTCCTGAGTCCCGATCTTCAACACTCAAACAGTATAGCTGGCATGACCTTTTCCTTGCCTTCCCCGAGACGACGATGGCATATTTCAAACGAGCGGCGATCGATTATTCGGAGCCACGTGTGGGGCGCGCCCGATCTGGTAGCCGAGGTTGCCTCGCCTGCCACGCAGCATCGCGATCGGACGCTCAAGCGTGCCTGGTATCGCAGGTATGGCGTTCGTGAGTGCTGGTTTGTCTATCCGATTGAACGCCGAATCGATTTGGTTGATTGCGAGCGTGATTCCACCGAATCGTTCACAGGCGAGGCGACGATCCAGTCTCGCGTGCTGCCGGACCTCGCCGTGCGTGCGAACGCGTGCTTTAGTTAGGCGGGTCTAAAATGCAAGACCCGCCCTACGTACAGACATGAGCGAACTTACTGCGCTGCCGATGCGCGTGAGGCTATAACTTCCGACAAGTGCGCTAACTGCGAGTATGGTGTACAGAAGGGGGAAGGGTGAGGGGTAAGGGGTAATTAGTACGGTTTCACATCCGCGGCGTCGACTTCGACGCTGACGCCCTGGCCGATGAGGTCGACCGCGAGGATGAGGCGCGCGTGCGCGCCCTTGCGGACGAGCCGCCCCACCACACCTTTGAGCGCGCCGTGCGTCACCTCGACCATCATGCCTTCGCGGATGAGCGGGCACGGGTCGTATTGCAGATCGCTTTCGAGGAGGCGCTTGATGCTGTCGATCTCGTGTTCGGGAATCGGCGCGGGCTTTCCATCGAACGACACGATATTCACGACACCGGTGCATTTGAGAATCGCAAGCGCCTCCTCTTCCTTGAAGCGCGCGAAGCAGTAGCCGGGGAAGAGCGGCCAGTCGACCTTCTTCTTCCGATCCTTCCAGCGGCTCCAGCGGGTAATGGTGGGGAGAAACGCGTCGAAATGCTTGCGCGCGATTTGGTCGCGCACGACCTGCTCGTGACGCGAGCGCGTCCAGACCGCGAACCAGCTTGCAGACATCTAAAACGTCGGCTCAGCGGCGATGCCGATCTCCCAGGCTTTTTTCAGATCGTCGTTCTTCCACTCGATGAGCGCCTGGGAACGCAGGCGCGCCATGTACTTCTTGAACTCGGCGCCGATCTTCTCGCCGCTGATCCTGTCGGCAATGCGCGGGCGCGCCTGTTCGAACGGAAGCGTCGTCGATTCGATCGACGACTGGAGCTGGAAGAACTGCGCTCCCGTCGCGGTGTTCACCACGGGCGTCATGTCCCCCACTTTCATCTTGGACAGCATCTTCAGCAGCTCTTCGTTCATCTCATCGCGCGAGATCGGGCCGATGAGCCCGCCGTTTGCTTTCGAGGGGGAGTCCGACACTTCGGCCGCGACCTTTTCGAACGCCTCTCCCTTGACGATGCGCTCTCTGATGTCAGTCGCTTTTTCGCGTGCCTCATCGAGCGCGCCGACGCTTGCCTGCTTCTTGACGGGATCGACCGTGGCGTTCACCTGAATTTCGCGCAGCGTGAAGCTCGGCGTGGAGGCGAACTCCTCGGGATGCGCGGCGTAATACGCTTTCTCTTCCGCCTCGGTGACGTCGATGCGGCTGCCGATTTCGCGCTGCTGAACCTGGCCGATGAGAATGCGCTTGCTCAGCATCTGCTTCAACTGCGCGAGGGTCATCCCTTCGGTCTTCAGCGCCGCGTCGAACGCCTCCTCCGTTTCGATCTTGTTGTCCTTCCGAATCGACTCGAGCACCTGCGTGAACTGCGCATCGCTGACGGCCATGTTCAATTCCCTGGCGCGCTGCATCAGCAACATCTCGTCGATCAGCGTGACGATGGCCTGCGGTGTGACCTGCGCAAGGATCTTCGACAGCTCCTCATCGGACAAACGGCTGGGGTCGGGCTGGTTCTGCATCTCGCGAAGCGCGCCCAGTTGAATCTTGTGGAACTCGGTCTGGGTGATGATTTCGCCGTTCACCTTCACGAGCACCTGCTCGAGGATCTCGGCCGAGACGGCTGTTCCCAGAACCGCGACCGCCAGAGCTGCGCAGAATGCTTTCTTCATGTACACCTATTGTATTCCGGCCAGTTCGGCCAACAAACCGCGCACCCGCGTAAAGACCCCGCCCGGTGCGCTCGGATCTTCCTTCGGCGGCTTCAGAATCTCTTCCTTCGTAAAGCCCGCGGTCACCTCGCCCGCCGTCGCGCGGGCCGTCCACCAGCTCGCCCCGGTGCTTTGCCGGGCCTTGACCTTGGTGCCCATGGCAGCGCCGGGTCCAATAGGACCCGGCCTACGTAC
>CAYHHH010000156.1:0-1181 GCA_964356125.1 uncultured Bifidobacteriaceae bacterium | reverse complement strand
CGCCGGGTCCAATAGGACCCGGCCTACGTACGGCAGGTAGGGCGGGTGGACCCGCCGAAGCTCGCAAATCCAACTTTATGGTCGCCGGCGGCACGAGCGTGGTGTCCGGCCGGCCGCTGACGACCCGGAGCAACCGCTCCACATTCAGACGCCGGCCGTCGCTGTCCGGCCTCATTTTGATGACGACCGTCTGCCCCTCACGGTCGATTGCCTCGATGCCCAGCTTGTCGGCCATGATGCGGATACGGCCGTACTGCTCCAGATGCTCGACGGTCTCGGGCAGCGGGCCGTATCGATCGCGCAGCTCGACGAGAATCTGGTCGAGCTCGTCGCTGGTGCGCGCGTCGGCGATCTTGCGGTAGATCATCAGGCGCTGGTTCATCTCGGGAACGTACGACGGATCGATCTTCAAATCGACCCGCAGGTTCACAACCGCGCGCACCTCGTCTATGAGGTCCTCACCTTTCAGCTCGCGCACGGCCTGTTCGAGCAGCTTCATGTACATCTCGAACCCGATGGTCTCGATGTGCCCGCTCTGCTCGCCGCCGAGGAGATTGCCGGCGCCGCGAATCTCGAGGTCGAGCGCCGCCACGCGGAATCCGCTGCCGAGATCGCTGAACTCGCGAATCGCGGCGAGCCGCTTCTTTGCGACCGACGACAACGTCTCGTCCGGCGGAATCAGCAGGTATGCATACGCCGGACGATCCGACCGGCCGACGCGGCCGCGCAGCTGATACAACTGCGACAGGCCGTACCGATCGGCGCGATTGATCAGAATCGTGTTGACGTTGGGAATGTCGAGCCCGTTCTCGATGATCGTCGTCGCCAGCAGCACGTCGAACTTCTTGCTGATGAAGTCGAGCATCGCGCGCTCGAGCTCATCTTCCCCCTGCTGGCCGTGCGCCACGACCACGCGCGCTTCAGGCACGAGCCGCTGCACGAGCTCGCCAATCGAGAAGATCGACTCGACGCGGTTGTGCACGAAGTAAACCTGGCCGCCCCGCTCCATCTCGTGCCTGATCGCGCGCGCGATGACCTGCGCGTCGAACTTCACGACGTTCGTCTGAATCGAGAGGCGATCTTTCGGCGGCGTTTCGATGATCGACATGTCGCGGATCCCCACGAGCGACATGTTCAAGGTCCGCGGAATCGGCGTCGCGCTCATCGTCAGCACGTCGACC
>CAYHHH010000155.1:0-8722 GCA_964356125.1 uncultured Bifidobacteriaceae bacterium | reverse complement strand
GGCAGGCGCCGAACGGGTTGTTGAACGAAAACAGTCTCGGCTGCGGCGCCTCATACGTGAGGTTGCAGTTCTGACACTCGAACCGCTCGCTGAAGATGTGCGTTTTCGCACCTGTCGCACCTAACGCACCTGTCGCACCCGTCGCACCCAGGTTGTCTTCTATAGCGAATGCCGTTCCGCCCGCCTCCCGATAGGCCATTTCAATCGAGTCGCTGAGCCGGTTGCGCATGTCGCCGTCGAGCTTGATGCGATCGATGATGACCTTCAGCGTCGACTGCTCCCGCAGCTCCGCCGGCGCGAGGTCGTCAATCGTGACGGTGCGGCCGTTGACATAGAGGCGATGGAAACCTTTCCGACGGAGCTCGTTGAGAGTGAAAGTGAGCGAAGCGGGACTCGGATTGGCAGCGCCTAATCCCAAATCCCTAATCCCTAATCCCTGTTCTGAATCCTCTTCCTCCGGTTCAGCGTCAGTACCCTCATGGACACCCCCAGGATCCATCACCGGCATGTCGAAGCCGATGAGCAGGCGCGTGCCTTCGGGCAGCGCGCCGAGGTGGCGCGCGACGATCTCCGCCGTGTCGCGCACGACCTCCTGGCCGCACTGCCGGCAGAACGTGCGCCCGACTCGAGCGAACAGCAGCCGCAGGTAATCGTGGATCTCGGTGGTGGTGCCGACGGTCGACCGCGGGTTCCTGATGCTGTTCTTCTGGCGAATCGCGATGGCGGGGCAGATCCCTTCGATGCGATCGACGTCGGGCTTCTCCATCCGCTCGAGGAACTGCCGCGCGTAGGCCGACAGCGAGCTGACGTAGCGGCGCTGCCCTTCGGCGTAAATCGTGTCGAAGGCAAGCGACGACTTGCCCGATCCGCTCACACCCGTGACGATGATCAGTTGCCCCAGCGGAAGCGCGAGGTCGACGTTCTTTAAATTATGTGTACGTGCGCCCCGGACGACGATTTCGGTCGCGGCCCGCACAACCGGAGTTTCAGGCATACAGTGGGGAATTTCTTCGAATCCGTAAACTTCACATGGTAGCGCACGCTGGCGGGATCTTCAACAACTCGATACAATAGGAAGGTTCGGCACACGCGTTTTACCCAGACACATGCATCACGATCACCTGGACGCTCTCGAGAGCGAATCGATTTTCATCATGCGCGAGGCCTTCGCCAAGTTCGACAACATGGCGATGCTCTGGAGCATCGGCAAGGACTCGACGGCCCTGCTGTGGCTCGCGCGCAAGGCGTTTTTCGGCCACGTGCCGTTTCCGCTCGTCCACATCGACACGACCTACAAAATCCCGTCGATGATCGAGTACCGCGACCGTTTGGTGCGCGAGTGGAACCTGCAGCTCGTCGTCGGCATGAACACGCCGGTGCTCGACGCCGGCACCACCTATCCGAACGGGCGCGCCACCCGCGTCGAATGCTGCGGCCTGCTGAAGAAAGACGGCCTGCAGCAGGTCATCGAGCACTACGGCTACACCGGCATCATCGTCGGCGTGAGGCGGGACGAAGACCCCACGCGCGCGAAGGAGCGCTACTTCTCTCCGCGCAACGCCAACATGGAGTGGAACGCGTCGGATCAGCCGCCTGAATTCTGGAACCAGTTCAAGACCGATTTCGCGCCCGGCACGCACATCCGCATTCATCCGCTCCTGCACTGGACCGAGCTGAACGTGTGGGAGTACATCCAGCGCGAGCATATTCCGGTCATCCCGCTGTACTTCGATGACGGCACGGGACACCGGTACCGGTCGCTCGGCTGCGCGCCGTGCACCGGCTCGATTCAGTCCACCGCGAAGAACGTCGCCGAGATCGTCGACGAGCTGAAGGGGACCAACGTGCCCGAGCGCGCGGGGCGCGCCCAGGATCAGGAGAGCGAAGACGCGTTTGAGAAGCTCAGGCGCGACGGCTACATGTGATGGCGTACGCGCGGAACCAGATCAGCCTCGTCGTCGTGGGGCACGTCGACCACGGCAAATCAACGCTCATCGGCCGGTTGTTCTACGACACCGGGTCGCTGCCCGAAGGCAAGTACGAGCAGCTCGTCGCGATCGCGCAGCGCCGCGGCGTGCCGTTCGAGTTCGCCAACCTCATGGACGCGCTGCAGGCCGAGCGCGACCAGAACATCACGATCGACACGAGCCAGATCTGGTTCCGCACCGAGAAGCGCGAGTACGTCATCATCGACGCGCCCGGCCACAAGGAATTCGTCAAGAACATGGTGACCGGCGCGGCGCGCGCCGATGCCGCGCTCATCATCATCGACGCGTCCGAAGGCGTGCAGGAGCAGACCAGGCGGCATGGATACCTGCTGCGGCTCATCGGCGTCCGCCAGGTCGTCATCGTCGTGAACAAGATGGATCTCGTCGACTACTCGCAGGCGGTCTTCGACACAGTGTCGAGCGAGTATCGCGATTTCCTGGCGAGCATCGGCGTGGTCGCGCAGATTTTTATTCCTGTCTCGGCCCGGCACGGGGACAACATCGCCACGCGCGGAGAGCATTTGAAGTGGTTCAACGGCCCCGCCGTGCTCGAGGCGCTCGACTCCATTCCTGACGCGGCGGAAATCGAGAACCAGCCGCTCCGCTTCCCTATTCAGGATGTCTATCGCTTCGATCACCGACGCATTCTCGCGGGCCGCGTCGAGGCCGGCACGCTGCGCACGGGCGATCAGCTGCTGTTCCTTCCCTCGGGCCGCACGAGCGTGGTGCGCTCGATCGAGCGCTGGAACTCGCCGCAGGTCGAATCGCTGAGCGCCGGAGATCCCGCAGGCATCACCCTGTCGGATCAATTGTTCGTGGAGCGCGGATCGATCGCCGTGCACGCCGACGATGCCCCGAGCCTGGCGACGGAGTTCACGGCGCGCATTTTCTGGCTGGGCCGCACGCCGCTGGCGGCGGGAAAACGCTACAAGTTGAAGCTCGTCACCCAGGAAGTGGAGTGCGAGATCAAGACGCTCGAAGAGGTGGTCGACGCATCAACCGTGCAGACCATTCCGGGCGCCGACTCGGTGCGCACGAACGACGCGGCCAAGGTGGTTATCCGCACGCGCCGCCCTGTCGCGATCGATCTCTTCGAGCGGGTGCCGACACTCGGCCGTCTCGTGCTGGTCGACGGGTTCGACGTCGCCGGCGGCGGCATCGTGGTCGACATTCCCGAACGCTTCGCGGCCGCGACCGTGGTTGCGGATGCAGGCGTCAACGCCGATGTGTCGCAGGTCGCGCGCGGCGAGCGCCATCTGCGGCATGGCCATCGCGGGGCGGTTGTGTGGCTGACAGGTGTGCCGGGAAGCGGCAAGACGACGTTTGCGAAATCGCTCGAGCGCCAGCTCTTCGAGCGGCACATTCAGGTCTTCGTGCTCGATGGTGACAACATCCGCCCAGGGTTGAGCTCGGACCTCGGCGTATCGGGAACCGATCGCGAAGAGAACATGCGACGCGTGGCCGAGGTGGCGAAGCTGTTCGCCGAGTCCGGCTCCGTGTGCATCGTCAGCTTCACGTCGCCGACGCGCGCCGAGCGCGAGCGCGCACGGCGGGCCATGGATGTCAGTGACGGCCCGAGCATCCCCTTCATCGAAACCTATCTGAGCACGGCAAACGACTCGAGCTCGCAGTACGAGCCGCCCGAGCATGCTGAGTTGACGCTCGCCGAGCATGCGAGCCTCGACGAGCGCGTCGACCGTGTCCTGGAGCAGGTGATGCGGCAGATCCGGTAGCCCGCAGCCCCTGAAACGAAGCGAATCGCTACAGTCGGCCGGTCAGCGCGAGCACGATGATAATGATGAGAATGATCCCGACGACCCCACCGCCGGCCCTCGGCCCACGCGCGTAGAATCCCCCTCCACCGAACACGACGAGCAGAATAATCAGTATCAGCAGTAAGCTCATGGCACTCTCCGGTCCAGCAACAGAGCATTAACCGTGCCGTAGGAGGCTCCATGAAACCGGTTCTGTTTTCGTTCGTCGCGCTCGCCCTGCTTTTCCAGTCAGGCGCGTTGTCCGGTCAGCAAGGTCTTGGCGGGGCCGGACAGGCGATGCCCGCCTCGATCCTGCAGTGTGCCGACGTGTCGGCCGCGTTGATGGCGGTCACCAACCAGGACACACGCCTGCGTGACTGGGCAAACCTCGCGCGCTACCGCGACGCGAATACAACCGTGACGCGCGCCGATGCCGTCTTCATGGGAGATTCGATTACCGATCTCTGGCAGCAGCCGCGATTCGGCGGGTTCTTTCCGGGGAAGAGTTACGTCGATCGCGGCATCAGCGCGCAGACGACCCCGCAGATGCTCATCAGATTCAGGCCCGACGTCATCGCGCTGAAGCCGCGCGCAGTTGTCATTCTCGCGGGCACGAACGATATCGCCGGCAACACCGGCCCGATGAGCAACGAAGACATCCAGAACAACCTGGCGTCGATGGCGGAGCTCGCGAGAGCGAACAACATCAGAGTGGTGCTTTCGAGCATCACGCCGGTCAGCGCGTACCACGTCGCGCCGAACCAGCCGCCACAGACCGACCGCCGCCCGGTCGCACGCGTCCTCGCGATCAACGCGTGGATGAAAGCGTACGCCGCCGCCAACAAACACATGTACCTCGATTACTACTCCGCGATGATCGACAGCACCGGCATGTTGAAGGCGGAATTCAGCGCGGACGACCTGCATCCGAACCTCGAAGGCTACAAGGTGATGGCGCCGCTCGCCGAAGCCGCGATCGCGCAGGCGTTGCGATAAACACGTAGGCCGGGTCTTGTTCTGCAAGACCCGGCATCTTAAGCTGGAAACATGTACCGGCTCTCTGACAAGGCCGTTCTCTTCACCCCACCTGACACCATCGAGCCCGAAGCACTGAAGCAGATTCAGAACACGGCATCGATGCCGTTCGTCTTCAAGCACGTCGCCGTGATGCCCGATTGTCACTACGGAAAAGGGGCGACCATCGGCACGGTGCTCGCGACCAAAGGGTCGATTATCCCGGCCGCCGTCGGCGTCGACATCGGCTGCGGAATGATCGCGGTACGGACGCCGCTCACGCGCGATGACATTCCGGACCCGGCGAAGATTCGCACCGGTATCGAGCGGCGCATCCCGATGAGCGCGGGCAACAACAACCGAACGCTCAGCGACAGCGCAGCGCGACGCGTCAAGGATCTCGAGTCGCTCGCGACGCGCGACTACAACGCCATCGACCCGAATTGGAAATTGCAGCTCGGCACACTCGGCGGCGGGAATCACTTCATCGAGCTCGCCACCGACGAATCCAACACCGTGTGGGCGACGCTCCACTCCGGCTCGCGCGGCATCGGCAACAAGCTCGGCAACCTTCATATCCGCCGCGCGCAGGCGCTCGCGAAGGCACACGGGACGTATCTGCCCGACCGGGATCTCGCCTATCTCACCGAAGGCACGAAGGAGTTCGACGAGCACGTCCGCGACGTGTTGTGGGCGCAGAATTTCGCGCGGCTGAACCGCGACGAGATGATGGACCGCGTCATGCTCGAGCTGAGCCGCAGCGTCCACGGCGACGCGGATCACGTGACCGAGCTCGAGGTGCAGCGGATCAACTGCCACCACAACTTCACGCAGCTCGAAGAACATTTCGGCGAGCGGATCTGGGTGACACGTAAAGGCGCGATCGAGGCGCGCCGCGGCATGTGGGCGATGATTCCCGGCTCGATGGGCACGCGCAGCTACATCGTCACCGGCCTCGCGCATCCGATGGCGTTCAGCTCTGCCCCGCACGGCGCCGGCCGCCGCCTGTCGCGCACAGCCGCGCGCAGGCAATACACGATGAGCGACCTGGACAACGCCATGTGCGGCATCGAGTTCAGGCGATCGTCCGCGCTCCTCGACGAGATTCCGTCGGCCTACAAGAACATCGACGAAGTGATGGCGCACGCGAAGGACCTCGTTGAGATCAGGTACGTGCTGAAGCAGTTCGTGAACGTCAAAGGGGACTAAAACCTACTGGGGATTAGGGATTGGGGATTAGGGATTAGGAGAGTTCTGAGGAGTGGTAAGATTATGAAGTCCGCCAAGAGCCGGCGTAGCTCAGTGGTAGAGCAGCTGATTCGTAATCAGCAGGTCGTCCGTTCAACCCGGATCGCCGGCTCCAAATCTTCTAATCAAAACCCACAATGGCTTCACCCACTTGGTTCTTACGTCCTTCCGGGTCACACCAGGGTCACATCGCAGCGCCTGCTTGATCGGCGCCCGCGTTGCGCGGCGCGAGGTTTCACTCAGTAATGCAGTGAGTGTCGCCTCGTGCGATGTCCGTAGCTCAGTTGGATAGCACCCCGGCCTTCCAAGCAGGGGGTTTGCAGGGTCGAGTCCTGCCGGGCGCGCCAATGTTCGCAACGATTTACGGCCACGAGCAATCGTGGCCGTTTTCGGTCGATGAAGGCGAAGCCGCGGTGCGCCAGGCCGGCCTGGATCAGGGGCACCAGCTGCGCCTTGTCGTCGGAAAAACTGCGCGCGACGTGACCCTGGCCGGCCTCCGCGCGGCCGCAATGTGCGCCTGAGTGGCGGCGTCGTTCCCCGGCTTGCATTGTCCAGGGCCGCGGCCTATTCTGAAGGGACTGTGAGCAAGGGCTTCGTCCACGCCGAGGAAACCATCACCCGGATCGTCGGCAAGCGAACCCAGGCGCCTGACGCGCTGTCCACGACGACCAGCCGCAAGGCTGATTCCGTGGCATGGCAGCGATCGTTTGGCGGCGTGCGAGTCCCGCGCGGCGTGCATCGCTTTAAAACCCACGAGGACGCGGATCGCTGGCTATGGCGGATGATCGCCCGTCCGACGAGCTAACCTCCCGCGAGCCCACGGTCGAGGATTTGCGCGAGCTCTGTCGCGCGTTGAATGACCGCGGTGCCAAGTATGTCGTCGTGGGAGGCTTCGCCATCCGCGCCGCCGGCTACATCCGCTCCACCATGGATGTCGACGTCATCGTGGCCGCCGACCATGAGAACCAGGCGCGCGTCTTTGCCGCACTGGCCACACTGCCCGACCACGCGGCGAGCGAACTTCAGCCAGGTGAACTGCAGCAATACGATGTCATCCGGGTCGCCGACGAGATTCTGGTGGATGTCATGCGCTCGGCCGGTGGCATCGACTACGCCGAAGCAGCCGCCGACGTGGTCATTCATCAGGTCGATGGCGTCTCGATTCCGTTCGCCTCGCCGCGGCTGCTCTGGCGCATGAAGGTCATCACGCACCGCGAGAAAGACGCCTCTGACCTGGTGTTCCTGCGCCATTGGTTCAGTCAGCACGGCGAGGAGCCACCGCTGGCATGATCGGCGTCAGTCGCGGGCACGCGTCCTTCGATGGCGACTAAGAGAAACATCGGCCGGGAAATCCTGGACGGTATTGCGGAGTTGAAGCGTGGCCAGCATGGCCGGATCGCGGTCTTCCTGCGCAGGGGTCTGCCCGTGCTGTGGTGGCGGGGGGGTTCCGCCGCCGCTCGAGGTCGGTCGTGAAACGCTCGACCGACTTGCCCGCGTAGTCCCAGTCGACGTCGCAGAGGGCGACGATGTTCTGGCTGGCGACGGCGCGCATATTGTTGCGCCCCACGCCGCCGATGCCCACGCAGGCGATATTCAACAGATCGCTTGGAGGCGTATAGCCGCGCCCCAGGCGGTTTCGATGAACTGCCGCCGGGATACGCCTTTTTTCGTCTCGTCCATACCGCTCCCTTTTCGCGATGTCATAATATACGTTCCCATGCCGAAACTAACCCGCGCGGCGGGCGCCTTCATCGTGTTCGTCCTCTTTGTGGCCTCCATACGCGCACAGCAACCGCCAACACCACCGGCACAAACACCACCGGCACCGACCGGCTACCAGGACACCCCGATGCAGCCGAACGGGAAGTGGCGCATCCACGATGGCACCCGTCCGCAGCCGCGCATGGTGACGCCGGGGTCGTTCGTGTCCGCGCCCGCGCCGGCGGATGCCATCGTCCTGCTGGGCTCCGCGCAGGACCTGGGCCGCTGGCAGATGTCGGCCGGCGGCGGGCCCGTGACCTGGCCGATCACGGACGGCGTGCTCTCGAGCGGCAAGGGATTGATCCGCACGAAGCAGGACGATTTTACCGACTACCAGCTGCACGTGGAGTTCGCGACGCCGTCGGAAGTGAAGGGCGACAGCCAGGGGCGCGGCAACAGCGGCGTGTTCCTGAACGGCGTCTTCGAGATCCAGGTCCTGGACAGCTACAACAATGTGACCTATCCGGACGGGCAGGCGTCGGCGATGTACGGCCAGTTTCCACCGATGGTGAACGCGTCGCGTCCGCCTGGCGAGTGGCAGTCCTACGACATCACCTTCACGGCGCCACGGTTCAACGGCGCCACCCTCGAGAGGCCGGCCGTCGTCACCGTCCTGCACAACGGCATCGTCGTGCACCACGCGACCCCCTTCTGGGGCCCGACCGCGCACAAGCAGATCGCACCCTACACGCCGGCGAGCGCGAAAGGCCCGATCGGCCTGCAGGACCACGGCAATCCGGTCCGCTTCCGCAATGTCTGGATCCGCCCGCTGAAGGGCTACGAGTAACGACGCGAGGAACGTGCGGGCGCCTGGTGTCATTCGCGGCCGTAGCTCACGCCAAGTTTCTTCAGGGCCTCCTCAGGACACCCGTTCCAGCGGGCGACCGACCGGTTGCCGAGGTACTGCAAGTCGTCGATCCCCATCCGCGTGGTCCAGAACCCGCTGGCGGTGAGGTC
>CAYHHH010000154.1:0-8813 GCA_964356125.1 uncultured Bifidobacteriaceae bacterium | reverse complement strand
GGAAGCCGGGGCTGCACCTCGACGCCGACCCGAGACCGGGGTGACCGGATTACGCGGTCACCGGAACCTCCTTCGCAATCGCCCACATGAAGGCAATGAGCTCACGCGCGATGGCCATCACCACCACATTGGGATGCTTGCCACGCGCGGTGAGTCGTCGAAAGCGTTTGCACAACCGGACCTGCGCCTTCCACCCGAGGTCTTGAATCGGTTTCGGCAACACGTCGATCCGGGTCTGGATATGCTGGGAGACTTTCGCGGGATGGCGATACGCCCAGGCCGCTTCGATCAAGGCGCGACGGGCGCGGCCGTTCCCGGTCTTCGTGATGGCGCCGAGCCGCCGCGACGGGCCCGTCGAGTATTCCGACGGCACGAGCCCGACGAACGCGGCGAGTTGGCGCGGCGAGTCGAAGCGCGTGAGGTCGCCGAGTTCGGCGACGACGGTGATCGCGACGAGGAATTGGACGCCGCGCAACGCTTGCACCGCCTCCACGACCGGATAGAGCCGCCAGGCCGGCGCGCGCTCGCGGAGTTCGGCCTCGAGCCTGGCGAGCCGATCGACTTGTTCATCGACGGCGCGCACGGACTCCTGAAAGACGATCTGTTGCGTCGCGGTCGGACAGACGACCTTCGCGAGGTACCGACGATGCGCGTCAGTCCAGTCGGCGCGGCCGACGTAGTGCAACCCCAGTCGGAGCAAGAACGCTTTCAGCCGCAGCTTGGCGTTCTTGAGCGTGAGGCGCGCGGCATCGCGGGCCCGACAGAGATCGCGGAGCGCTTCGTCGTCGACCGTCGGTACGTACACCCGCGTGAGATCCCCCGAGCGGAGCAAGCGCGCGAGGTCGATTGCGTCGCGACGATCCGTCTTAACCTTGTCGTCGGGTTTCTTCGGGATCAGCGACGGGGCGACGACCTGACAGGTGAACCCCTGGCCCGTCAGGTACCGATGCAGCCCGTAGCCGCACGGCCCGGCCTCGTAGGCGAACACCAGGTCGGGCGTCTTCGCCTGCAGCCGACGGACCAGTTTGTCGAGGTCTGCCTGCCGCGGCCCGATCGCCCCGACAAACACGGGCGGATCGGCCGACTGGCCCTGGGCATGGGCGACGGCGATCGAATCTTTGTGGACGTCGAGACCGACGAAAAGCGGAGTAGGCTCTGACATGGCTGACCTCCGGGAACACCGCGCTGCGGTCCATGCAACGCGGCGGCTCTGGCCACAGGCTAACCCGCGACGATACCGGAGGTCAGCCGTGTGCTGCTGCCGAAGTCATACTGTCTAGCCAGACGCAGAACCGATGGAGACCTGAGGAAGGGAAGGTCTTGAATGACACACCCTGAGGAACTCGTGACCTTTGTCAAAGAAGCGCTCGCTCGAGGTAGGCCACGTGCGGAGATCGAGGACATACTCATCCAAGCCGGATGGAGTGCGACGCAAGCAAGAGATGCGCTCGCCAGCTTCGCGGATGTGACCTTCCCGATTCCCGTCCCAAAGCCGCGGCTCTACACCGACGCGCGTGAGGTGTTCCTCTACGGACTGCTTTTTGTGGCGCTTTCCCTGAGTGCATACCATTTAGGAATGTTGATATTCCGGTTCATCGAGCAAGCTTTTCCGCTGGCAGGCCGTGTGGCCAGTTTGCGAGAAGGTACGCGGTGGCCGATCGCGGTGCTTGTAGTGGCGCTACCGGTCTTTTTCTATGTCTCACGATTGGCGAACCGGGATGTCCGTCTAGATCCGAGCAGACGTGCCTCGAAGAGTCGGATACAGATGATCTATATCACTCTCTTTGTGTGTGCTTCTGTGGTGATCGGGGTTCTGGCTGGTCTGGTTTACAGCTTTCTTGGCGGTGAACTCACGGCACGATTCATCCTGAAGTCGCTCACGACTGCCGGTATTGCGGCGGGGATTTTCGCTTACTACCGACGAGACATGCGGGTTGAACCCGCGGTCCGACCTGTAAGGGCTGGCTAACAAGGGCATGGAGCCGACGGCGCAGAAAACGCGCCGCGGCTCATGCCCAGGCCGTTAGACCGCAGTGGCGAAATACAACATCGGATCTTCGCCGGGAGGTGGTTCTGTGCACAAACCTGTGACCTTGGGCGTCGCTCTTCTTGTTGCCCTTATAGGTCTTTGTTCGGGCTGCGGAAGTCCGCCGTCAGGTTCGCCTGAGGCAGCAAAGGGATCGATCAGGTACGAGGTTGTTGAGGAATGGACTCTCCCTAACGGAGGGTATGGGCGCGCTATTGCGGTAGATGGCGCACAGCGTACCGAAGAGGGTCTCCTTGCTCTGGCCAACCAACTCAGGCGTGAAACCCAGAGCGACAGAAATGCCTTCATCTTCATCTATGACGATCGCCGCGCCGCGGTTCTTCGCAAGGAGGCTCTCGCTGAGGGGACCATCATCAAGTGCGTGATCGGTCGGCGACGTCGTGTCACTCCGAGCTGGTGCCGAGGCCCAAGGTGTTGAGCAGGCGATGCGTGGTGGTTGCGCCACAAGGTCACGAGCGTAAAATGGGACCGTGGCTGATCGAATCTACACGGACACGTCGGTCATCGGCGGCTGCGAAGACGACGAGTTTCGGGCTCCGTCGCGCCGCCTCTTGGAGGCGTTCGTCCGTGGCGACCTGCGTCTCGTGCTCTCGGAATTGACGCTCCGAGAACTTGAGACGGCGCCGGCCGTGGTCCGCGAGGTGCTTCGTGCCGTGCCCGATGGTCACATCGAGTTGTTGCGCCTGACGGCGCCAGCGGCGGAACTCGCCCAGCGCTACTTGGCAGAGCGAGTGCTGGGGCCAGGGATGCTGGCGGACGCCGAGCACATTGCGATGGCTTCGGTCGCACGCGTCGATGTATTGGTGAGCTGGAACTTCCGGCACATCGTCAACTTGCAGCGGATTCACGGGTACCATGATGTAAACCGCCGGATGGGGTATCCGGCGGTCGAAATCCGTTCACCCCGGGAGGTTCTCGGCGATGAGTAGTTCAACGACGAAGACATTCGATGCGGTGAAGATGATGCGCGATGCCCGGGAGGTAATCAGCGCCAGGATTACATCAATGTCCGTTCACGAGCAGAACGAATGGCTGCGCGCAAACCCACCGACTGACCCGACGCTGCTCCGATTGTTCAGACTGGCTGCCCAACAAGGCGCTGCACCCGACGAGCCGCACCCGTGACCGCGTTGCACTCGCGAGCGCCGTCATGTGCGGCTCGCGGGTGAGCGCGACCGTTGGGCCGACACGAATTGGGCACACGACGATCACGAACCACGCGATCCCGAGTGCCGACCTCGCGGTCAAGCGGAGGACCGGGCGTTCCAGCGGACTGCACTGCCACCACATCACGATTGGACCGACTATCGACCTTTTGCAAGGACGACGAACTGCCTTAAACTACGACGATGAACTTGCTCGACCGAATCGCTGTGGATCCGGCCGTCCGATTTGGCAAACCGTGCGTTCGCGGCACGCGCATATCGGTCGGCGACGTCCTGGGCTATCTGGCGGGTGGCATGTCGGAGGCGCAGATTCTGGCCGATTTCCCGCAGTTGACCAGCGACGACGTCAGGGCGTGTCTCGCCTACGCGGCTGAACGCGAGCGCCGTACGTTGACAACGCCCGCGGCGTGAAATGCCTCGGCTCTTCTTCGATGAGCCGCTCTCGGAGGAATTGTGCGAGGCGGTGGCCGACATCTTTCCTGGCTCCCTCCACATTCGCTTGATGGGGCAAGGCGGAGCGGCGGATGCGATCGTCTGGGACTTAGCGCGTCAGCACGGGTGTTTGGTGGTCAGCAAGGACGAAGATTTTCACCGACTTGCCCTCTTGCTAGGCGCGCCGCCGAAGTTCATTTGGATTCGGCTGGGCAACTGCACCACTGACGACATCGCGCAACTATTGCGACGCCGTCACGACGACATCATCCGATTCAACGCGCAGAACGAAGCGACTGTTCTCGAACTGGGTTGAATGCCAACGGACGGCCCAACACGGCATGCAGCCGACAGCGCGCGCGATCGTGAGCGCGCTGCGGCTGATGCCTGACGTTGACGGCTCAAGCCCATGACGGAAGCACACGTCTGATTATGTGGATCTGGCTAGCATTCATAGCGTTTGTCCTGCTGATTCTGGCACTGGACCTTGGCGTCTTTCACCGCAAAGCCCACGTCGTCAGCGTCAAAGAAGCTCTCGCTTGGTCGGCGGTGTGGCTATCCATGGGGTTAGCGTTCTCCGTGTTCGTGTACTTCGCCTACGAAGGCCAGTGGTTCGGTCTTGGCACCGTGGTGGACGCCGTCGATGCGCTTACGAACAGCGGCGCAACGGCGACAGAGAAATATTTGACCGGCTACGTCGTCGAGAAGTCCCTCAGCGTGGACAACATCTTCGTGATCGCGATGATCTTCGGCTTCTTCGCGGTCCCGCCGCTCTACCAGCACCGCGTGTTGTTCTGGGGCATCCTCGGCGCTCTGTTCTTGCGCGGTGTGATGATCGGTGTCGGGGCGCAACTGATCGCCGAGTTCCATTGGGTTTTGTACCTCTTCGCCGTCTTCTTGATCCTGACGGCGATGAAGATGCTTTTCCTCAAGACGGATCACACCGATCCGAACAAGAATGTCGTCGTTCGGTTGACGCGCAGCTTGTTCCCGGTGACCGCCAGGTTCCACGGCGAGCACTTTGTTGTTCGTGCCGGTGCACCTGCGTCGTACGAGAGCGAAGTCCCCGGTGCGCCCACGGTCCCGGATGAGGTCGTGGACAAGGCTCGGCCGGGAACCCTGCTCCTCACGCCTCTGGCACTGGCGCTCGTCATGGTCGAGACGACGGATCTGATCTTTGCCGTCGACTCGATCCCGGCAATTTTCGCGATCACGGCGGACCCGTTCTTGGTGTTCACCAGCAACGTGTTCGCGATTCTCGGTCTGCGATCGCTCTACTTCGCGCTGGCCGGCATGGTGCACAAGTTCCGATACCTCAAGGTCTCGCTCGCATTGGTCTTGCTGGTCGTGGGCGTGAAAATGTTGCTTGCCGAATGGCTGAAGCTCGCTCTCGGGAAGCACTTCAACCTGTACTTGTTGACCGTGATCCTCTCGATCTTGGCGGCAGGCGTGGCAACATCCATGCTTGCGGAGCGTCGTCGAATGAGCCGCCTAACAAGCCGATGAAGCTGACGGGCACCTTCGGCGCCCGCAGCTTATCGGCGGCCGTTGATAGACAGAACGAACCGACTCTTGACAGATATATGGGTTATACGACATATTGGACGTCATGCCGACAGTCGTCGAAGGCGACTTCGAGTGGGATTCTGAGAAGGCCGCGACCAATCTGGCAAGCATGGTGTTTCCTTTCCAGAAGCCGCAACCGTCTTCGCCGATTCTCTGGCGGTTTATCTCGACGACGGCTCAGGGCTTGGCAATATGGTCGTGATCGGGACCTCTCTCCAAGAACGCATTCTTTGCGTTGTGCACGTGGAACGAGGCGAGCGGGACCGGATCATCAGCGCCAGGTCGGCCACGGCCGGTGAGCGAGAAGTCTATGAATCCGGAGCGAAGCCATGAATCAGTCGGCACAACGGCGAAGTCAATCCGAGGTGGGGTCCGTGCGGGTGCTCGGTCGCGGCCTTCGAGCCCAACGAGGGGTGCATCTCACGATGCGGATATTGCGCGAGGCTGCGGGGAAGACCCAAGTCGACGTTGCCGTTGCCTCCCAAATCAACCAGGCGGACGTTTCCCGGCTTGAAAGCCGAGAAGATTTTGATGACTATCAGGTCTCAACGCTGCGGCGTTACCTTGAGGCGCTTGGCGGACGCCTTGAGATTGTCGGGGCGTTTGGGAACAAGAAAATCGTGATCAGCGGTATTCGCGCAGAATCGTCTGCCACGTCGCCGGCTAACAAGGCGCTGCAGCCGACGAGCCGGACGGCGCGCCGGCCAAAATCGACGCGCGCGAAACCGGCTCGCGGCTGAGCGCCGATCGTTGGGCCGACGACAACGAAACCCGCTCAACTGTGACGATGATAGAATCATGAAAATGGAAACGACGGAAAAACAACGAGCCATCGAGGCGCTGCGGGCGTTGCCGGAACACGCGACAATCGAGGACGCCATCGAACGGTTGTGCTTCATCGCGAAGGTCGAAGAAGGTCTGCGCCAATCTGACGCGCGCCAGCTCGTGTCCCACGACGAGGTCAAGAAACAGTTCTTGTCGTGATGGTCCTCTTCTGGACCAAGCAGGCCCAGGCCGACTTGGCAGCCGTCAGCGCCTTCATCAGTCAGGACTCTCCGCACTACGCGTCCGTCATCATCGCTCGGCTCATGGCCGCGACGGATCGGCTCGTACCTTTTCCTGAATCCGGTCGCACTGTTCCAGAATTCGCGAATCCCCTCATCAGGGAAGTCGTCCTCAAGCCTTACCGCATCGTATACAGACTTGTAGGCGCCGACGAGATCCACATCCTGGCGGTGCATCACGCGTCGCAGCGTTTTCCTTCAGAACTCTGAACGGCAGCCCAACACGCAAATGGAGCCGTCGCGCCGGACGGTCCGGTGTATTCTGTCGCTGCGGCGCGCGGCTCATTCGAATCGTTGGGCCGACAGAGGCAAAAGACAGCAACCGAGAGAAGAAGTCGATTATGTTGAGAGCAATCGGTCGTACAATCAGCTCGAAATGCCTGCAACAAATTCTCGCGACCGGATGATCGACGCCCTGCGGGAACTCCCGCCGGATGCGACCGTTGACGACGCCATCGAGCGCCTGGTGTTTCTCGCCAAGATCGAGGCCGGACTCACCGAACTGGATCGGGGCGAAGGCATACCGCACGACGAGGTCAGGCGGCGGCTTGGCGTGTGACGGAGCTGATCTGGTCACCGCAAGCCCTTCGGGATCTTGAAGGCATCCGGGCGTACGTCGCCCTCGATTCATCACTGTACGCGGACTTGACCGTGCGCCGAATCGTGGCGGCGGTGGAGCGTCTCAAGGCATTTCCCGAATCGGGTCGCATCGTACCCGAACGAAACGCTCCAGATATCCGCGAAGTCATAGTGGGCAAAGCCACGACGCAGCGACCATCCCGCGCGGCTCGCGGCTGAGCGCCAGCGTGTTAGGCAACAATCGGAGTTCCGTATGGCGTCGCTGA
Source organism: uncultured Bifidobacteriaceae bacterium (assembly GCA_964356125.1). Lineage (GTDB taxonomy): Bacteria > Acidobacteriota > Vicinamibacteria > Vicinamibacterales > JAMQPK01 > JAMQPK01. The sequence goes on along the minus strand of CAYHHH010000154.1, from coordinate 1,693 downwards.
CAAAGCAGAAGCAGCTTGTGGGTCTTGTGGCATGGCTCATTGGCAGCTTCATCGCCGCAGGCATTGGTGGTGCTGCATCTATCCAGGCTGGTCCGTTCTATACCCAGCTTGTACGTCCTGAGTGGGCGCCCCCACCCTCCATCTTTGGGCCGGTTTGGACAGTGCTGTATGCCCTCATGGGTATCGCGGCTTGGCTGGTGTGGCGGGTTGGCGGCTTTCGTGCAGCCAAAACTGCGCTCACCTTGTTTCTTGTGCAGCTAGCGCTCAATTCGCTATGGAGCTGGTTGTTCTTCGGCTGGCATCGTGGTGCCTTGGCCTTCGCTGACATCCTATTGCTGTGGGCGTTGATCGTCGCAACCCTAATTGCCTTCTGGAGAGTCAGGCCATTAGCAGGCGCGTTGCTCGTTCCGTATCTTGTGTGGGTCAGCTTCGCCTCTGCGCTTAATTACTCTGTGTGGCAACGCAATGTGCACATCTTGGGGTAATGCGGTGTCCGGCCGCTCCGGGTCATGTGAAGATCGAGTTGGGCGCTCGCGGCTGAGCGGCATACCGTCTAGGCCGATATCCCGGAGGATGTCATGCGGGCAATCTCAGTACTGTTGAGCGTACTACTCATCGGAGCCCTTCCCGCCAGCGCGCAGAACGGACGGCGACCTGTCATCGATGTCCACCTGCACGCGCTGCCCGCGAATAGCGTTGAGGATGAAATCGCCCTGCCTGGTCTCGCTCGCGCGCGGACGGACGAGGCCTTGATAGTCGAGAGTCTGAAAGCGCTCGACCGCCACAACGTGATCAGAGGAGTTATCAGTGGCTCACCGGCAATGGTTGAACGATGGAGGTCGGCCGCGCCTGACCGGTTAATTGGTGCCTCGTTTGTGGGCATTATTCCTGCCCCCGGCGGAGGCACTATAGAATGGCCGGCCCTTGGCGACCTCAGAGCGGCATATCGCCAAGGGAAACTGCGAATTCTCGGCGAAATCGGAGCGCAGTATATGGGCCTCACATTGAGTAGTCCCGAGTTCGAGCCGTATCTGACCCTGGCTGAAGAATTCGATATTCCCGTCGCCGTGCATACTGGTTCGGGTCCACCGGGTGCCCCTTACCAGAAAGACTACCCAAAGTTCCGTGCAGGACTGGGCAATCCACTATCGATTGAAGAGGCGCTTATCCGGCATCCTAAATTGCGCCTCTACATCATGCACGGCGGCTATCCTTTTCTTGGTGAAACGATCACGCTGCTAACGGTTTACCCGCAGGTATATGTCGATCTCGCTGTCATCAACTGGGTCTTGCCGAGAGGCGAGTTTCATGACTATTTGCGCCGACTCGTACAAGCGGGCTTTGCTGACCGCCTAATGTTCGGCTCCGACCAAATGGTCTGGCCACAAACGATAGGCATGGGCATCGAGGCCATCGAGTCCGCTGATTTCCTGAATGAGGAACAGAAGCGCGGTGTCCTGTGTCGAAATGCGGCTCGCTTCCTCCGTTTGGAGCCTGCCATTTGTAACTGAGCCCAGTTTTCGGAGGATTCGCTTCGCCAGAAAGGCAGCCGGTCAGCACCGTGTCGCCAGCGTGAGATCGACGTTGAATCGACATCAACGGCCTAACTGCTTGCAGCCGTCGGCGGCCGGCGCGATTATGAGCCGCCGCGGCTGAATCGGTACCTCAGCAAGACGCGCCGACGTTCCGAACA
>CAYHHH010000153.1:0-8849 GCA_964356125.1 uncultured Bifidobacteriaceae bacterium | reverse complement strand
TCGCACCCCTCGCACCTAACGCACCCAACGCACCCAACGCCCCTAGTTCGCTATTGCACCCAGGACTGCGCCGCGCGGAGCCGTTCCTTGATCGGCGGGTGCGTGTAGAAGAACGCCTGCACCAACTTCGATGGGCTGTCCTCTGCAAGATTCTGCTGGCCGAGCCGCTTCATCGCGGTGATGAAGGCCGACGGGTTCCCGGTCATCTTCAGCGCATACGAATCGGCGCGCCGCTCGTGCGATCGCGACACCGCATTGAGCAGCGGCTTCACGCACAAGCCAATCGTGCCGGCGGTCAGCAACAGGATCGGGATCCCTGCCGGGTCCGCCATCCCGCGCAGACCGAACCACGGCACGGCCCGCTGCAGCGCGAGGTGCGCCGCGACAAATCCGGTGAACGTCAGCGCCATGTCGAAGACGACTGACGTCCAGATGTCCTTGTGCACGTGATGCGCCAGTTCGTGCGCGAGAATCACTTCGATCTCGTCGTCCGAGTATTCCGCGAGCAGCGTGTCCGACAGCAGAATGCGCCGCGTGTTGCCCATGCCCGTGAGCGCCGCGTTGGCCTTCTTCGTGCGATCGCTGAGCGTCCACTCGTACACGCCCATGATGCGCGTGCCGGCCTTCGAGGCGAGCGCCGTCAGGCGATCGCGCAGCGTCGCCTTCTCGAGCGGCTTGAACGTGAAGAACAGCGGCAGCAGGATGATGGGCGCAAGGTTGACGAGCGCGATCGCGATGCCCGAATAGCCGGCGCCGGCGATCGCCCACCACACGTGCGGCCAGTTGCGCAGCGCGAAATACACGAAGATCGCGCCAGCCTCGGCGAAGACCACACCGATGAGCACCGCCTTCGCATGGTCCTTCAGCCAGTGCCCCAGCGTCTCCGTGGAGAGTCCGTAGCGCCGCTCGAGCAGGTACCCCCGAAACACACCGAACGGCAGCGTCGCGGCGTCGAACGCGAGCGACAGCGCGAGGACGTAGAGGAAGACGGTGAGCGTGGGATTCGCGCCGGCGGTCGCGGCCGCCCAGTCGCGCAGTCCGGCCGATGCGCCTGTGAACAGCAGGCCAAGAAGAATGACGCCAGTCCAGATTGTCGAAAGGATCCCGGCGCGGCGGCCGAGGCGATGATACCGGGTGGCCTTGTCTTCGTTCATCGAGACTCTGGACTCTGGACTCCTGGACTCTCGACTCCGGTGATGTTGATGCGGCCGTTGGTCACGCGCATGTCGATTTCCGGGCCGCCGCCGTTCAACTGCGACTCGAGCGTGCGGATGCGCCGGCCGGTGCCCTCGTCTGTGTTCAGACCAGTGACGGTGATGCCGCCGTTGACGGACCGCGCATTCAGCGTGGCCTTCGCGGTCTTGGGAATCTCGAGCGCAATCCGCCCGTTCGTGGCCTCGAGCCGCATCGGACCTGTGACCTGAGCCATCTTCACGGACACATGACCGTTGACCGCGGCGGCGTCCACGCCAGCGCTCAAACCGGCAAGCTCGATGCGGCCATTTACGACCATCGCTTTGACGTGGCCGCGCATGTCCGTGGCCTTGAACGTCCCGTTGTTTCCGGTCATCTCGAGGCGAGCATCTGCGGGCAGCGTCACCTTGAACGTGACATCGAGGCCGCCGCGGCCGCCGGCGCGAACGGTCGCCACGCGCACGTGGCCGGGCTCGGCCGACTCCTCGATCTTGACCTCGCTCAGAATCTCGTTGGCGCGCGCCTCGGTCATGCCGCCGGCCTCGAGGACCGCCGTGATGTCGACCGCCCCCGCAGGGCCCACGACAGCCTCGATCGGGCCGTTGCCGTTGACGATCTCGACCCGCCCGCCCTGGGCGAGGGAGTAGTGGCGGCTCCACTCGCGTGTCGCCTTCGCCTGGACGGAGACGTTCTTGATGTCGCCGTCCTTAATAGTGACGTCGCAGGCGCTCAGGATGCTCGCAGCGCAGACTCCGGCGGCCAGAGCAGAGGGCAGAGAGCAGAGGGCAAACTGAGGCATGTATTACCTGACGAAGCTCGCAATGGAAATGTTTCCCCTGCGGGTCAGTTCAATTCTATTGAAATCAGCTTGGAGACGCCCGGTTCTTCCATCGTCACGCCATAGAGCCGGTCGGCGATTTCCATCGTTTTCCGGCTGTGGGTGATGATGATGAACTGGGTGTGCTCCTGCATGCTCTGCAGCATGTCGACGAACCGCCCGATGTTCGCATCATCCAGCGGGGCATCAATCTCGTCGAGCACGCAGAACGGGCTCGGCTTGAATTTGAAGATGGCGAACATCAGCGCAATCGCCGTCAGCGCCTTTTCACCGCCCGACAGTAGCTGCACACTCTGCAGGCGCTTCCCGGGAGGCGACGCAATGACTTCGATGCCGCTTTCGAGCACGTCGGTCTCGTCGAGCAGCGCGATGGTGGCGTGGCCGCCGCCGAACAGCGTGCTGAAGGTGCCCTGAAAGTTCTCCTTGATGGCGGCGAACGCCTCGCGGAAGCGCACCTTGCTGGTCTCGTCAATCTTCTTGATCGTGTGCTGCGTCGCGGTAATCGAATCGGTCAGATCCTTCTTCTGCGTGGTCAGGAACTGATGGCGCGTGTTGAGCTCGTCGAACTGGTCGATGGCCATCATGTTGACGGGGCCAAGGCGATCGATTTTGTGGCGCAGCCGCGTAATGTGTTCCTCGGGCGTCGCTGACGCGGCGATCGCGGGCTCGGAAGCGGCGTCGGCGCCGTCCTCGGCGTCGTCGTCTTCGTCTTCGGCGTCACGGTCCGCCTGAAGGCGGACCCTACCGTCACCGCCTGACTCGCCCGCAGCGGCCGCCACCTCGGCCACGACTTCGTCGAGCGTCTGCTGCAGCGTGTCGACGCACGACTGCGCAAGATGCGCGAGCCGGCTCTCCTCGGTCGCGCGCGCGACGTCGAGCTCGGCGATCTCGGTGTGAATCCCCTCGAGCGCCTTGCGCGCCTCGCGCGTTGCGATCTCAATGCGATCGGCCTGCTGACGCAGATCGGTGACCGCATCCTCCGCCGTCCGCACATGGGCACGAAGCGTCTCGAGGCGCTCGCCATCGCGATCGAGCATCTGCAGCGTTTCTTCCACGAGCCGCTTCAGGCTCTCGGAGTTTCTGTCGATGTCGGTCGCCGTGGCCTGCGACGCCACCACGCGCGACTCGAGCTCTCTGTTGGCTTCCTCGATGCGGGCGACGTCGCCAGTCAACGCGCCGGTGCGCTCCACGAGCGCCGCGTACGACGCTTTGGCTTCGGCCGCGCGCCGCGCAAGCACCTGCAGCGCTTCGCGCGCGTCGCCAAGGCGATGCTGCGCGTGCGACAGCTTCTCGTCGGCGGCACGCTGCTCCTGGTCGAGCCGCGCAATCGATTCGCGCGCCTCGCGCTGCCGCGCTTCGAGGCCCTGCCGCTGTTCGTCGGCGCCGCGGCGCTCGATCTCGAGCAGCTCGAACTTCTTCTGCACCTTCTGCAGATCGTCGGCCGAGCGCTGCAGCTGCATCTCGAGGCCGAGAATCGCCTTTTCCTCGCGATGCAGGTCCGCGTTGACGGCCACGACCGCATTCGACACCTGCGCGATGCGCGTCTCGAGCGACGCGACGTCGGACACCGAGTGATCGCGCTCGACCTCTTCGCCGGCGATGCGATCGCGCAGCTCCTTGATCTCGCGCTTGATGCCGAGGATGGCGCGCCCCTCGTCCTTGCTGCCGCCAGACACGAGCATGCGTCCCCGCACGACATCGCCGGTCAGCGTCGCGATGGACGCGTCCGTCGATCCCGACGCGACGAGCGCGCTCGCGAAGTCTTCTGCGATGAAGCCGTCGGGAATGACCGCGTCGATCGCCGAGGCGTGCGCGCCGGTAATCTGCATGACGTCGCGGATGGATTTCAGGCCGGCCGGGGTCACGGTCCGGCTGAAGCCGGACCCTACCCTCGTGACCTCCGGCGCCCCTTCCAGCACCACGAAGCCGCAGCGGCCGACGTTTTCCTGTCGAATTAAATCGAGGCCGGCCTCGGCCTGGCCGTGCGAAGGCACGATGACGTGCTGCAGCAGGTCGCCGAGGCACGCTTCGACGGCACGCTCGTACTTCGGCTCGACGTCCAGATAGTCCGCCACCGAGCCCTGCTGGCCGACGTGGCCGTTGGCCTGCGCCAGCACCATGCGCGCCGCTTCGGTGTAGCCGGCCCGCGCGGCCTCGAGATCCGTGAGCGAGGCGAGGCGTGCCGTCAGGCCGGCGAGCTCGCGCTCGCGCGACCGCAGACTGTTCGATTTCCATTCGAGCTCGATGCGGGCGCTCGCCAGCTCGGTCTCGCGCGCGGTCTTCGCGTGCAGCGAGGCCTCGGCCGCTTCCTTCGCCCGGCGCAGCCCATCGGCGGTCGCCGCGCGATCGCCTTCGAGCCGCTCGTGCTCCATCCGCACTTCGGACTCTTCCATCGCGAGCTTCGCGAGCTCCTCGGATACCCGCTGCGCCGCCTCTTCGGCGTGCTGAATCGCATGGCGCAGCGTGGTGGCGACGTTGAGCGCCGAGAACACCTCCGACCGCGCCGCTTCGACGTCAGCTTCGAGCCCTTCGATGCGCCGATTCTCGTCGGCGTATTCCGATTCGATGCGCGCCAGCTCGGCAGAGGCTTGCTGCTGGTCCTTCTCCGCCTGCGCGGCCGCCTGCCGCCGTTCGGCCAGCAGAACCCGGCCCGGCTCGCGGCGCGTCTCGAGCGCGGCGAGCTCTCCGCGCACTTCTTCGGCGCGCGCGGCGAGCGAGGCAATCTGCTGGCGGTTGAACTCAATCTGCTGCTGGCGAAGGTTGATGTCGAGCTCGCACGCATGGACCGACTCACGCGCGCTCGTGGCCTTCGCTTCGGCCTCGACGAGCGAGATGCGGACGCGGCTGAAATTCGACTCGGCCTCCGCCACGGCGGCCGACGCGGCCGTCTCGCGCTCGTGCGCGCTCGCAAGCCGCGCGCGCAGCGATTCGATCTTCTGCGCCGCCTCCTGATAGCGGCCGGCGAACAACAGCTTCTCCCAGTGACGCAGCTCGTCGCGCAGCCGCTTGTAGCGGCGCGCCTTCGCGGACTGGCGTTTGAGCGAGCCGAACTGTTTTTCCAGCTCGAAAATGATGTCTTCCAGGCGCGTCAGGTTCAGCGTGGCGGCCTCGAGCTTCAGCTCGGCCGCGCGCCGGCGCGCCTTGTACTTCGTGATGCCGGCAGCCTCCTCGATGAGCTGCCGCCGATCCGCCGGCCGCGAGCTGAGGATCATGCCGATCTTCCCCTGCTCGATGATGGCGTAGGCCTTGGCGCCAAGCCCCGTGTCCATCAGCAGCTCGTGCACATCGCGCAGCCGGCACACGGCGCCGTCGATGAGGTATTCGCTTTCACCCGATCGATACAGGCGCCGCGTCACTTCGACGGTTCGCGCGATCGAGGGCTTGTCGTCATCCATATCGACAGGAACAACGAGCGGCATCCCGTCACCGGCCGGGCCACCTGCCTGCGTGGAGAGCACGTCACTGAGGCGCAGGCGCACTTCGGCGGCGCCTGTGGGCTTGCGCGCATCGCTGCCGTTGAAGATGACGTCTTCCATCCGGTCGCCGCGGAGGCTCTTGGCGCTCTGCTCCCCCAGCACCCATGTGATGGCATCGGCGACATTGCTCTTCCCGCACCCGTTCGGTCCGACGATGGCGGTGACGCCACGGTCGAACGATAAATGGGAGCGATCGGAAAAGGACTTGAAACCGGCGATCTCGAGTTGTTGAAGACGCATAGTTGTTAACCGTTAACCGTTAACCGTTTACCGTTCACCGTACAGACGAAAAGCCGCGCGACACCTTGGACAGAGCCGAAGGCGACGAGCGGCTGGGACGCTCAGAACGTATGTGACGTGTGAGGTGTGCAAACGCGACCGAATCGAGCCCAACCGCCTCCGAAAACCGGAGGCGAGCCCCGTGGGCTCGTGACGGTCGCCAGTGTAACAAGCCCCAAATATTGGGGCAAGGACAAACTCGAGCCCTACGAGTGGTAGGGAGGCCGACCTAAAGGGAAAACGGTCCGCCTAAAGGCGGACCCTACCTTTGGACCTGGGTCGACTTCACCGGTGTTGCCCGCAGCAGCTTCACCGCTTCGGGGAACAGCGTCAGCGCATATTGCGCCTGCGGATCCTTATCGAGCAGGTGACGGCGCGCCGTGGCGACGTCGAACAGCGCGACGTCGATCTCGTAACGAAGCATCGCGCGAATGAACTCGAGGTCGGCGTTGAAGCCTGCCTCGTCGAACAGGCTCGCATCGCGCAGCTGCGACGTCACCAACGCCTTAAAGTCCTGCAGCATCGCGTCATCGACGGTGAACTCGCGCGTGAGCGTGCGTCGCGCCTTCTGATCGGTCGCGCTGCCGAAGGGCGCATAGCCCTCGCGGTCGAAGCGCTGCGCGTAGTTCGCGAACATCGTCGGATGCAGCCGCCGCGCGAACTTGCCGGGGTTGAACCCTTCTATCGGCCCAGCCATCCGGTGGTCCGGTTCGATGCCGCCGCCGCTGTACACCTTGCGGCCGAGCCGCTTCGTGTACTTCAGCTGCGATGGCGTGTGCTGCACCACCGCCTCCTGATCGCGCGTCGTGTAGGACAGATATTCGTCGAAGCTCTCGTCCCACGGCCGCTGAATCAGCCGCCCCGCCGGTGTGAAGTAGTGGGCGGTCGTCAACGCCAGCCCCGCGCCCTCGCTGAGGCGATAAATCGACTGCACGAGCGCCTTGCCCCACGTCGTTTCGCCGACAACGAGGCCGCGGTCGTGATCCTGCAGCGCGCCCGTCACGATTTCCGACGCGCTCGCGCTGCGGCGGTTGGCCAGCGCGATCACCGGCACGTCGGTGTAATCGCTGTTCTCGACGCCGTGGTAGTCCTGGTCTGAATTCGCGATGCGCCCGCGCGTGTAGACGATCAGGTCCCCCTTCTTGAGGAACCGGTTCGACACCTTGATGGCCTGGTCGAGCGGGCCGCCGGGGTTCTCGCGGATATCGAGCAGCACCTGCTGCATGCCCTGCTTCGTCAGGTCGCGCAGCGCAACGCCAAGCTCGCGATCGGTCGTTTCCGAGAAATCGCGCAGCTGGATGTATCCGGTCGTCGGGTTGATCATGAACGCCGAGGGGACGCTCGGAATCCGAATCTCGTCGCGCACCACCTCGACGTCAATTAACTTGTCGTAGCCGGTGCGGCGAATTGACACCTGGACGGGCGTGCCGCGCGCCCCGCGCAGCTTCAACACCGCCTGCTCGCTGGTCCACCCTTTGGCGTCCTCGCCGTTGATCCTGGCGATGACGTCGCCGCGCCGGATACCCTTCTTGTAGGCCGGCGACCCTTCAAACAGCGCCATGACGGTGATGTCGCCGTCGAGGACGTTGATCGTGATGCCGAGCCCGTAATAGTGCCCTTCCTGTCGCTCGCGCAGTTGCGCGTAGGCCTTCGGGTCCATGAAGCTCGAGTGCGGATCGAGCGTCTGGAGCATGCCGTTGATCGCGCTGTAGACGACGCGATCGGACTCGACGGGCTCCACGTACTTCTGCTCTATCTGCTTGAGCGCCGCGGTGAACACGTTGATACGCTCGGGCAGGCCATCCTGGGTCGCGAGCACGCGACCGCCGAAAAAGCCCCCAACCAGCGCCGAGAGGGCGATGGCAAACGCGGCGACAGAGACCGAACGGTATGTGCGCATGTCCACGTAAAATGTTACTACGAAAGAGGGTATAATCTAAGACTCGAAATCCTAAGGAGTACGCCAATTTATGGGCCCGATAGGCATGCCGGAGATGGTGGTCATCGCGATCATCGCGCTGATCATCTTCGGCCCTCGAAAACTCCCTGAACTCGGTAAATCGCTGGGCAAGAGCATCGCCGAGTTCAAGCGAGCCTCGAACGAGCTGAAGACCACGCTCGAGGAAGAGATTCGCACCGAAGAGCTGAACGATGCGCGGAAATCGGCGCAGATTCCACCGTCGGCCTCGGTGCCTGCACCAACACCCGCGCCGGCCGCGCCAGGCGCGGCCGAAGGCGAGACGACGCCGCGCGTCGATGCCGGCGCCTAAGCGACCGGCATGCCGGTAGTTCCCTTCAAAGATCCGCAGAGCTCGAAGGACTCGTCCGCGCGAGACGTGTCCGACAGCTGGTTCGACGACGAATCCGAAGGCGGGAAGATGTCGTTTCTGGAACATCTCGACGAGTTCCGGAAACGCATCATCCGCGCCCTGATCTCGCTGTCGGTCGGCGTGGTGATCGCCGTCTACTTCATCGAGGACATGCTCAACTTCGTCATGCGGCCGCTATCGGCGACGCTTCCGCCCGGCGCCTCTTTCATCTTCACGTATCCCACCGAAGCGTTCATGCTCCGGATCCGAATCGCACTGATTGCCGGACTGTTCATCGCGACGCCGCTGATCTTCTGGCAGGTGTGGAAATTCGTGGCGCCCGCGCTGTACGCGAAGGAACGGCGCTACGCCATTCCATTCGTCACGCTGTCCTCAATAGGATTCGTCGGAGGGGCCGCTTTCTCCCACTACGTGGCGTTTCCGCTCATGTGGAAGTTCTTCGTGAGCTTCTCGGACGACATGATCGTCTTCCTGCCGCGGATTGAGGACACATTCAGCATGTACATGCGCATGCTGCTCGGGATGGCGGCCGTGTTTCAGATGCCGGCGATGGTGTTTTTTTTGGCGCGGATGGGTCTGCTTACCGCGCGGTGGATGATCCGTAAATTCAAGTACGCGATTCTGGTCATCGTGGTCATTGCCGCCGTCATCACGCCGAGCTCAGACGTCGCCAGTCAAATGATTGTGGCGGGTCCGCTGGGCATCCTCCTCACCCCCCACATTGCGGTTGCG
>CAYHHH010000152.1:0-9153 GCA_964356125.1 uncultured Bifidobacteriaceae bacterium | reverse complement strand
AGCGAAGGTTGGAGGCGCCGCCCGGATTTGAACCGGGGATGGAGGTTTTGCAGACTTACGGCAGCCCCTCGAAATACTAGCGAATCAGCGTTTTTGCTCAATGATTCGTTACATCACGTAGAGCCGCGTAGAGTTAAATGGAGCTAGATAGAACCAGACAAGCTACAGATATGCTACACGCTTGGCAGGCGCTAGGGCGGGCCGGAACCGAGGGGCATACTTGGCCCTTACCCCGCTGGAGAAAGTCGCGCCTAGGCCGTCCTCGCGAGCCGGGCCACGCTTGCCGTTGACGCGGAGCGGTCGGCAGCGGAGGATACTTACGAATGAAATTGGAGGCTATAGAAGAATGGCAGACCACCACGACCCGTCCAAAGCGATCATCGCCGCTGCTCTGATCCAGGACGGGCATCTCAAGCCGCTCGACGACGAGGCAATCACGCAGCTCTGCACGCTCGCAGAGAAGATACATGCGAAGTTGTATTTCCCCGACGACGTGCCTCAGGCGACGAAAGGGAATGAACCCCCGACGACGCCGACGGATCTGGATATGTCCGTCGGACGGTCGGGGGTGCAACCGGGCAGGGCCGATTCGCAAGGTCGGGGCTGACAGGAGCCCACGCGCTCAGGCGACGCCGTAGTAATCGCGCGCCAGCTTCGGGTTCACCTGTAGCACCTTGGCGACCGCCTGCTCCGTCGTCAGGCTGTATCTGGATTTCATCACCATGCGATCCGCTGCGGCCGTGATCGCGGCCCAGGCCTGCTCGCGCGGATCGTTCGCCTTCGCGACTGGCTGATCCGGCTCGGGGTGGCCGTACATCTTTCGCACCGCATCGGGCCGCTTCAGGAGCGCCTTCGCGTAGGCAGCCTCCGGCGTGCAGTCCGTGACCTCTTGAATCAGATCGGCCTCGGCTTGGATCACGTTCTCCCACGCTTGTCGTTTTTCCAGTTCAGTCATTGTGCTGTCCTCTCGTTGTGAATTGCGTTTCAGGGTTTCGAGTGCGGCGCATGCCGCGCTTTCTTTGGGCGCCAGCGCATCAAGCGCGGGCTTGGCCGTTGCCGATGCGCTCGTCGGCATGTGGAACTTCGCCTCGACGGTGAGGTCTGGTTTCCACGGCGTGCGCCGTTTGAAGAGCGTCACGACGCAATGCGGATTTGCGGGATCGTCCACCAAATTTGCCGACTGCGTAAATCGAATGTTCGTCAATTTGTTCGCCATGCCTCATCCCACCTTTTCTTCGATCGACTTCAACGCGCGCGATTTTGCTCTTTGCGCGAAGTCTGAAAAACTGCGAGGGCGTGTCGAGCGCGTTGAGTGGATCTCGAACACGCTCGTCACACCTTGCAACCGTGCGTGGACCGCCTCGGCGAACTGCGCGTTGGGATCTTTGATGCTGTCCCACGATCTGGTGAGCCTCTGCACGCGCTCGACGGCTGCGAGCCAGGCTAGCGCACCATCGGCGAACTGTGATCCGACTTCGCCATCGAGCGCGGCCGATGTCTCGTCAAGCTCCGCGATCGCGGCCTCAACCTCTGCGCGCGTTGTTTCCTGTGTCGTCATGATGCCTCCTTGTGTTTGTCGATACGAACTGTTGCCGTTTGAACTGACGACACGGCGGGCACCGTTTCGGCGCGCTCCCGACTCCGTGCGCCAGGAAATAACGGTGCTGGCCGATCGTCATCGTCCACACGAACGGCCGATGGCATTCGGCGCAGACGAGATCGATGGTCATTTCGATCCGTCCCTCGGTGCTGTCAGCCACTGCGACGGCGGCGCCTGCCCATGCGCGCGTCGGCGTGCGGCCAAGCACGGCTCGCACCGTTTCGGCGGCGCCCAGCCTCGACGGCGGAAGTAAGCCTGGTTCGAGGCGCGAAACACGCACGGCGCCCCGCAACCGCGACACACATAATTCACGTCACTGGCCATCGTTCACTCTCCCTTGAAGGGCAGGGCGAGCACCTCCTCAAAAAGTGCTCGCCCCCGCGCGGAAGGGCTTACGCGCGTTTGCCCACTTGGAGGGCGCGGACACCGTGCAGCCAACACGATGCCCGCCGCCGGGGATGTTCCGGCGTTGCCCAAAGTCATGAATTCCCTCCGCCGCCGAGCCCATCGCCATCGGCCAGCACCGGATTTCGCGTTGAGCCGCGCGCGAAGTTTTCCCATGCCTCGCAGTGGGCCTCACCACGGGGCACCGTCATCGCGTCGAGCGGCAGCCCGGCGAAGTGCGCGGCCTGCTCGGTCATCGCCTGCGCGCCGCCGTCGTCGGCCGCAAACACCAGCGCGCCCGCTGCCGCGTTCACGATGTCGTCATGCCCGCCCGGCCCGTGATCGATGCTGTCTTTCCCGCCGCGTGCCACACGCCGCTCTAAGTTCGCGAGCTGCGCCAGCATGCGGGGATGGTCCAGCAGTTCAACGCGCGAGCTGTTCAACGCGGGCAACGCATCGCGGTAGATGTCCGACTTCGACCGCTCGCTGGGGATATAGGTCACGCCGTATTTCGCGAACTGCTCGCGCGGCCACTCGCCCGCGTAGCGATCGCCCGTGACCTGAAACACGCAGTAGCTTTGCAGCGTCACCGCGAACTGTGCGACGACTTGCTCCGGCGAGAACGGCGGGCGCACCTCGCGGATGCAGTCCAACACGGTGATCGTTTCGTCGATCAGCGATCGATGCGCGATGGCCATCGTGAACGAGTCCTGCGACCCGCCGCTCGGATCAACGAAGCCCGTATAGGCGATGCCAGCCACGGGAGGCAGTTCGAGCCGACCCAGCACCGTGCAGGCTTCAACCGCTTCGCGACTGACGAAGCCCTCTACGTCGGACCGGAACTGCGCGCCATGCTCGGCGGAGGCCGACGATGGGTCGTCCTCGTAGGCCCTCTCTATCGCCCGCTTGTCGAAGGTGGGATTCAACGTGAGCGTGTCCGCTTGGACGAGCACCACTTCCCCGTCGGGCTGGTCGTGGTGCTTCTGCCAAGCCGTGAACAGCACGCCACGTCTCGCATACGGGGAACTGACGACTACCAACAGGCTGCCGGGCACACGCGCGAGCGCCGGACGGACGGCGCGCAACAGTTCCACGTCGGGATTCGCGCTCGCGTCGGTCGGAAGGAACGCCGCCTCTTCAACGATGACCAGCGCATAGGCGCGTCCGCGTGGCGCTGCGATGCTGGCCGTGATGACCTCGATGATGATCCCGTTCGATAGCTCGATAGAGTCTTTCGACTCCGTGACGATGAGCGCCGCGAGCGAGGGCACGCTACGCAGCAGGCCAGCAACATAGCGGAAGGTGATCGCGGCCTGCTTGCGGTCAGGGCCGAAGACGCCAATGTAGACGAACTCACCCGGCGCGCGTCGATACTCGCGAGAGGCCACGCAGCACGCCAGCAGCGCCACGATTCTGCTCTTACCGGCGCCACGGCCGACGATGGCGTAGAACTCGCGGACACTTGGGGTCAGGCGCGCGAGGATGGTGCGCCAGCCATCCCAGGACGATGCCCGGAACTCATCGAACAGGTTCATGAAGGCGACGGGCGTCATCGGTTCGCCTCTTCGACCGCAGCGCGGACCGCGTCTAGCGGGTTGACGGGCTTCTGCTTGCGCTCAATGCCTAGCGTCGTCGCGAGGCGCAAGCGTCGGTCCAGCAGCGTGAGCAGCAACGACACGGCCGCTCGCGCGCTGCCCTTCGGCGTGAAGATGCCGCCGACCTCAATGTTGGCGGCCACGCTCTCGATCAACACGTCCACGCGCGCGTAGTCCGTCACAAGGTCTGCTTGAATCAGCGAGGGCTCACCACCGAGGTGTTGCACGAGCGCATCACGCTTCCCTGCTACCGCCGCGAGGGCTTCGGGTCTGTCGAGTGCTCGACGACCGCCATGTGTCAGCGCCGCCGTGTTGCCAGGGAGGAACCGATGGCACGCAGCACAGGTGCTCGCGTCATTGGCGTTGTCAGCGCCGCATCGCGGGCAAGGTGTCGGGCGTTCCTCAGACGGGGTTTCTGCCACGTTTTCTTTCTGAAAATTAAGCTACAGAACTGCTACATCACTCGGCTAACTGACTACGAACAAAACACTTAACTCTGGGCCATATGATTAGTAAACATCTATCCCCGGTAGGTGGCCACGGCTGGCCGTTTGTCGAGAATCGAGGGCGCTGGACGGCCTGAGTGCGGGCCGGGCATTCACAGAGGGGCTCAGTTGGGGGGTATCTCTGAACCTTGGTCTCTGCTGAGCCCCTCTGTAACTCGCTGAACCTCTCTGAGCCTCTCTGGTAAATCCTTAATGTTTTTGTAGAGAGGTTCAGAGGGGCTCTAGAAAAAGAGCCATAGGGAAACTGAGCCCCTCTGTGCTGGAAGCTGCGTCCCTCTGTCATATCTTCACCTCGGCCTGCCAGCCGACGACCGCAGCTGGGAAGCCTTCCTTCCGGCTCACGAGACGCAGGTTTTCTTTCGCGCGTTTGATGGCCGCCTTGGTGATGCCTTCGGCGCTCGCCAGCTTGAAGATCTCCTGAGGCACCAAGGCGATATGTCCGTCCTTCATCAACCCGTCTAGGAACGCTTCCGCTTCCTGGACGTTGACGTCGCGGCGCGGTTTGTTGCGTTCGGCGATCTGCTGCCAGATGTCCTCGGCCGGTCGTTTGTCAACAAGGTCGTCCTCCCACACGACGCGCCCCTCGTGTGGGCACTCATCAGGCGGACACAGGCACGGCACTCCTCGTTCCTCGTCCCACGAGCGGATGCGAAAGCGCAGCGTCGCCGGTCGGCGCGACAGGTAGTTCGATTTCGAGGTGAAGAACAGGCGGACCGGGTTGTCTGACTCATCCTCCGGATCGCGATAGATATGGTGGGCAACGCGCGTCACGTTGCGGAACGCCGCACTTCCGGAGATCGAGTCATCAACGCTGCCTTCCATGCTCTTGCGCGGGTGGATGGAGGCTTCGCCATACAACCCTGCGGCGGCGCACATCGCCCGGAACGGTGACAGCGCGGCGCGCACGTCGGACTCGTTGTTTGTGGAGCGACGGCTCGCCTTGCCTTCGCGATCGCCGAAGTGCTCGACCATCGTTTCAATCAAACAGGCTTGCGCCTTGATCTGCCGTGCATAGCTCACGAGCTTGCCGGCGTCATCGTCGAGCATCATCGGTGACGCCATCGTGAGCCCACCGCGCGTCACCTCGGGGCCTTCCACGAAGAACGCCAGGTCGAGGTTCGCGCCAGCCGCGCGAAGTCGGGACTTCACGCGTCCCATCGAATCCTCTGTTACGCAGAGCATCACGACGGCCGGATCGCGGCGCGCCTTCTCGCCGGGGAACGGTTCGCCAGTGGTGAACCGGGCGGCCGTGTCCACCATGAACATGCCTTTCCCGCCTTCGCCGGGTCCGGCCACGAGCGCGAACGCGCCGCGCACCAACCGCCCGCCGAACAGTTTTTCGAGCGTCTCGTCCGGCACGTCAGACGCGCGGTGGATGACGATCGCCGCGCCACCCGTGCCCGCTTTTTCCAGGAGGGCAAAAAACGCCTCTGCCCCATGCCGCCCGATGTAGTCGTCCGGACCATTGATGCCCGGCTCCGTGGGCAGGTCCAGGACGCGGACCACGGCGCCGCGTTTTGTTAGTTCCCGCACTAAGGCCTGCCGCGCGTTCTGCACCTTCGCGTTGGTGGCCGCGTTCGCGTCGAAGGCGATCACGACGGTTCGGCCGATCCACGAAATGAGGTCAAGGTCCGGCAACGGCCCTGACTCGTCTACCCGCGCGCCGCTGGCGTCTTCCGCCTTACCAATACGGCCACGCCAGCCCCAGCAGCCGCCCGTCCCGACTGCAAGCACGGAGCCGGACCCCGCCGACATGATGGCGAGCACTGATTTCTCGGCCTCCACCATGACGACCCTGGCTGACACGTCCGCCAGCAGCGCCGCACACCCAGGCGGAAAATAGAGACGTTTGCGATCCCCGTAAGCCGAGAGGTATTTGTCCCTTGGCTTGCCGTCCTCCATCTCGGGACGATCGCGGCGCAGGCGGCAGGTCGTTGCGTGTCCATTCTTCGGATGGAGGTAGGGATAGAGAATGCCCGCGAGGTCGCCGGGATGCTTTGTCGTCAGGCGTTCCCGCGCGTCGAGGTCGTTGACGCGGCGCACCTGCGCCCGCTCTAGCATGTCGGCCGGGATGCCGAGCGCCGCGTGGGTAGCGAGGTCGGTGGGGGTGAGGTTCATACGCCCAACCGTTCGCGCGTCGCGCGGAAGTGCGCGCAGCCGTCATCGTGCAGAAACGCGGCACCCTTCCAGCCACCTTCCGCGCGCAGGTAGTCCTGACGCTCAGTGCAGACGGGGCACCAGACCGTGATCGCGTTCGCGTGCTCGGCTACATGCAGGCCGACCTGGCGGAAGCGGCCGGGGAGGTCTGCTGTCGCGTGGAGGACGATCGGGCGCGGGGTCATTGAACCACCACCTTCGCGGCTGCCGCCTCGATAGCTTTTTCGACGCGCTTGGTGACGTCGGGCTGCGCCAGGTGATGGCGGCAGAGGCCATATGAAATAGCCGACGTTGAGCGCGCAGGGACAGGGTGTTCACGCAAGCGCAGGATGGCGGCGCGCATCGCGTCAGTCTTCGGAAGGAACACGCCGACGGCTGCGATACGTCGGCCACATAGGAGACAACCGGCCAAATGCCGTCCCATGCGCGTCGGATCAAAAGGCACGCGCCCACCGTCCTCGTAGACCATCACGGCTGCACCCGATGTTTCTCCGCGAACGCGCGGAGGTCTTCGACCAGGATGAGGATCCGCTTGCCCTGCTCGCCGGGATATTTCGTGGATGGAAACTTCACGGTGGGCAGCGAGCCGTCATCGATCCACTGACGCACCGTCTTGGTGCAGACGCCCACGGCCGCTGCCGCATCTTTGACGCCGAGGCACAGAGGCGTCATCGGCCGCTCTCTAAGAACAGTTGCGCGCGGTCAAAACCAATGGCGTCGGCGATGGCGTAGAGGCGCGCGACGTTGCTTGTGGTGTTGGCGACGGACTCCGCGTTGACGAGGGCAGAAAATTTGGAGTGATGGATGATCCCGGTATCGATCACGATCTGCCAGGCAGGCACACCCGAGGCGTGAACGGCCGCACGGAATGCTGGTTGATTTAGCTTACGGCGCGGGAGCTGGAAGCCTGCCAAGGATCACCTTCGGTTTCAACAACAGAGTTTTTTCTGTTCTCGAAATCGCACGCCCGGTCTGATCCCCGGGGCATGGCTCGAAGGTGCGGCATAGCCGCCCAACCCGCGAGAATTATACTACCGATAAATTCCCGGTGTCCATCGCAAAGTTTACCTATGAGTAACAGAAGTTTTTAACAATGTAACATCACGGTTTTCATTAGGGATTTTGCGTGAAGTGACCCGCTTTACAGATAAGTAAACTTATAGTAAACTGGTTTCCATGAAGCTCAAACTGCCTACGCTCACCTGCCGCCGCTGCCATCACCGCTGGATTCCCCGGCAGCCCGTCATCCGCCTCTGCCCCAACTGCAAGAGCGCGGGCTGGGAGACGAAGCGGACGACGCGCCAAGGCCACCGCACGGACCTAAAGGAGAGGGCATGACCATCAACCATCTCGACGACGACGAAAACGTGAAGGCGATGCGCGAGACCGCGCGCACGATAGGGCTCACGCAGTTGATCGTTGATGCCTACCGGATTGGCACGGCCAAGGATGCCGCAACCAGCGCGCTGGGGAAGGCGCTAGACCTCCTCGGCGTTCCGGACGACGGGAGGACGACATGAGCAAACGCACGCGCGGCGACGGCTCCCTCTACCAGCGTGGGCGCATCTGGTGGATCGCCTACAAGCACCCCGACGGCTCGCGCACGTCGGAGTCTACCGGCACCGAGCGCCGACCCGTGGCCCTGCGCCTCCTGCGTAAGCGCCTCGGCGCTGGCGCGAACAACCTCCCCGTCATCGCGCGGGCCGAGCAGGTCACGTTCTACGACGCGGCGCAGATGGTGATCAATGACTTCGTGGCCAATCACGCGGCCGACGCGACCGAGAAGAGCGTCGAGAAGCAGCTCGCCGTCGAGAAGCGCCGCATCAGCAAACACCTGTCGGCCTACTTCGGCACGCGCAAGCTCGTCGGCATCACCACCGGGGACGTCACCGCCTACAAGGCCAAGCGACTGGCCGACACGATCATCACCCGCAAGGCGCGCGTCCTGACGTTGGAGGACGGCACCACGCAGACCACGCCAGAGCAGCGTAAGCCGGTGAGCCCGGCGACCATCAACAGGGAACTGCAAACCCTCAAGCGCATGTTCTCCCTGGCCATCCAAAGCGGGCGCATCGCGACGAAGCCGCACATCGAAATGCTCAACGAAGCCCCGCCGCGCGCCGGGTTCTTCGAGCGCGAGCAGTACGAAAGCGTGCTGCGGCACCTCCCCGGCGAACTGCAAGCGGTGGTCACGTTCACCTACATCACCGGCTGGCGCATGGCCGACGAGGTGCTGACGCTCGAATGGCGGCAGGTGGACTTCGACGCGGGGGAAGTGCGGCTCGAACCCGGCACGACGAAGAACAAGGACGGCCGGACGTTCCCGTTCACGTCTGAACTGCGTGCCGTCCTAAAGATGCAACACGCTGAGCATGAGCGGCTGAAAAAGGCCGGGCACATCTTCCCGCAGGTGTTTTTCCGAGAGGTCGCGGAGGGACGCGGCGGGTTGAAAAAGCCGAAGGTGATCACGAGCCTCAACAAGGCGTGGAAGGTGGCCTGTCGCGCCGCCGGGTGTCCAGGCCGCATTCCCCACGACATGCGACGGAGCGCGGTGCGGAACCTCGTGCGCGCCGGGATCTCCGAGCGCGTGGCCATGATGATGACGGGCCACAAGACGCGCAGCGTGTTCGAGCGTTACAACATCACGAGCCCCGGCGACCTGCGAGACGCCGCACGGCTGCTCGACGTGGCCGCCGCGCACACCGGCACGCGCTAGTTTCCCCTCTCACGCCTGCGGGTCAACGCCTCGGCCCGCAGGCTCCCTCAAAAAATTAAGCTACAGATATGCTACATTCAGCCAGAAAACGGCCTGTCGGCCGCCTTCCGGCCGGTGTAACGAGCGATTTTGTTAAGGAATTTGGAGGCGCCGCCCGGATTTGAACCGGGGATGGAGGTTTTGCAGACCTCTGCC
>CAYHHH010000151.1:0-9155 GCA_964356125.1 uncultured Bifidobacteriaceae bacterium | reverse complement strand
AACACGTCAGTCGGGTGGCGCGATGAGAAGGCGACGACAGAGCCGCGTGCGCCGATGGACGGTCCGCCGCTGGGCTCCATCCAGACGCCGTCGGCGTCGCCGCTCACGCGCGAGGCCTGCTCCTGGCCATGAGACGCCGCCTTCCCCGCATTGGTTGGTTCGATCGTTCACTGAGTAATACGCACCCGGGGTACCGTGGTTATCGAAGGTAGAATGCAAGACGGCGTCGGCCGGCAAATGGTTGCACATCACACACCCATAGGTGTCTTCGATTCCGGCGTCGGCGGACTGTCGGTGCTGCACGCGCTCCGCCGGGAGCTGCCGCATGAACACTTTCTCTACGTCGGCGACTCCGGCTGCGCGCCGTACGGCGATCGCTCGGCGGACTTCGTCGGCGATCGTGCTATCACCATTACAGACTTTCTCGTGGGTCAGGGTGCAAAGGCCATCGTCGTCGCGTGTAACACGGCAACCGCCATTGCGGTGGAGTCGCTTCGCGCGCGTTTCGCGCTGCCCATCGTGGCGATCGAGCCTGCGGTGAAGCCCGCCGCGTCGCGCACCCGCTCGCGGGTCGTCGGCGTGCTGGCGACAACGGGCACGCTGTCGAGCCCGAACATGGCCAAGCTGCTCGCCAGCTACGGCTCCGATGTTGAGTTCGTCATCCAGCCGTGCCCCGGGCTTGCCGATCAGGTCGAGAAAGGGGAGCTCGACTCGGAGGAGACGCGCGCGCTCGTGAAGCGGTACGTGCGACCCATCATCGACAAGGGGGGCGATATTGTGGTGCTCGGGTGCACGCACTACCCCTTCTTGCGGCCGCTGATTCAGGAGGTGGCCGGACCCGCGGTCGATGTCATCGACCCGGCGACCCCCGTCGCGCGCGAGCTGCGGCGGCGCCTCGAAGGTGCGGGATTGTTACAGAATGGTGGGCAACCCGGGACTGTAAAATTCTGGACCACCGGCGCCGTGGCCGATTTCGCTCGCATACTGCAGCAACTGTGGGGCACGAAGGTGGAAGTCATGCCGCTGACACGGTAGTGCGCAACTTACGTTGCGCCCTACGGGAGATGAATATGCGCTTCACGTATGCTGCCGCCGTGCTGCTGGCTGGTCTGATGTTGTCCGTGAAACCATTCGCGGCGGGAAACACCGAAATTCTGTGGGACCGGTACGGGGTTCCGCATATCTATGCGGCCGATCGCGAGTCGATGTTCTACGCGCACGGCTGGGCGCAGATGCGGAATCACGCCGACCTTCTGCTGCGCCTGTATGGCGAGTCGCGCGGCAGGGCGGCGGAGTACTGGGGCGGCGACGCCAACCTCGAGCTCGATCGGTGGGTGCAGCTGAACGGTGTGCCCGAGCGCGCGAGAATCTGGTACGACGCGCAGGACCCGTTGTTCCGCACATACCTCGACGAATTTGCGCGAGGCATCAACGAATTTGCCGCGAAGAATCCCGGCGCGATCGGCGTCGAGTACGCGCGCGTGCTGCCGGTGTCGGGCGTCGACGTCGTGCAGCATTCGCTCCGCGCCGTTCACTACGGCTACATGGGGTCGCGCGCGCGGATGAACAACGAAGTGACGGCGATGCTGCGCGATGAAAGCCGCGAGCGGCGCGGGGCGATAGGCCCCCGCGAGCGAGCGGCTGGAGCGGGGCGGGGGGGCCCCGCGACTAATGAAGACGCAGGTTCCAACACCTGGGCGATCGGTCCCGCGCGGTCCGCAAGCGGCAACGCGATGCTCCTCATCAACCCGCATCTGTCCTGGGGCAACACGTTTTACCGCTACATGCAGGTGCACCTTGTCGCACCTGACTACGATCAGGTCGGCACGCCGCAAGTCGGGTTTCCCGTTGCCGTGGTCGGCTTCAATCGGCATACGGGATGGGGACGTACGGTCAACACCATCGACACCGTCGATTTCTACCGGCTGACGGTCAAGAACGATCACTACATGTTCGATGGCGCGCCGCGCTCATTCGAGCGCGAGACGCGCACGCTGAAGGTGAAGCAATCAGACGGCTCGCTGCGCGAGGAGCGTCTCGACATTCGCCGCAGCGTGCATGGCCCCGTCGTCTTCGACCAGAATGGCGTGACGGTGGCGATGCGCGTGGCGGGGCTCGATCGCCCGAAAATGCTCGAACAGTGGTTCCGCATGGGCGAAGCGCGGTCGCTCAAGGAATTCCAGGCGGCGCTGCGGATGATGTCGGTGCCGATGTGGCATGCCAACTACGCCGACGATCAGCGCCACATCATGTTCGTGTTCGACGGGCTGGTGCCGCGACGCCGCGTCCGCGATTATCAATACTGGTCGGGCGTCGTGCCGGGCGACACATCGGACACGCTCTGGACCGACTACCTGTCGTTCGACGAGCTGCCGAAATCGGTCGATCCGCCCAGTGGCTGGCATCAGAATGCCAACGAGCCACCCTGGCTGATGACGCTGCCGCGGCTCGACCGCGCGAAGTTTCCCGCGTACGTCGCACCGACAGGCGAGGCGCTGCCGCAGATGCGCACGCTCCGTTCGCTGCGCATGATCACCGAGGATCGAAAAATCAGCTACGAGCAGCTCCTCGCGAAAAAACATTCGACGCGCATGGAGCTCGCCGACAGAATCGTCCCCGACCTTCTCAAGGCGGCCGGCGACACCGAAGCGGGCCGCGTGCTGGCGAAATGGGATCGCCACACCGATGTCGACAGTCGCGGCGCGGTGCTGTTTCAGTTGTTCGTCGATCGGTACTTCTCCGGTGCAGGCGGCGGGATGGCCGATAAGCTTCGCGTCAAGTACGACCCGGAGCGGCCGCTCGACTCGGCCCAGGGGCTCGCGGATCCGGCATCGGCGGCGGTGGCGCTCTCAGCGGCGGCCGACGAATGCCGCCAACGGTACGGCGCGCTCGACGTGAAGTGGGGCGACGTCTTCCGCTTTTCGAGCGGGAAAGCCGATCTCCCCGGCAACGGCGGCCCCGGCGGATCCGGGCTGTTCCGCACGGTTGCCTTTTCGCGGCGCGAGGGTAACAGGTTCTATGCGGCCAGCGGCGAGACCATCGTGTGTGCCGTCGAGTTTGCACGCACGCAACGGGCGCAATGCCTGCTGGGATATGGCAATGCGACCCAGCCGGGCTCGCCGCACCTCGAGGATCAGCTGCCCCTCATGGTGCAGAAAAAGTTGTTGCCTGTGCGACGTGAAAAGAAAGACATTGAAGCGAATCTCGAATTGCGCGAGCGTTTTTAAGGAGGCCGTATGCAGTCGTCCCGTGTCGCCGGTGTCTGCGTCGTTCTTGCGTGGCTGGCGCCGGCCCAGGAACGGGTCGCTGCCGCACCAGCCTCGTGCGACAGCCTGGCGTCGCTGCGGTTGACAAATGCGACTGTTACATCCGTGACGGAGGTCGCAGCCGGCGCGTTCACGCCTCCGACTGCTCCGGGACGCGGAGTCGCGCCCGCGCTCGCCAGGACCATGGCGGCGCTGCAGCCGTTCTGCCGCGTGGCGATCACGAGCACGCCGACGGCGGATTCAGACATCAAGATCGAGGTGTGGCTGCCGGCATCGAACTGGAATGGAAAGTTTCAAGCCGTCGGCAACGGCGGATGGGCGGGCACCATTTCGTATCCAGCCATGGCCGCAGCCGTCGCGCGCGGCTACGCGAGCGCAAGCACCGACACCGGCCACTCGACGCCCGGCGCGTCGTTTGGAGTCGGGCATCCGGAGAAGATCGTCGATTTCGCGCATCGATCGCTGCACGAGATGGCGGTGCACGCGAAAGCCGTGGTGAACGCGTACTACGGGAACAGGCCGACCGCATCGGTGTGGAATGGCTGTTCCACTGGAGGAAACCAGGGCCTGACGCTGGCGTCGATGTACCCCGCCGACTTCGACGCGATTGTGGCCGGCGCGTCCCCTGATCCGCGCGCGCGCCTCCACGGAGTCCGGCTCCTCGCGAATCGAATCGTTCATCGCACGGCGGGCAGCTACATTCCACCGGAGAAGTATCCGGTGATACAGAAAGCGGTGATGGACGCATGCGATGCGAAGGATGGGGTGAAGGACGGCATACTCGAGAATCCCGCCGCGTGCCGTTTCGATCCGAACGTGCTCGAGTGCACAGGCGGGGATGCGCTCTCATGCCTGACCACTGAACAGGTCGGCACGGCGCGGGCGCTCGTCTCCGATGTGAAGCATCCGCGTACGGGTCGAGTGTTGTATCCGCCGTTGCTGGTGCCTGGCTCGGAGCTTCTGTGGGGAACGCTGGCTGGACCTCAGGCGTTCGCCATCCCGGTTGACACGTACCAGCAACTGATTGCCAAAGACCCGGCCTGGGAACCGTCGCGGTTCAACCCCGACACCGACATCGAGCTGATAGACACGTCGCTGGCGGTGCTCAATACGGTGAGCACGAACCTGAAACCGTTCTTCGCGCGTGGCGGGAAGCTGCTGATGTATCACGGTTGGAACGATCAACAGGTTCCTGCGTCGAGCAGCATCGGGTACTACACCCGTGTCGTCAGTACGGTTGGCAATGGCGCCGTCGGGAAGTCCATCCATCTCTATATGGTGCCCGGCATGAATCACTGCCAGGGCGGCGTCGGCACCGATACGTTCGACAAAGTGGCGGCGATCGAGGAGTGGATGGCGAAAGGCACTGCGCCCGCGCCGATCGTGGCCTCGCACGTGACGAACGGGAAGATCGATCGCACGCGTCCGTTGTGCCCGTACCCGCAGGTCGCGGTCTATAAGGGTGCCGGCAGCACCGACGAGGCGTCGAATTTCGCGTGCAGGAATCCACGATGATAAAAAAAGTCGCCGTCATGCTGGCGGGGTTATCCGTCGCAGCGTACGCGCAGGCGCCCGCGGCGTACGATCTCGTCATCCGGAACGGGCGCATCATCGATGGCACAGGCAGCCCGTGGTATCGCGCCGATGTCGCGGTGCGCGGCGACACGATCGCGCGCATCGCTTCGTCCATCTCAGAGCCGGCCACGCGTGTGATCGACGCGAACGGGCAGATCGTCTCGCCGGGGTTCATCGATGTCCACAACCACGCGCGCGAGAACATCTTCCGGCTGCCAAGCGCGGACAACTACATCAGGCAGGGGGTTACCACGATCATCGAGGGTCCTGACGGCGGGTCGCCCGTGCCGCTCGGGCCGTTTCTCGACAAGCTCGACGCGACGCAGAAATCGATCAACGTCGGATCCTTCGTCGGACAGGGATCGGTGCGAGAAGCCGTTCTCGGCACGGTGAACAGACGGCCCACACCGGCCGAGCTCGACAAGATGCGCGGCATCGTCGAAGACGCGATGAAGTCCGGGGCCTACGGCATGAGCACGGGGCTCTTCTACGTGCCTGGCGCGTTCACGCCCATCGAAGAAGTCATCGAGCTTGCGAAGGTCGCGGGCACATACGGCGGCATCCACATCTCGCATATGAGAGACGAGGCGTTCGGCGTGCTCGACAGCGTGAGAGAGACGATTCGGATCGGCGAAGAGGGTGGGCTGCCGACGCAAATCACGCATCACAAGATCATCGGGCCCAAGAACTTCGGGAAGAGTGTCGAGACGCTGAAGTTGCTCGAGGCGGCGCGACTGCGTGGAGTAGACACGACAAGCGACCAGTATCCGTACACGGCGTCGAGCAACAACCTGACGGCGGGGCTGATGCCGCAGTGGGCGCAGGAAGGCGGCCGCCAGCAGTTGCTGGCGCGCCTGAAGAATCCTGCGACCCGGAAGGAGATCGCGGGCGAGGTCGCGAGAACGATTCGAGAGGAGCGCGGCGGCGGCGATCCGAAGAATATTTTCCTAGCGCACTGCGATTTCGACGCGTCGATGGCTGGAAAAAATCTCGCCGATGTCGCGCGCATGCGCGGCATGGAGCCGACGGTCGAGAACGGTGCCGAGGCGGGCATGTGGGTCGTCGAGCAGGGGATCTGCCAGGCGGTGTACCACGCGATGAGCGAGCAGGACCTCGAGCGCGTCATGCGGCACCCGGCGACGATGATCGCGTCGGACGGGTGGGTGCAGATTCTGGGGGAGGGCGTGCCGCATCCGAGGAGCTACGGCACCTTCGTGCGCGTGCTCGGCGTCTACGTGCGCGAGCGCAACGTCATCACGCTGGAGGATGCCATCCGGAAGATGACGTCGTTCCCGGCGCAGCGCCTGCGCATCGGCGATCGCGGCGTGCTGAAGCCCGGCATGAAGGCCGACATCACGGTCTTCGACCCTGCGCGCGTGCGCGACATGGCGACGTTCGAGAAGCCGCACCAGTATGCGGAAGGCATCTCGTCGGTGATCGTGAACGGGCAGGTTGTGTTCGATGGCAAGGCCATGACATCAGCGCGCCCTGGACGGGTGCTTCGGAGAAACTAGAAACACTTCTGATCTTCTGAGCTTCTGTTAACAAAAGGTGGAGGGCAAATGAGAAAGCTGCATCTGGTGTGGGTGTTCTTCGCGGTGCTCGGCGTGGCGCTCCTCCTCATCTCGCGAAGCCCGATGAGCGCCCAGCAGGCGGGCGGTGCGATTCCCATAGACAACGATGACCTGGGCGGGACCGTGACGGGACCGAAAGGGCCCGAGGCCGGCGTGTGGGTGATCGCGGAGACCGCTGACCTCGGGACGAAGTTCGCGAAGATCGTCGTCACGGACGATCGCGGGCGCTATCTCCTGCCCGATCTGCCGAAGGCGAGCTACAGCGTGTGGGTGCGCGGCTACGGCCTCGTCGATTCGCCGAAAATGCAGACCGTCCCGGGAAAGATCGTCGACCTGAAGGCTGTACTTGCGCCGAATCCGCGTGCGGCGGCCCATTACTATCCCAACGGCTACTGGCTCTCGATGATGAAAGTGCCCGCCAAGAGTGAATTTCCGGGCACCGGCGACATGGGCAACGGCATCTCAACCGGCATGCACAGCCAGGCGCAGTGGCGCCGCAGTCTGACGTCGGGTGGCTGCACGGCGTGCCATGCGCTCGGCACGCAGGCGATGCGGGAGATTCCGAAGGAGCTTGGCACGTTTCCCAATTCGATGGCCGCCTGGGATCGCCGGGTGCAGTCGGGCCAGGCCGGCGCGGGCATGAGCAACGGCTTGAACGGCTTCGGCCGGCGCCGTGTGCTCGAACTCTTCGCGGATTGGACCGATCGCGTCGCCGCCGGCGAGGTGCCGGCCACCGCGCCGCCTCGCCCGCGCGGCGTCGAGCGCAACGTCGTCATCACGCAGTGGGATTGGGCTGACCCGAAGGCGTACCTGCACGATTCGGTGGCCACCGATCGCCGAAACCCGCGGCTCAACCCATACGGTCCGATATACGGAGCGCTCGAGTTGAGCGCCGACTACGTGCCTGTGCTCGACCCGGTGAAGCACACCGTGAGCCGCATCCCGCTTTCGGTGCGCGATCCGAACACGCCGGCGACCACTCCGAAGATGCCCGCGCCCTCGCCGTACTGGGGTGACGAGGTGATCTGGACGAGCAAGAACAACGTGCACAACCCGATGCTCGACGAGAAGAACCGGCTCTGGCTGACCTCGGCGGTGGAACCGTTCGATAACCCGGCGTTCTGCAAGGCGGGGTCGACGCATCCGTCCGCAAAAGCGTTTCCGGTTGACAGATCGACGCGGCATCTGCAGATGTACGACCCGCAGGCGAAGAAGCTTACGCACATCAGGACGTGCTACTCGACGCATCATCTGATGTTTGCTGAGGATGCCAACAACACGTTGTGGACGAGCGGTGGCGGGCCCGTCATCGGCTGGCTGAACACGAGGATGTTCGAAAAGACGGGCGACGAGGCGGCCTCGCAGGGTTGGACCCCGCTCATCGTCGACACCAACGGCAATGGTAGGCGCGATGCTTGGGTGGAGCCCAATGCGCCGGCCGATCCGGCCAGGGATCGTCGCATCGGCGAGTCGTTCTACGCCGTGTCACCCGCGCCGGATGGATCGATCTGGGGCTCGTCGCTCGGCTTCCCCGGCGCGATCATGCGCCTGGTGCCCGGATCGAACCCTTCAGAAACCGCGCTGACCGAGATCTACCAGTTGCCGGCGGTCACCGATCCGAAGGCCGACGTACTTGGATTCTCGCCGCGCGGCATGGACGTCGATCGCAGCGGCGTCGCGTGGGTGGCGCTCGCCAGCGGGCACATGGCGAGCTTCGATCGGCGCAAATGCAAGGGACCGCTCAGCGGGCCGAACGCCACCGGGCAGCACTGCCGCGAAGGGTGGACGTTCTATCCGGAGCCGCTGCCCCAGTTCCAGGGGGTGACCGACGTTGGCAGCGTCGAAGGCAGCTATTACACGTGGGTCGATCAGTTCGACACGTCCGGGCTCGGCGCGAACACGCCGATCAACACCGGCAATGCCTCCGAAGCGCTGCTCGCGTTCAAGGGCGGCAACTGGATCGTGATGCGCGTCCCCTATCCGCTTGGCTTCTACACGAAGTGGGTGGACGGCCGCATCGACGACCCGGCGCGCGGCTGGAAGGGCAGAGGCCTGTGGACCACCATCAGCACGCGCACGCCGTTCCACATGGAAGGCGGCAAGGGCACGACGAGCAAGGTGATGCAGTTCCAACTGCGTCCGGATCCATTAGCGAAGTAAGTGATCTTGAACAGGAGATCAGGAGGTCAGGAGAATTCTTTCGAAAAGAACACTTCTGGTCTTTTGATCTTCTGTTAAGCACGTAGTGCCGACCTTCAGGTCGGCCGCCGATGTCGGTCTGAGGCTGGCACCCTCGACGCCACGGGCGGAAGCATCGGTTCCGCAAACAAATCGTCGGCGTGGCAAAACACGTCGCCAGCGTTTGTTGCTCAGTGTCATGGCGCTCGGACCAAGTCTGGTCCTCGCGGAGGTGGCTGGCTCTCGTGTTTTGTCCACTGTCGCTGTCACGCCGCCTCAATTGTTTGCTTCACCGACGCTCCCGACCGCGGCGTAAGCGCTGCCAGCCTGGAGCCCAGTACGTAGTGTCCGGCAACTCCTAATCTCCGAATCTCCTGTTGAATTTGTGATGATCGAAATTCGCGATGTGAGAATTGAAGACGCGGAAGAGATTCTGGCGATTCTCAATCCGATCATCGCCGCGCGCTGCTATACCGCGATGGAAGCTGAATTCACCATCGAGGTCGAGCGGGAATTCATTCGCACCTTTCCTGAGAGCGGCATCTTTCTCGTCGCCGTCGAC
>CAYHHH010000150.1:0-9186 GCA_964356125.1 uncultured Bifidobacteriaceae bacterium | reverse complement strand
CGTTCCTGCAGAAGCTGTTCAGCCGCTAGCGGCGCGCCCGCGGCGTCTCAGGTGCCGCCTTCGCTTCATCTGGTTTCGGCCGCCAGAGCACGAGTATCTTGCCCACGCGCTGGACCTCCGCCGCATCCGCCCGGGCGGCGATGGCCTCACACAGCGCTTTGCGGGCGTCGCGATCCGCGCCGTTGATTCTCACCTTGATCAGTTCGTGCGCGGTCAACGCGCGGTCCACTTCCACCGCCACCTTGTAGGTGAGGCCGGCGTTGCCGACCTGCACGACGGGTTCGAGCGCGTGGGCGCGGCCCTTCAGGTGCGCGCGCTCGCGCGGCGTGAGTGAAACGGGCATGTCCCAATTGTAATGGACCTAGGAACGCTTCCAGCTGCCGCCGATCGCGCGGATTCGGTAGTCCGCCTCCAGTTCCTCGGCCGCCATCATCGCCGGCGCCGTCGGCGTGCCCGCGACGGCGCTCCTTCGCTCCCGGCGACTGCGGGGATGGCCGCGCGCAGGCGCGCGAAATGGCTGCGCGTGACAGCCGTCACCCGCCGCGCGAAGTTGACATCCGCGACGCCAGGGGACTATTGTGCTGAGCGCACATATGTGCGTATAGCGAACAATCCGAGGCTGACTTGCGAGTCCGGCGGGCCATGGCCAGGCACGGATC
This sequence comes from uncultured Bifidobacteriaceae bacterium, assembly GCA_964356125.1. Classification (GTDB taxonomy): domain Bacteria; phylum Acidobacteriota; class Vicinamibacteria; order Vicinamibacterales; family JAMQPK01; genus JAMQPK01. The sequence continues at coordinate 8,527 of CAYHHH010000150.1, read as the reverse complement.
CCCATCGACGCCATCGGACGGCGGGAACGCCCACGCGCGGTGCCGTTCTCTGGACATCCCATTCGAGGAGGAAGCCGTGGACGCATCGACCGAGCGTGTCACCTATGCCACGTTGGCTGCGGGCGAAACCGACCAGTTCAGGCAGAAATACGACGACGCCGTCGTGCGGATCAGGCGGACGTTCGGCCGTCGGTATGGTCACCAGATCGACGGTGAAGAGCTGTTGTCCGATCTGGAATTCGAGGATCTCAGCCCGAGCGACACGCGGATCGTGATCGGCCGGGTCGCGACAGGTGGTTCGGCAGATATCGACCGCGCCGTCGAGTCCGCCCGCCGCGGATGCCGCGACTGGAGCCGACGCCCGTGGCAGGAGCGCGTCACCATCCTGCGAAGAGCCGCCGACATAATCGAGGCGCGGGGATTCGACCTTTCCGCCCTGGTCAGCATCGAGGCAGGGAAGAGCCGAATGGAAGCGATGGGTGACGTCACCGAGACGGCTGACCTGGCTCGTTACTACTGCCAGCAGATGGCTGACAACGACGGCTTCGACATACCCATGGCGCGTCTTCGGAGCAACGAGGAGACGCGTTCGGTGATGCGCCCTTACGGCGTGTGGGCGGTGATTAGTCCCTTCAATTTCCCCGCGGCCCTCGTGGGAGGGCCGGTCTCCGCCGCGCTCGTCGCAGGCAATGCCGTCGTGCTGAAGCCCAGTCACGAAACTCCGCTCACGGCACTGGCGCTCTACGATGCGTTCCGTGATGCCGGCGTACCCACGTCCGCGCTGCACGTGGTGCTCGGCGCCGGCGCAGCGGTGGGAGAAGCGCTCGCCAACCACCCCGGTGTCGACGGTCTGCTGTTCACCGGATCGAAGGCCGTCGGAATGTCGATCTACAACCGATTCAGCAAGGCGTATCCGAAACCCTGCATCACCGAGATGGGCGGAAAGAACCCTACCATCGTGATGGACACCGCCGATGTCGACGCGGCCGCTGAAGGAGTCCTGCGCTCGGCGTTCGGCCTGCAGGGCCAGAAGTGCAGCGCCTGCTCTCGCGTGTACGTGCATCGGGCAGTGAAGAACGCCTTCCTCGAGGCGCTCGTTGAACGGACGAACACGATCACCATTGGCGACCCGAGCAGTCACGGCGTGTTTCTCGGCCCGGTGATCCATCGTCGAGCCCACGATCAGTACCAGGACTACGCCGGCATGGCCCGCCGCGACGGTGACGTTCGTGCCGGTGGGCGCGTACTCACGGAGGGCGAGCTGGCTCACGGCTTCTTCGTGGCACCGACCGTCGTCGACGGGCTCGCACACGATCACTTTCTCTTCAAGCACGAGCTGTTCGTGCCGTTGGTCTGCATTGCCACCGTGGATGGACTTGACGAGGCCCTCACGCTGGCAAACGACTCGGAGTACGGTCTCACGGCCGGCTTCTTCAGCGGCAATGACAAGGAGATTGAGGCCTTCGCCGAGCGCATCGAAGCGGGTGTGATCTACATCAATCGCCGGGCCGGCGCCACGACCGGCGCCTGGCCAGGGGTTCAGCCGTTTGGTGGATGGAAGGCGAGCGGGTCGTCTGGCAAGGCGTCGGGCGGGCCCTACTACGTCCAGCAGTTCATGCGCGAACAGAGCCGGACCTTCGTGCGTTAGGCATGGCCCCCAGCGCAACCAGAGGAGAAACGTGGTGAACATTCGATGGGTAGCATCCGGCCTCGTCATCGCGACGGCCACTGTCTTCGCCGTACCGCAGCAGTCCGGCCGGCTCGGCTTTTCGAAGGAAGGGCTCAGGCGTCAGCAGGAGGCCGAAGCCTCCTTCCAGGCCGGCGTGTCGGTGGCGGCGATTTCACAGATCCACCGCGACGTGACGAGCCGACCCCACGTGGCCGGATCTCCAGGGTCGATGGCAGTGGTCGAGAAACTCACGCGGGCACTGAAGGACGCGGGCTTGCAGACCGAGATTCACGAGTTCGACGTGCATCTCTCGACACCCCGCTCGATCTCCGTTCAGCTCACCGCGCCGGTGCAGGAATCGCTGGACGTCACCGAGCCGGCCAGCCCAGAGGATGCTGCCTCGTCACACGGTGAACTGGGCCCGGCCTTCGTTGCGTATTCGGCGTCCGGCACCGTCACCGCGCCCGTCGTCTACGTCAACTATGGTCTACCTGGCGACTACGAGCGGATCGAGTCAGCAGGCGTGGATGTGAAGGGGAAGATTGCGATTGCCCGTTACGCTCGCAGTCACCGTGCGGTCAAGGTCCACACGGCGGAGCAGCGCGGCGCAGCCGCACTCGTGCTCTACAGTGATCCCGCGGACGACGGGTTCGCCCGCGGGCTGACGTGGCCCGAGGGACCATGGCGGGCCGACTTCCAGTCGCAGAGCGGAAACGCGAAATACAGCTGGTTCTGGCACGGCGATCCGCTCACACCCGGAGTGGGCGCCAGGGCCGGCGCTCCGGCAATCGACCCGGCGGTCGCACCGACACTCCCGAAGATCCCGGTTGTCGTGCTGTCATCGCAGCACGCCGAACGGATCCTGTCGCATCTCCAGGGTGCGGTGGTGCCGGCGGGGTTCCAGGGCGGCCTGCCGTTTAGCTATCGCCTGGGTCCCGGGCCGGCAGTCGTGAAACTGGATGTGCAGATGGAGAACGGTCGAAGGCCGATACGCAACGTGGTCGCCCGCATCACCGGTCGCGACCCGGACCGGTGGGTCGTCATCGGGACGCACCACGACGCCTGGACCTTCGGCGGCATGGACCCTGGCACCGGGCTCGCCGCGGTCTATGAAACGGCACGTGGCCTGGCCGCCCTGAAGAAGCGCGGGTGGACACCGGAACGCTCGATCATCTTCGCATTCTGGGACGCCGAGGAGTTCGGGCTCATTGGGTCGACCGAGTATGCCGAAGCATTCGCCGAGGAGCTGCGGGCCAAGGCCGTGTGCTACGTCAACACCGATCTCTTCATGCGGGGACGCTTCGACGGCGGTGGCACGCCGTCGCTGCGGGACTTCGTCGTGGAGGTGACCAAGGACGTCGAACACTGGAGCGGCAAGGGCACGGTCTACGACGAATGGCGCGCCACCGAATGGCGGCGGCAGCCGCCCGAACGCCGCCGGCGTGGCCAGGCGGGTTTCGAGGTCGAGTTGGGAGCGCTGGGCAGCGGCGCCGACTTCGTCGCGTTCCAGGATTACCTTGGTCTGCCGACGCTGCAAATGGAGTTCGATTTCGAGGGCAGCTACGGGACGTATCACTCTCGCTACGACACGAGGCAGTTCGTCGAGCGATTCGCCGACCCTGGCTTCAGTGTCGCCCGCACCGCCACGCGACTGCTGGGCCTGACCGCCATGCGTCTTGCCAACGCCGAGATCCTGCCGTTTCGCTACTCGCACTACGGCAAGACCATCGGCGGCTTTCTGGACGTCGCCGACGGCTGGGCCCGCGACGGCGACGGCCGGCAGGCGATCGCGCTGGATCTCTCACGCGCCAAGCGACTCGCGGACGAGATTGCCCGGAAGGCGGCTGCGGTGGAGCAGCGGCTACAGCGTCGGCTGGCCGGCGGCAGCCTGACGGCGCCGGCCTTGCGCGATGTGAACGATCGCCTCGCCCGGATGGAGCAGGAACTACTGGACGAGAGTGGTTCGCCGTCCGAGCGATGGTACCGTCACGTGATCTACGGCTGGAACATCTACTCGTTGTACGAGGGCCAGCCGCTACCCGGATTGGCTGAGGCGATCCGGGTGGCGGATCCGGGCCGCGTCTTGACCGAGACGCAGCGTGTGGAGCGAGTGCTGCGACGGATGTCTGCGGCCCTCGACAAGGTGGGAGGCAACTGAAGCAGCCGGCCGTGGGGTGCAAACCATGGAATGCACTTGACAGCCTGATAGCGTCGTCCTAGGATGCCTGACACAGGAGCGAACAAATGTTCGCATATCGAACACTTCGTCATGCGGGCATGATCGGGGCCTGCGCCATCGGTGCAATGGTCGTGCTTGGCGCAAAGGCACCTGCCCAGCGCGATACCCGGACTGCCGCCGACACGGTATTCGTCGGACGGTTCGTGACGCTTGACGATCGCCAGCCGTCCGCCGGCGCAGTGGCAGTCAAGGATGGCCGCATCGTCGCGATCGGGACCGAGCGCGAGGTGCTGGGCCGTGTTGCCGGCGAGCCACGGCGCGTGGCGTTCTCCGGCGTGGCGGTCCCCGGCCTCGCCGATGCACACATCCACGTGCTCGCGTTCGGCGAGCAACTCGAGATGCTCGACCTGCGCGCGCTCCAGAAGGACGACATCCTGACGCGCGTGTCGGCCCAGGCGAAACAGACGCCCCCTGGAGAATGGATTCTTGGCCGGGGATGGGATCAGGGGTTCTGGAAGCCGGCGGCATTCCCGACCGCCTCTGATCTCGACCGCGTGGCGCCCGGTCACCCGGTGATGTTGACGCGCATCGATGGGCATTCTGTCTGGCTGAACTCCGCCGCGTTGGCAAAGGCGGGCATCTCGCAGAACACGCGCGATCCGGAGGGCGGCCGGTTCCTGCGGGGCGCCGACGGCACGCCCACGGGCATGGCGGTAGACAACGCGGTCGACCTCGTGATGCCGGCCGTTCCGCGATCAACCCGCGCGCAGAATGAGCGTCGACTGCGGGCCGCCCTGCAGCAGCTCGTCGCGTGGGGCGTTACCAGCGTGCACGATGCCGGCGTCGACCTCGACACCATCGGCATCTACAAGGACTTGCTCGCGCGAGGGGACCTGCCGATCCGCGTTTATGTAATGGCCACTGGGACCGGTGCCACGGCCGCCCACTACCTGGCCGCTGGACCGGAGATAGGACTGGGCGGTGGCCGCCTGACCATCCGGAGCTTCAAGGTCATGCTTGACGGTGCACTTGGATCGCGTGGTGCGCAGCTGAGCGAGCCCTACTCCGACGCCCCGAACGAGCGCGGTTTGGAACTTATGGGCGACCACGCCCTTCAGGCGATTGTGGCCGGTGCGGTGGCCAAGGGCTTCCAGGTAAACGCGCACGCCATCGGCGATCTCGCGGTGACAAGGGCGCTCGACGCTTTCGAGCGATCGGGCGGGCCGGACCTCGCCCAGCGGCGGTTTCGGGTCGAGCATGCCTCGGTCGTCAATGATGCCGACCTGCCGCGCTTCGCCAAGCTCGGCGTGCTGGCGTCGATGCACCCAGGATTTGTCGGCGAGTACAGCCGCTGGTCGGAAGACCGCGTCGGTTCAAGGCGTGTGATGCACGTCCTGCCAACCAAGAACCTGCTGAACCGGGGTGCGGTGGTTGTGGCTGGCACCGACTATCCGGCAGCGGATTCCGGCAACCCGCTGGTTTCCCTCTACAGCATGGTGACGCGGAAGGGCGCTCGTGGCACTCCCGAGGGCGGATGGCATCCCGACCAGAGGGTCGACACGATGACCGCACTCCGGGCGATGACCACGGTGGCGGCATTCGCGGCCTTTCAGGAGGCGGACCTCGGGACGCTCGTGCTCGGCCGCTTCGCGGACTTCACGGTACTCTCCGCGGATCCGCTGACGACGGCGCCGGATCAACTGCGTGACCTGAAGACAGCGATGACGGTCGTCGCCGGTGCAGTCGTGTTCTCCGGGTCGTAGGGTTGGGATGTTCTTGTTGGTGGCCGCCGGGCGTAGTTCGACCGGTGTGAGAGGAGAGATTGTCATGTCGAGCAAGCTTGTCGCAGCGTTAGCGGTCGCGTTCCTGCTGGTTGCATCCAGCGACGTTCGCGCGCAGCAGGGGACCGCCGTCCTCGAAGGAACCGTCGTCGACGAATCTGGGGCGGCGTTGCCCGGTACCACGGTTACGGTCCGGAACGAGTCCACAGGCGCCGAGCGCGTGACGGTGACCGAGAGTAATTCCGGCCGATACCGACTCCCGGCCCTGCAAAGCGGCATCTATTCTGTGACGGTGGAACTGCCCGGATTCCGCTCGATGGAACGGTCCAAAGTGGAGCTCACCGTCGGCCAGCAGGCGACGCTGGACTTCCGGATGGCACTGAGCGCCGTCGCGGAGACGATCACGGTCACCGGCGAGGCCCCTCTCCTCGACACGATCCAGTCGCACGTGGCGTCCACGATCGACCAGAAGCAGATTGCTGAGCTCCCGCTCCTGTCCCGCAACTTTCTCTCGCTCGCCGCGCTCGTCCCGGGCGCGGGCCGCAACACGTCGATTACCGGAACCCAGCCGCTGGCCATCGGGGGCGCCGATTCGCGGTACAACTACACGACGATCATCGACGGCGGCGATCTTGACGACGACATCTGGGGCGCGCCGGTGCAGAGCTTCATGCAGGACTCAATCAAGGAGTTCCAGGTCATCACCAACCGCTTTGACGCCGAGTACGGGAAGGCGCTCGAGGCGGTGCTCAATGTCGTCTCCAAGTCGGGCACGAACAGTTTCGACGGTACCGCGTTCTCCTACGGACGGGATGACAAACTGCGGGACCAGGGCTACTTCGAGAAGACCAAGCCCGACTTTTCCGAGCAGCGAATCGGCGGCACGGTGGGCGGTCCGATTCGGCTCGATAAGACCCATTTCTTTGCCGGCTACGAGTTCGTCAGCGAGGATCGGCCCCTGACGGTCTCGATTCCCGCCAGTTCGCCACTCGCGGTCAACAACGGAACGTTTCCCGCCGGGAGCACGCGGCACCTGGTCACCGGTAAGATCGACCACCAGCTCGCGAAGAACCACTCCCTGATGGTGCGGGGGTTGTATGAGAACTTCCAGTCAGTCCGTGGCTTCGGCGGAACGACCGCATTCAGCGCCGGCGTGGATCAGGACCGGAAGTCGTCGTCGATCCTGGCGCAGGAGACAGCAGTGCTCGGCACGCGCTTCGTCAACGACGTGCGCTTCCAGTACCGCAACACCGATGTGGTCAACGTGCCGAACTCGAACGATCCGACGGAGAGCCGGCCGTCCGGCACGATCGGGAGCGCCACCTTCCTGCAGGTGGAGGCGAGACACCGCTTCCAGTTCTACGACACCGCCTACTTCACGCTGCCGAACCACAACATCAAGGCGGGTGGCGAAGTCACCTTCATGGAGACCTCGTATTGCGCGTGCGCGCAGCGCACGGGGGCATTCGTCTTCGGCACCGACGCTGCCTTCAACGCGGCCGATTCCCGGACCTGGCCGATCCGATTCTCGCAGTCCATCAACCTGGAGCCGCTCCCCCTCGGCGACACCTACTTCGGGATGTTCGTCCAGGACGACTGGCGGGTCACCGACAAGCTGACGATCAATCTCGGCATCCGGTGGGACGTCGACATGCGGGTCCGGGACAACGAAACCATGCGCAAGGCATTCGAACTGCTCCGCAACCAGTCCTTGCGAGGTGTCTTGAGCGAGAACCCGGGCGTGGATTGGAACAATATCGATCCGCGGCTTGGCTTCGCCTACACGGTGTCGCCGGACATGGTCGTCCGTGGCGGTTACGGCATTTATCACTCCAGGGCCCGGATGTTCATGCAGGCGCTGGCACAGGACCAGCTGACATCGACGTCATTCGTGGCCGTTGTCACCGACCCAGCCCGGCTGCGCAACTACCCGGACATCAACGCCATTCTCGGCGGGACCCCCGAGCAGTTCGCGGCCACGGGTTTGCGGTCCATGAGCAACGTCATTTCCGACAACTTTGAGATTCCGTACGCTCACAACGCGACCTTGGGTTTCACGCGACAGTTCGGCGCCGCGCTGGCGCTCATGGTCGACGCCGTGTATTCCAAGGCCGAGAAGACTTTCCAGAAGCGCGTGCTGAACCTGCCCGACAGCTTCTCCGCGACCAACCCCGCTGGAACGGCTGCCAACCCGTACAAGTATGGCTTCGGTCAAATCCTTGAACAGGTGACCGACGGCAGCAACGAGTACATCGGTCTCCACGCGGGCCTGACGAAGCGCCTGTCTCATGGCTATCAGGCACAGGTGTCGTACGCCCTGGCCAAGGCAACGCTGGACGGGGCCAACGCTCATTTCTACACCCCGAGCCGGGCCATTGGCGCAGTGGATCACGGTCCCACCCTCAACGACATGCGACACAAGCTCTCGCTCTCGCTCCTGTCGCAATTGCCGTTCGGCATCCAGGCCAGCACCATCATCGTGGCCAACAGTGCACCGCCGTACCGCCTGGTCGCCGGAAGGGACCTTGACGGCGACGGCACCAGCACCGAGGATCGTCCGGAAGGGCTCCCACTCAATCGCGGCGGCCGCACGACGCAGGCCGATCTCGACATCGTCAATAACTACCGGGCGTCGTTCGGGTTGGCGCCCGTGACCATGGACAAATTCAGCCAGAAGTACGGTTACTTCAGTGCCGACCTGCGGCTGTCGAAGGTCTTCACCTTCGGCCGCGGCCTGTCGTTGGAAGTGCTGGGAGAGGCGTTCAACCTCTTCAACCGCACGAACTTCGGCGCGCCAAACGGCTTCATCACCTCGGCGGCGTTCCTTCAACTGTCCAGCGCAGCGCCTTCGCGCGAGATGCAGTTTGGGATGAAGCTGCGATTCTGAGGCCCGAATGA
>CAYHHH010000149.1:7072-9191 GCA_964356125.1 uncultured Bifidobacteriaceae bacterium | reverse complement strand
GCATAATGCCGCGTGAGCCGTTAGTATTTCGCTCCCGTTTCTTCCGAAACCTCGCTGTTTCAAGGGGCAGCCATGCATAAACCATTCTGGATTCTTCTGAGTAGTGCGTTCGTGTGTTTGATGCTGACGACGCCGGGTTCTGAGGCAGGCCTGCAGGCGCAAGCGCCTTCGCAGATCGAAGTGTGGACGCCGTTGCCGGTGAAACCCAATCCGTTCGTCCCGCCGCACAAGGCGTGGACCAGACTTTCGGACGTGCTCGCAAAGCACAAAGGCCAGCAGAACTGGTCCGAGCTCATCGTCAACGACAACCTCTTCCACGGCGAGTACATCTCGATGGCGCCAGGCACGAAGACGCCGCGGAGGTTTCATCAGGACAACCGCGCGTTCTGGATTGTGCAGGACGGGCAGATTCGTTTCACGATTGAGGGACAGGAGCCGTTTGTGGCGACCAAAGGGTTCCTCGTGCAGGTGCCGAAGCGGCTGGTTTACAGCATGGAGACCATCGGCGACAGGCCGTCGCTGCGATTCGAAGTCCTGATGGCGAATGCACAGACGATGTATCCGGGCGATGAGACGCCGCCGCCGACTCCTGGAATCAGGTTCGAGAAGACGCGCGTCGCCAACAGCAAAGGGGCCTACGACGAAGCCAACGTGCCGTACATCGACTTCAACCTGACGATCGCCGGCAAGCAGAAGCCGAAGAAGAATCCCACGCAGTTCGTCGGTGACGCGCACGACGGTGGATATGTGAACGTCGGCATCGCGAATATTCTTCGCGGCGATCCCAGGACGCAGAAGCCCGCAGCACCCGGCGACAAGGGGCACCTGCACGTCACCGGTCCGGAGTTCTGGTTCGTCCTCGAAGGGAAAATGGAATCGACGATTGGCTCGGTGCCGACCTTCGTCGCCGATCAAGGGGATATCATCTACGCTCCTGCGACTGTGTGGCATCAGCTGCGATTCGCGGGCACCGAGATGGCGACGAGACTGGCCGTCGTCGGTTACGCGTTTTCGCACGTGTTTCCCGGAGACGGAGGCGCCGACAGCGTCTTGCCGACAGCGGTCGCTCCGGCGAAGCGCTGATGGGTGCTTCAGCGGAATGAGGAGGCTGACAACCTTAAATTCCGCTCTCTTGAACCAGGCGATCGGGTCACCTTCGCTACCATAATCATCTGTCGCCACTCGGCGGGTCTCACGGCCCCTTCTCGGAACTTCTCGCGGCGCCGAGCATGGATGCGATCACCGTGCTGACCTTTGCTCTATCGTCCTTTCCGGCAAATGCCACTAAGATCATGGTGTCGCTCGGATAGCCGAATGCCATGATGCAATCCTGGCCGTGTAAGTAACCCATATAGACGTCGAGTCCCTCTACGTTTGTCTTCTCCATCGGCAGTTTTTTGGAGGCTATGAAGCCTTCAAGTTTTTTTGGGACATCCTTAAAGATGCCCGGCTCTGTGCGCATGGCGCCCATGCTCGCCCCCCCATTCACGCACGACCTGTCTGTAACGCCGTACACAACATGGTCCCATCTCTTATCGTCTGAGCTGGTCATTCCTGACGCGACCATCATTGTCAAACCAAGACGACCTGAATCAAGAGCCGCTTCGCCCAGGGTATCAGGGCCACACGTGCTCTTGCCTCTGACATCCACCACGCATGTTCTTACCGCGACACCGTCAACACTTTTCGGCATATAGGACTCTGGGCTTACGCCTGGAGCGCCGCTCTGGGCAATCACAGCCGCGACCAACACGACAACCATGATTAGCGCGAACACAAACGCTTTCTTCGCATCCACAGGTTTTCTCCTTGAATTCATTCCCTTGCCAACTCCAGTCGCAAGCGGCTCAGAGTATACTTCCGGCACACCATGCTCCAGCAGGAGGAGAGACCATGACGCGACATTTCAGCGCCGGCGTGTTTCTGACTGCGGCGTGCCTCGCCGCATCAGCGGCCGCGCAAACCCCGCCATCGGGGCATCCGCTCGTGCCAGCGTATCCGGGCTCGCAGACGTACCAAGCCACCGTAGTCGCAGCCTTTGACGAGTTCGACATGCCGACCGGGCCGAGCAAGGCCGGCAAGATGTCGAAGTCCGAGCACCTCGAGGGCAAGGTGACGA
>CAYHHH010000149.1:5392-6972 GCA_964356125.1 uncultured Bifidobacteriaceae bacterium | reverse complement strand
CCGCAATGCACAGGCCCGGCAAGATCATTGACTCGCACATCCATCTGGTCACATCTGGCACGCACGAGGTGAAGCTGCGGCGTTTGTCGGGTCTGGACCCGCGCCTCGTGGAGGCCTACCGGCGTCGATGGAACGACAGCCTGGCATCGAGACGCGAGGGGACACCCGAAGCGGACCCAGGGCATGTCCAAATCGTCGCGAAACGATGGCAGGCTGCGCTCGATGGGGCAGGCATCGAGCGGGGGGTCTTCTTCACGTCCCAGGATTATCACGACGACCTGTTGACCTTCATCTCACTCGGTCCAGAGCGCTTTATCGGCTACACGACATTCGATCCGACCGACCGCGCGAACGCCGTGCGGCTGAGGAGACAGGTCGACGAACAGGGCGTGCGAGGTCTCAAGCTCTACCCGATGGCCCAGGGATTTCGCGTGGACGATGAGGCGTGCGACGCGGTGTACGACGTGTGCGAGGCGAAGGGCATCCCGGTCATCATTCATTTCGGGATCTCTATCAACGCCACGCACGACCTGCGCTACGGAAATCCGCTCGATCTCTCGGGCCCTGCGTTACGCCACCCTTCCGTGAATTGGATCATTCCGCACTTCGGGGCTGGTTTCTTCCGGGAGACCCTGATGGTGGCGGTCCAGCATCAGAATGTCTACATCGACACCTCATCGTCGAACAACTGGGTGGCCTCGGATCCTCATCGGTTGACCGTCGAGGATCTGTTCGGGCGGACGATCGACGCCGTTGGATCCGAACGACTGATATTCGGAACCGATTCGAGCTTCTTTCCGAGGGGCTACCGGACGAATATCCTGAACGACCAGCTGGCGATCTGCGACAACCTCGGCCTGTCACCCGAGCAGATCGACAGTATCTTTTGTGGCAACATCCGGCGCATTCTCGACGCTCATGTGCCGACGCGGCCCCACTAAGGCCCTGTCAATGAATCCTGTAAGGCTCTAATCGGGAGGGACGACCCGTGGACAATCCGTTGAAGGCGCTCAGGGACGAGATCAAGAACAGGGCGCTCATCTACTACGAGATCTACCTTCAGTTGTCAGCCGAACTCGGATCGGAAAAAGCGATCCGGCTCATGGGCAGGGCCGTCTACGAGCGTGGAAAGGACAAGGGTGAACAGCTCGGCGAGAAGATTGGAGAGCCCGATCTCGCGCGGCTGGCCCGCGCGTTCGTAGCGGGAAGGAATGGGATGGACGCGTTCGGGCACCACGTCGTCGAGGTGAGCGCCACGCGCGCCGTGCTGCGACTGGCCCGGTGCCCGCTGGTCGATGCGTGGGACGAGGCGGGCCTGTCTCCGGAAGAGAAGACGACCATGTGCGACATCGCCTGTCAGGTCGACTTCGGCAAATTCGAGGGGGCCGGGTACCGATTGAAGTTCAAGTGCAGGATCGCCGATGGTGCCCCGACCTGCGATTTGGAACTGACGAAGTAGGAAGGGCGCTACCGTAAGAGGACAATCCGCGGCGAGCCGCGTCGGATGTCTTCCTTGCGACGCGTGGACGGCGGATTCCGCGGGCGGCAATCAGGCGGCGTGTTGTGGCCGAACCGCTCGC
>CAYHHH010000149.1:0-5292 GCA_964356125.1 uncultured Bifidobacteriaceae bacterium | reverse complement strand
GGGTGGCATCGGATTGAGCCCCGCATGATCCGTCAGCTGCGGAGCAGCCTGGTTCTCAAGACCGCGGTCCTGTTTGCGGTGGCGGCGCTGGTCCCGTTCGTACTGGCGGCGACGTTCCTGGTCCGCAGCGCCCGCAACGCGCTGTACGACGAAGTCGTGCGCGGCCTGGACGCGCGGGTTGAGTTGATGCGCGACGCGCTCGATGCGCGCCTCGTCGCTCTCCGGGGCAATGCCATTGCGTGGGCGGGCCTCGAAGTGATGACCGATCTGCTCGCCGAGGACCTCGACAAGCGGATCACCGTCGTCCTCGAAGGCCTCAAGCGCGACTACACGCTCGACGGGGACATTCACGTGCTGGCAGCCGACGGTCGGGTCGTCGCGTCGAGCGCCAAAGCCGCGATTGGCCGGAGGATCGACGACCAGTCTCTTCTCGGTCTCCCTCGCGGCGATACGCGCGCCCGCCCGGCGGGGGCATCGCCGATCGACGGTCTGCCAACGGCGGGTTTTGCGGTGCCGATTATTTCAAGGGCGGTCGGCGACCGCGTGATCGGCACCCTGCTCCTCGAGTATCACCTGGCGGATCTTCAGCGCTCCGTGCTGTCGGGCACCGTGCCCATGGCAGCCATCATCGACAAGGGCCGTGTCGTATCCGCCACCGATCGATGGGTGAGGGAACTCGAGCAGGTGCCAGCGGATCGCCACGAGTTCGGCCCGTTCATCGTCGCGTCGGCGAAGGAGAAAGGCGGCGCGGCGTTTCCGGGATTCGGGTGGACCGTCATCGGCGCGGCCGAGCGCGACGTCGTGCTGGCCCAGGTGATCCGGGTCGAGCGCATTAGCCTGGCGGCCGGGCTCGCCGGCGTCGCTCTGCTGGTGCTCCTCGTGGCGGTCGCCGCTTCGCGTGGGGTCCGGCCGCTGCTTGCGGTCTCCAGGGCCGCCGACCAGATCAGCCAGACGATGGACCTGTCCCACAAGGTGCCGGCGGACCGGATGGACGAGATCGGCCAAATGGGCACGGCCTTCAATCGCATGGTCGACGAGGTCAACCGGCACGTCGACATGCTGCTGCAAGCCAACATCCAGATGCTGGAGGTGCTCGGCAGCGCGATCGCGAAGCGCGACAGCGACACGAGCGCGCACAACTACCGCGTGACGCTGCTCGCGCTGGAACTGGCCGAGGACGCCGGGCTCGAGCGCCCGGCGCTGCAGGCACTGGTCAAGGGCTCCTTCCTCCACGACGTGGGCAAGATCGGCATCAGCGACACCATCCTGTTGAAGCCGGGCCGGCTCGACGCCGCCGAGTTCGAGATCATGAAGTCGCATGTGCTCCATGGGACGGACATTGTTGGTGGCTACGGCTGGCTCCACGACGCGCTCGACGTGGTCCGATCGCATCATGAGCGTGTCAACGGGAGCGGCTATCCGGACGGGTTGGTGGGCGATGCGATCCCGGTGAGCGCGCGGATCTTCGCGCTGGCGGATGTGTTCGACGCGCTGACCTCCGCCAGGCCCTACAAGGCCGCGCTGCCGTTCGACGAAGCGATCGCGTTGATGGCCCGCGACCGCGGGCAGCATTTCGATGCCGGGTTGTTCGATCGTTTCGAGCGCCTCGCGCCGGAGCTCTACAGAAGGATCAGCCTGGCGGAGGTGTCCGATCTTGCGCGGACGCTGCGGGGCCGGATGCGAGCCTACCTGTTCGGCGGAACCGACGCGCTATGATCCGGGGATCACCAGCAGGACGATGAAATCGGGCTCCATGCGGTCGCGCCGGACGTAGCCAACCGCACCATCGACTTGTCGCACAAAGGCCTTCACGGCGTCCTCCGACTCGAGGACCACCGGAGGGTTCACGCCCTTGAAGTGCTGCTCGTTCCAGTAGGCCACGAGCTCGCGCCGCTCGCGACGCAGGATCGCGCGGCTGAAGGCCTGCCGGGCCGTGTGATCCGGAGGCAGGTTCACCGGCACGATGCGGGACCCGTCCTTCCAGAACAGCCGCTCCTTCAGGAACAGACGTGCCGCCGTCCGCTCCGACACCGCCTCTCCCGGCGCCTTGCGGGCGATGAGCACGATGTCCGGGGCAGGAGCGGGTTGCAGCCACGCCTTCAGCAGAGTCACGAGCAGCGCCGGTACCGCGAGGTTCATGACCTTGCTCGCCGCCGCATCAGAACAGCACGCCAAAGCCGGCGAGCAGCCGGCTTCCGGTGGAGGTTTCAGTCGGGAAGAAACGTCCCGATCTTCCCTGGACCTCGAGCTTGAGCGACATGGCCGGGACGGGCCGGAAGAGCAGCCCCGCACTCGTGGCGGTGTAGGTTTCATCGTCGCGGCTGTGCGCGCGTTCCTGGCGGGCGACGATGAAGAACCGATCGGTCAGCGCCATCACGCCCTGCAGATACGCGGCGTACTCGGCGCGGGAGGCGCCGTCCAGCGAACGCACGCGTCCGGCCGTTGTCTCACCGCGGATCTCGAGGCGGCCGGCCCGCGCCAGCAGGTCGGCGCCCGAAAACGTCACGACGTCGCCGGTGTCGCGTTCCGTGTACCGGACGACGGGCACGCCGATCTCGAGGGCGCCCTGACGGATTCGCACCCGCCCGCCGACCATGCGTTCGGTGTGTCGATCGCCGGTGTTTCTGTCGATCGACTTGTTGTGCTGTACGAAGAAGTTGTAGTCCACGTCCCGTCTGGACGTGGCCCACGTGCCGAACACCTGCAGGCCCGTCATGAACGCGGGGAACGTCGCAAAGCTGGCCACGGGGCGGGAGACGGTCCAGGTCAGGGGATCCGCGTGAATCTCGTTCCACGTGCCGCTGGGCGTCAGGAACTTGCCCACCCTGATCTTGAAGGCGTCGGCATGCAGATAGTCGGCGTAGATCCGCTCGATGTCAGCGTTGTGCGTGACGGAGATCCCGCGGCTGTCGATCCGCAGGAAATGCGTCTCCTCGGCCTCGACGAAGAAGCGGACTCGTGACCCGATGTCGCCGAATACGAACAGGCTGAGGTCATCGAAGGCGAGGGCGGCCGGTTCGTCGGTGGGGTTCTCGAAGTCGGTCGTGGCGTACCCGCCCAGGCGAACGCCGGATGAGCCGAGGGGCAGCCCGGCGCCGAGCGTGTACCCGTCCTGGCCACCCGGATCAGGCGCCTGCGCGGCGACGGGTGATGCGAGGAACAAGACGAGCCAAACGAGCGCGCGCGAAGTGATGAACCGCATCGTGCGTGGTGCTCCTCTCAGGTCAAGGCCATTCTACCGTTCCCCCTTTCCTGGCGGGCCGCAAGGCGGGGGAGCCCCCACGGAACTGCCACTCGGGTTGCGGGAAGGGCGGCGAGCGCGTGGTCTACGTGACGACCGGATACCGCCTGGTGGAGCTCGACGCCAGGACCGGAGCGCTGATCGCGTCCTTAAAGGAATCTCTGAACCGATGGCTGTGCGCGACCGCCGTGCGGCGAAGGGTCGCGCGAGATCAGTTTCAGTATGTCGTCGAGGTACGGCGCCGAATGTCCGCAACGGCCACGAGCTGCCGGTCCGGATAGACGTCAAAAAGGATCCGCCACGGGCCAACACGCCGGCGCCACGCTGCCGGTTGGATGCCCTGCAGCCGCACGAGGTCACCTCTAAAAGGATCTTGCTGCATCGCCTGGAGCGCCGCGAGCAGGCGCTTCTGATCCCTCGCGGGCGCTCGTTTAAGCGTCTTACTTGCGGCGTCGGCGAGGACGAGATTCCAGGTCATTCTTCAGGTCGTTGAGCGTCACGTACGCCCCCCGAAGGATCCCGTCCCGGCCGCGCGCAAGCGCCCGGCGTTCCGCCGTAGTCGCCACGGCGACCGGAATGCTCGCGCCCACGGCAAAATACGTGCGCAAGGCTTCGCGCACCAGTTCAGAGCGGGTCCGATGCTCGCGTTTTCTGGCGCGTTCGACCTCGGCAACCATTTCTCCAGGAAGCGAAATTGTGAAGGTATGTCGTGATTTCATGTGTATGACTTTGTCTTATATTGGCATACATCCGATAGCTGGCCACCCTCGGCGCCAAGCGTCGCAGATCCTGCCGGTGACTTCTGACGATAGGAAGCATTAGGCGCGAACATCGGAATGCCGTAGAGGTGCGCCGCAATCACCATCGTCACGAAGACGAGAAGCGCCGCGATCATCCACCGGGGCACTTCGTCTCCCCATTGGGTATTGCCGGATGTCGATTGGTTTACAGCAGGCACTGAATTCGAGGAATTCTACCCTCACCGTCGACGGTCTCCCGGGACCTCGCACGTAAAGATTGACGGGTTTCGCCGAGCCGCGTGAACGCTTGCCGAGCGCCTCGGAAACCCGTACAGTAACCCCCAATGAGCAGTCTTCGAGCACGCGTCGAAAAAGGAAGGCTCGTTCTGGACGAGCCGACTACGCTACCCGAGGGAACGGTTGTCGACCTCGTCGCGGACGACGAAGGCGATGACCTCTCGGACGATGAGCGTCGCGCTCTCCACGAAGCACTCACCGCGTCTTGGAAATCCGCTGAGGCGGGCGATCTCCGGCCAGCGTCGGCAATTCTCAACGAGCTGCGTCGGCGCCGGTGACCCTGCCGGTACAGACGCGCTATCACGTCTATTACGTCTGGAGCAATGACGAGGTGAGGGTGCTTGCGGTGTGGCACGCGCAGCGTGGCGTCGGGCCGCCTCTTCGTGCATCGTAGGCGAGGGCTGCAACTTTTCGATTGTGACTGTGCGGAAGGTCATTCAAGCGGGAGCAAAAGTTTTTCTCAACAGAAACTTTCGGTGACCGGCCGGGTAATCTTCCTGAACCGCGTAGACGCTATAGCCCTGCTTTTCGTAGAACCCGCGCGCCTGGAATTCCATGGTGTCGACAGCCACGTGCAGGCATCCTGATTTCCGCGCCTCTTTCTCCGCCGCTTCGAGCA
Organism: uncultured Bifidobacteriaceae bacterium; assembly: GCA_964356125.1. Taxonomy (GTDB): domain Bacteria; phylum Acidobacteriota; class Vicinamibacteria; order Vicinamibacterales; family JAMQPK01; genus JAMQPK01. Next base: position 395 of record CAYHHH010000149.1, on the reverse strand, counting down.
ACCGGCGACCGATTCCGGCGCCCCGATATGCTTCGTCGATCCAGAGGCGGTGTACCGTCATCCACTTCCATCCCGGTTGCAGGTTCGCAATGAGACCGCCGATGATCGTGTTCTCCGCATCGCGAGCGCCGATCGTCAGGATGCTGTTCTGCATCGGTCCCGCAAACTGGTCGTTGTAGGCATACAGTCCAGACTCGACTGCCTTCCGCGTCTCACCGGCAGTATCCGTTTCTATCAAGATACGCACCGCAGGGCGTTCGGTCATGGCGGGGATTTTAATGCCTGATGGTAAGATGTTGCTGTCGTTCGCCCGCCATACGTCCCCATCGTCCAGAGGCCTAGGACGTGGCCCTTTCAAGGCCAAAACACGGGTTCGAATCCCGTTGGGGACGCCA
>CAYHHH010000148.1:2037-9225 GCA_964356125.1 uncultured Bifidobacteriaceae bacterium | reverse complement strand
CAGTATCTCGTAAACCGCATCACGTTCGAAGGCAACACGACGACGCGCGACAGCGTCATTCGTCGAGAGCTGCGGCTCTACGAGAACAACGTGTACAACACTGAAGCGCTGAAGTACAGCATCAAGCGCCTCAATCAGCTCGGCTATTTCAAGCCGCTCGAAGATCAAAAGGCCTTCGTCACCACGAAGACGCCGGGCGCCGACAACAAGGTCGATCTCACGCTGAAGCTCGAAGAGCAGAATCGCAATCAGCTGTCGTTCGGCGCGGGCGTATCGCAGTACGACGGCGTGTTCGGCCAGATGTCGTTCTCGACGGCCAACTTCATGGGGCGCGGCGAGACGTTCACCGTCTCGATGCAGACGGGCGCGCGCGTCAGCGACTATCAGATCGCGTTCACGGAGCCGTTCCTGTTCGATCGCCCCATCACCGGCTCGGTCGATCTGCACCGGCGCGACATCGAGTATCTGTATCAGTTCACGCAGGGGTCGACCGGCGGCAACATCACGATGGGATTGCCGCTGAAAAACTTCTCCCGGCTGTATTTCAACTACAGCTACGACCGCGTGTACGTGCGCGATCTGAACCAGGCGTTCTTCGACGGCGGGGAGTGCCTGTACTCGGCCGACGGGTGCCAGACGATCGACTTCGACAAGCTCACGCAGGAGCAGCGCGACCTCATCGAGTTCAGCCCGTACCTGAGAGATGCGCTCCTGATCGGCCAGGGGGGGCGCCGCACGATCAGCAAGTTCACGCCGACCTTCTCGCTCAACTCGATCGACAACCCGATCACGCCCACTCAGGGAACCCGGTACACGGCGTCGCTCGGGATGGCCGGGCTTGGCGGCAACACGCGCTACATCAATCCGACGGTCGAAGGCACGTGGTTCTTCCGGCACACCGCGAAGACCTCGCTCGGGCTGCGCGGGCAGGCGGAGTACATCAGGTCCTACGGCAGCTCGAGCCCGCTGCCGATCTTCGAGCGGCTCGTGCTCGGCGGCGGCTACAGCGTGCGCGGCTACGATCTACGCAGCATCGGGCCGCAGGATCCAGGAAGCCGTATCGTCATCGGAGGCAACAAGAGCCTGCTGTTCAACGCGGAATACCTCATTTCGGTCGGCGGGCCGGTGCGCCTCATTCTGTTCTATGATGCTGGCCAGGTTCAGGACAACGGCCAGCGATTCACCTTCGGTGGACGCACCGACACGGACGGCCTGTACAGGCCCGGTTTCATCACGTCAACGGGCGCCGAAATCCGGTTTTTCATGCCCGTGTTGAACGTGCCGTTCCGCCTGATCTTTGCGTCGAATCCCCAGCGGAAGGGTGTTCTGAACTACAGTACCGGGTTGGAAGAGAAGAAATTCAAATTCCGGTTCGACGTCGGCTCAACTTTCTAAACAAGCGAGGATTGTTTCAGATGACGAGATTTTCAGTCGCCGCGGTATTCAGCGTGATGGTTCTCGGCGGTTCGGCTTTTGCGCAGACGCCGCCTCCGCCGTCGGTCGTGCCGCCGCAGCAGGCGCCACTGCGGATGGCGTTCCTCGATCTGCAGCGCATTGCCGCCGAATCGGGTGAAGGCAAGGCGGCCAGCAGCAGGGTGCAGGCGCTGACCCAGAAGAAGTCTGCGGAGCTCCAGGAAAAGACGAAAGCGCTGCAGGGAAACCAGCAGAAGATTCAGCAGGGTGGCGCCGTGCTGAACGAGGCCGCGCGCGCGCAGACGCAGAAGGAAATCGATCGGCTCACGGTCGAAATCGATCGCTTCCAGGAAGATGCGAACGCCGAGGTACAGGAACTGCAGCAGTCGCTGCAGGCCGACTTCCAGGAGAAGCTGCGCCCCATCGTTGACGCCGTGGTGAAGGAGCTGGCCATCGGCCTGCTGTTCAGCGCGGGAGACGCCGGCGCGATCTACGTCGATCCCTCGCTCGACATCACGGGCGAAGTGATCAAGCGGTTCGACACGGCGAAGCCTGTGGCGACGACGGCGAAGCCCGCCGCACCGCCAACCGCGAAGCCGGCGGCAACCGCGCCGCCGACACCTCCGCCGGCCACGCAGAAGCCCGCACCGGCCGCACCGACCAAATAGCGCCTCGTAAGGGGCAAAGGGCGAGGGGCAAGGGGCGATTTACCCCTTACCCCTTACCCCTTACCCCTTTCTTCTTACCCCTTTCGGATATTCTTAGTCCCGCCGTGTCCATCGACGTCCCCGTACTCCTCGAGCGCCTCTGTTATCGCCACCCGTCACTCATGGTCGACGCCGTGGACGAGCACGAGCCCGGCAAACGGCTGGTCGCGCACAAGAACGTCACGATTAACGAAGACTTCTTCCAGGGGCATTTTCCCGGTGTGCCGCTGATGCCCGGCGTGTTGATGATCGAGACGCTCACCCAGGTCGCGGCGGTGCTGGTGCTCGAGCGCGAAGGCCCGATGCCGATGTCGCGCGTGTACCTGCACGGCGTCGATGGCGCCAAGTTCCGCCGGCAGGTCGTTCCGGGCGACCAGCTGCGCCTCGAAGTGACGCTGCTGAAGGCGCGCACGTCGCTCGCCAAGGCGCGCGGCGTGGCGTATGTGGGCGAACAGATCGTCGCCGAAATGGACCTGCTGCTCGCTGTCATGCCGGACGGCGTGCGCATCCATCCGACAGCGACCGTGATGCCCGGCGCGCAGATTGGCGCCGGCACGATCGTCGGCCCCAACGCCGTCGTCGGCGAGCACGTCCGGCTCGGCAGGCACTGCCGCATCGGCGCATCGGCGGTCGTGGATGGGTTCACCGAGATTGGCGACGAAACCGAGGTTTTCCCGTTCGCGTCGATCGGCCTCATCCCGCAGGACCTGAAATTCAAGGGAGAAGAGACGTACCTGAAGATCGGGAAGCGCTGTATCTTCCGCGAGTTCGTCACGATTCACCGCGGCACCAAAGGGGGCGGCGGCACGACGACGATCGGCGATCGCAACGTGTTCATGGCCTACGCGCACGTGGCCCACGACTGCCACATCGGCGACGACACGATCTTCGGCAACAACGCGACGCTCGGCGGGCACGTGTTCGTCGACGACTTCGCGACGATCAGCGCCGGATCTGGTGTACATCAGTTCTGCCGCATCGGCCGCCACGCGTTCATTGGCGGCTATTCCGTCGTCACCAAGGACGCGCTCCCGTACGGAAAAACCGTCGGCAACCGCGCGCGCATCTACGGTCTGAACACGATCGGCCTGATGCGCCGCGGGTTCACGCCCGAAGTCGTCGGCAAGCTGAAGCGTGTGTACCGGTATCTGCTGACGTCCCGACTGAACACGACGCGCGCGCTCAAGAAAATCGAGCAGGACGCGACGCTGGCGTGCCCCGAGGTGCAGTACCTCGTCGACTTCATCCGCAGCTCTCAGCGCGGCGCGCTTCTTCGCCGGCCGACTCGACGGGCCGAGGATGTGGGAGATGAATGAAAAAGCAGGGATTAGGGGCTAGGGATTAGGGATTTGGGGATGAGGTTAGGGCTTATCGCCGGGAATGGCCGGTTCCCGTTTCTCGTGCTCGACGCCGCGCGGGCGATGGGGCACGACGTCACCGTGATCGCCACCAGGGAAGAAGCGTCTACCGACCTGAACGAGGCTGCGGCGAAGGCGCGCGCGGCCATCCACTGGATCTCGCTGGGTGAGCTGGGCACGTGCATCACCCTGCTGAAGCAATCCGGCGCGAGCCACGCCGTGATGGCCGGGCAGGTGAAGCACACGAAGATTTTCGCCGGCGGTATCGTGCCCGATGCGACGTTTCTGTCGGTGCTCATGAAGCTGCCGTTCCAGAACACGGACGGCCTCATCGGCGCCGTCGCGAAAGTGCTGAAGGACGAAGGGATCGAGCTGATCGATTCCACGTCGCTGCTGAAGCCGATGCTCGCGAGCGCCGGCGTCATGACGAAGCGTTTTCCCACCGAGGAGGAGCAGGCGGACTTCGCGTTCGGGTACGAGATGGCCGATGCCATCGCCGGACTCGACATCGGCCAGACGATTGCGGTGAAGCACCGCGCGGTGGTGGCCGTCGAGGCGATGGAGGGCACCGACGAAGTGATCGCGCGCGCCGGCCACCTTGCAGGCCCCGGCGTCCGCATCGTGAAGGTGGCGAAGCCGAAACAGGACATGCGCTTCGACGTGCCGGTTGTCGGCCTGGCGACGGTCCAGGCGATGCGCACCGCGGGGGCGACCGCTCTGTCGATTGACGCAGGGAAGACGCTGATGTTCGAGCGCGGCGAGATGACCACAAGCGCTGACGAAGCGGGCATCACGATCGTGGGCAGGCAACGATGAGCATTCGTGTCGCTGTGATCGGCGTTGGAGCATTGGGGAAGCATCACGCGAGGATTCTCGCGGCGATGCCCGAGGCCGAGCTCGTCGCGATCGTCGACATCAACGAGGCGCGCGCGAGGGAAATCGGAGGGCTGGTGAACGCGGCGCCGTTCACGAGCGCGTCCGATGTGCTCGGCCGCGTCGACGCAGTCACGATTGCGGTGCCGACCGAGTCGCACCTGAGCGTGGCGCTGCCCTTTCTTCAGCGCGGAATCGGCGTGCTGGTGGAGAAGCCGCTCGCGCGCAATGCGGCCGAAGCGCAGCAGATGATCGATGCGGCTGCCGCATCGGGCGCCGTGTTCGGCGTCGGCCATACGGAGCGCTACAATCCCGCGGTCGCGGCCGTGCGCCCGCTGCTCGATCATCCGCGCTTCATCGAGGTGCATCGGCTGGGCACATTTCCCGATCGCAGCCTCGACATCGACGTGGTCTTCGATCTCATGATTCACGACCTCGACGTCGTGCTGTCGATCGTGCCGTCCGAAGTGGTGGCCGTCGAGGCGGTCGGCGTCGCCGTGCTGACGCCGAAGCCCGATATCGCGAACGCACGGTTGAAGTTCGCGTCCGGGTGCATCGCGAACATCACCGCGAGCCGCATCAGCAAGGATCGCGTGCGTAAAATCAGAATCTTCCAGCGCGATGCGTATTTGTCTATCGATTACGCCGCCCAGGAAGTCGAGCGTTGGCGGCTCGTGAAGGGTAGCGGCGCGATGCCGGCGATCGACGGCGGCAAGCTGGAGATCGCGCAGGAAGAGCCGTTGAAGCGCGAGCTGGCCGACTTCGTCGCCGCCGTGCGCGACAAGCGCGCGCCGGGCGTGACCGGCGCCGATGGATTGCGCGCCATCAATCTCGCGCAGCGCGTGACCGACGAGATCAATAGATCTCTAGCTCAATAGATCAGTAGATACATGTATTCAGACATCAACGACTTCATCGCCGATTTAGACAAGCGCGGCCTGCTCTCTCGCATCCGCGAGAGCGTGAACCCCGATCTCGAGATTGCGGCGGTCACGGATCGCGTCTGCAAGCTGCCCGGAGGCGGTCCAGGGCTGCTGTTCGAGCGGCCGGCGGGGTTCGACATGCCTGTGGCGACCAACCTGTTCGGATCGACCGAGCGAATGTGCCTGGCGCTCGGCACGCCGTCGCTCGACGCCGTCGCCAAAGAGATCGACGAGATGATGACGCCGAAGATGCCCGCCGGCATGCTCGACGCCTTCAAGATGCTGCCGATGCTCGACAGGCTGCGCGACCTGATGCCGAAGACCGTCAAGGATGCGCCGTGTCAGGAGATCGTCAAACGCGACGGATCGCTCGACGAGCTGCCGATCCTCAAGACGTGGCCCGAAGACGGCGGCCGGTACATCACCCTGCCGCTGGTGATGACGAAAGATCCGGAGACCGGCGCGCGCAACATCGGCACCTATCGGATGCAGGTGTTCGACGGCCGCACCACCGGCATGCACTGGCAGCGGCACAAAGGGGGCGCGCAGCATCATCGCGTGGCGGAGCGGATGGGTAAACGGCTGGAAGTAGCCGTAGCGCTGAGCCCCGAACCGATCCTCGCCTACGCCGCGACTGCGCCGATGCCTGAGGGTCTCGACGAGCTGCTGCTTGCGGGATTCCTGAGCCGGCGCCGCATCGAGCTCGTCAAGGCGGTCACCGTCGATCTCGAGGTGCCCGCGAGCGCGCATATCGTGCTCGAAGGGTACGTCGAGCCGGGCGAGCGCCGCCGCGAGGGGCCCTTCGGCGACCACACCGGCTTCTATTCGCTCGCGGATAATTTTCCGGTCTTCCACATCACGTGCATCACCATGCGGAAGAAGCCGACGTATCTGACAACGGTCGTCGGGATTCCTCCGCAGGAAGACGTGTACCTCGGCAAGGCGAGCGAGCGTATTTTCCTGCCGATGATCCGCAAGACGATTCCGGAGATCGTCGACATGCACTTTCCGCCGGAAGGGATCTTCCACAACATCGTGCTCATCTCGATCGACAAGCGGTATCCCGGGCACGCGCGCAAGATTATGAACGCGTGCTGGGGCCTTGGGCAGTTGATGTTCTCGAAGACGGTGATTGTGTTCGACAAGGATGTCGACGTGCAGAACGTTAGCGAGTGCGCATGGATCGCCGGAACGCACGTCGATCCGCAGCGCGACATTCAGTTCACCATCGGCCCGATGGACGATCTCGAGAACGCGTCGAACCTGCCGGCCTACGGCAGCAAGATGGGCATCGACGCGACGCGCAAGTGGCCCGGTGAAGGGTTCACGCGGGAGTGGCCGACGCGTCTCAAGACGACCGACGCCGCACGCCGCAAGGCGGAAGAATTACTGAAGTCCATTGCTGGCGCCGACGCTCAGGCCGGCCGGAAAAAGTGACGTGGCGTCATCACTGGATGATCTGACGGCGAAGGTCGATGCGGGCGAGCGCCTGTCCGACCAGGACATCGCCGCGCTTGGCGCCAGCCGCGACATCATTACGCTCGGCATGCTGGCGAGCACCGTACGCCGGCGGGTGCGTGGTAATGAGGTGACGTACGTCCGTGTGGCTGACCTGAAGATCAGCACTACGAATGATCTGACGCCGCGTACCGCACCCGATGCGGCGGGTGAAATTCGTATCTTCGAAACGCCGCACACGCTCGACGCGGCGATCGGCATCGTCGAGAAGGCCCGCGACATCGCCGGGGGCGTTCCGCTCACGGCGTTCTGCCTCTTCGAGCTCGGTAAATTGCCTGAGGGGCTCTCCGTCGTGCTTCCCGCATTACGGAAGGCGGGTCTTGAAACGATTACGCAGGCGCCTATCGATAAGCTCGTCGATCCGGAGCGCGCGCTCGAGGCGCTGGCCGACGCGGG
>CAYHHH010000148.1:0-1937 GCA_964356125.1 uncultured Bifidobacteriaceae bacterium | reverse complement strand
GTCTGCCGCGAGGTGGCGGCGCTGCAGACGCGGCTGCGGACGATTCGCGCGTTCGCGCCGCTGGCGCGCACGATCGATGACACACAGCCAACCACCGGCTACGAAGACGTCAGGCGCATCGCCATCTCCCGCCTCCTGGCAGACAACGTCGATACGATTCAGGTCGATTGGGCGCTGTACGGCCCGAAGCTCGCGCAGGTGGCGCTGACGTTCGGCGCCGACGACATCGACTCGGTCGCGGCAGGGGACGACGAGACGAAGGGGCACCGCCGCTCGCCTGTCGGAGAGATCCGCCGGAGCATCCAGGCCGCCGGTTTCGAGCCTGTCGAACGTGATGGCAACTTCGGTCGACGATGATCCGTCTGGGCGCTGTCAGCTATCTCAACACGCGTCCGCTGGTGCACGGGCTCGAGCAATCCACCTTGGCTCGCCGAAGCGGCGATGCCGCGAAGGCGGCTAGATTCAGCCTTCGCTTCGACGTGCCCGCGCGGTGCGCGGAGCTGCTGCACGCCAACGAAGTCGATCTCGGGCTGATCCCCTCGATCGAATATCCTGGTCACGACTACTGCATCGTTCCCGGCGTGTCGATCGCGTCGGACGGTCCTGTGGCGTCGGTCGCGATTTTCAGCAAAGTACCGACGGAGAATATTCAGTCCATCGCGCTCGATACGAGCTCGCGAACCTCGGTCGCCCTGCTGCGCGTGCTGTGCGCGCGATGGCTCGACATCGAGCCTCGCCTGGTCAGCATGGCGCCAGACCTTGACCGGATGATTCGGGAATGCGATGCGGCGCTCGTGATCGGAGACAACGCGCTGTTCGCCGATCACGAGGCGATGGGTCTCGACAAAGTGGATCTCGGCGAAGCGTGGATCGGCATGACCGGGCTTCCGTTCGTCTACGCCTTCTGGTCCGGCCGTCCCGGCATCGTTGGCGCCGCCGATATTGCGGCCCTGCAGGACGCGCGCGACCGAGGGCTCACCGCAACCGCTACAATTGGCCGGCAATTATTTCCGACCAGCCCGGAGAAAGCCGCGCGTGCCGATCTCTACCTCCGCGAGAATGTGAAGTACGCTTTAGGCGAGCCGGAAATCGCCGGGTTGCAGCGGTTTTACGATCTGGCGGCTGAGGTCGGCGTGCTGGCGGCGTCAGAGACGCCCGAGTTTTATTAGACAGGGCTAAAGCCCTGTGCCACCGATATCTCTGGTCCTGTTATTGATATAGGTGGCACAGCCCTTTTAGGGCTGTCCTATGAAGATGAATATCGAACCCATCATCGGAAAGGTCACCAACGGCGGCCGCGTCAGCGCGGACGAGGCGCTCGCGCTGTATCTGCATGCGCCGACGCACGTGCTGGGGCACCTCGCCGACGGCATCCGCATGCGCAAGCATCCGAATCGCACGGTGACCTACATCATCGACCGCAACGTGAACTACACGAACGTATGCGTGGCGAAATGCAACTTCTGCGCGTTCTACAGGGATGTCGGATCGAGCCAGGGCTACGTGCTCGGTTTCGATGAGATCTTCCGGAAGATCGACGAAACCATCGAAGTCGGCGGCGTCCAGATGCTGCTGCAGGGGGGCCACAATCCCGATCTGCCGCTGACGTGGTACGAAGATCTGTTCCGCGCGATCAAGAGCCGCTATCCCGATTTCAGGCTGCACGCGCTCTCGCCGCCGGAAGTGATTCACGTGTCGCGGCTGTCCCAGATAGGCGTGCCCGAGGTCATCGATCGGCTCATCGCCGCGGGTCTCGACAGCATCCCCGGAGGCGGTGCGGAGATTCTCGTCGATCGCGTTCGCCGGCTGCTGCATTGCTACGGCAAAGCGACGGCCGACGAGTGGCTCGACGTCATGCGCCACGCCCATCGCCGCGGCCTTCGAACGACCGCGACGATGATGTATGGCACCGTGGAGACGATGGACGAGCGCATCGA
>CAYHHH010000147.1:0-9253 GCA_964356125.1 uncultured Bifidobacteriaceae bacterium | reverse complement strand
GCTTGTTGATCGTCTCGATCATGTGGACCGGGATGCGGATCGTGCGCGCCTGGTCCGCGATCGCGCGGGTAATCGCCTGGCGGATCCACCACGTCGCATACGTCGAGAACTTGTAGCCGCGCCGGTACTCGAACTTGTCCACGGCCTTCATCAGGCCGATGTTGCCCTCCTGAATCAGGTCGAGGAACTGGAGGCCGCGGTTCGTGTACTTCTTGGCGATCGAGACCACCAGGCGGAGGTTGGCTTCGACGAGCTCTTTCTTCGCCTGTTCGGCCTGGACTTCACCCCTGTAAATCGTGTCGAGCGTCGCGCGCAGGTGCTCGGTGTTCTGTTCGAGCTCGTCGGTGCGCACCTTCACCGCCGCGCGCAATTCCTTGATGCGCCGCAGCATGTTCTTTTTGTCTTCGTCCTTGAACTTCGGCGGCTTCTTGCCCTTCGGGTTCATCTGCCGCTCGATGCCTTCGGCCTCGCGCTCGATCTTGCGGACCGACTCGACTTCGTCCTTGATCTGCTCGATGAGGCGGCGCTTCACGAGCTCGGTGAACTCGACCTCGCGCACGAGCTGCGACAGCCCGACCTGCGCGCGCATCACGGCCCACCGCGCGCGGCGGTATTTCCGCTTCTGTCGCGTATCGATGCCCTTCGCCGTTTCGTTCAGCTTCTCTTCGAGCTTCTGCACGATCGCGCGCTGCTTGCGGATGGCGTCGATCTGCTTCAGCACTTCCTTGGCGCGCTCGTCGACCCGCTCGTCGGTGATCTCGTCGTCCTGGAAGATGACCAGCTCGCGGATCGTGCGGGTGCCGGCCTTCAACTGGTCGCCCATCGCGATGATCATCTTGGCAACGGTCGGCGTGCGCGAAATGGATTTGATGACGGCGAGCTTGCCGCGCTCGATGCGGCGCGCGATCTCGACTTCGCCTTCGCGGGTGAGCAGGGGAACCGTGCCCATCTCGCGGAGGTACATGCGGACGGGATCGTTCGTCTTGTCGAGCGCGCCGGGCGTGAGGTCGAGCTCCATTTCCTCGCTGCCCTCGGCCGTCCGGTCGAACTGCTTCTCCTGGAGGAAGGTCTTCTCGGAGTCGACGACTTCGATGCCCGCGCTGCCAAACGTATTGAACAGATCATCGAGCTCTTCGGACGAAGTGATCTCGGCCGGAAGCAGTTCGTTGACCTCGTCGTACAGCAGGTATCCCTTTTCTTTTCCGATGGAAATCAGCTGCCGTACTTCGTCGTATTTTTCTTCAATCGACAAGCGTTCCTCCTACAAGGTACCCGTGTTGCTCGAACCCAACATGATAACCGAATGGGCGCTATGAATGCACTCTTTGCGACAGTTCTTCCTTCTGGGCCCGAAGTTCCTCTTTGCGCCGCCAGAGTGTCGTAATTTCCAAATCGTGAAGACTGGTGCCGAGCTCCTGAAGGCGATCCATTTCGCGTTGGACGGCGGCAATTTCGCGCTCCACCCGAAGTTGCTGCAATTCCCGGGCGCAGCTGAGCGGGGGACCCGGAGGCAGCCGTTCGGACGCGATGCCCGTCACGAGATGGGCCTCCACAGGGTTTAGACGCTCAAAAAGGGCAGAAGGCAACACGGCCGGGGCCCGGTCGGCGAGCGCGCGGGCCTCCTCGAGGATGTGGCGCGTCGCCAAGCCGTCTAAGTCATTATCCTGCAAAACGTTGAGGGCCGCCATTCCCTGTGCCGGCTCGTGCACGAGCGCCCAAATCAGCCCTTTTTCTGCCCGTTTCACCTCTCCGAGGGTGGGCATGTCGCGCGCGGTCAGCTCCGGCCGCTTCTGGACGGCCGCTTTTCTGACCTCCGCGCGCACCACCTCTTCCGTAATACGCGCCTTGTGCGCTAAACGATCACCGAACTGGTCGCGCGCCGCCGCATCCGGAATACGGGCCGCGACAGCGAGCATCGCGGTCAGAAACTGCCGGCGTCCCTCGTCAGCATTGAGGTCGTGCACCGCGGCAGCGCGATCGAGCAGGTACTCGAGATAGGGCCGCGAGTGTTTCAACAGCTCGAGGTAGGCGTCCCTGCCTCGTTTCTGTACGACGCTGTCGGGATCTTCGCCAGCCGGCAGCACGGCCACATTCACCTCGAACCCTTCCGCGACCAGCAGCTCGCACGACCGGGCCGCGGCACCCTGGCCGGCGGCGTCGGGATCGAAGCTCAAAATCACCTTCGACGTGAAGCGGCGCAGCAGTTGCGCCTGAGCCGGCGTCAATGCCGTCCCCGATGAGGCCACGACTGGCGTGATCCCCGCCTGCACCAGCTGCGCGAAATCAAAATACCCTTCTACCAAGACGGCGTAACCGAGCCGGCGGATGTCCCCTTTGGTGAGATTCAGGCCGTAGAGGGTCTTGCCCTTGGTGTAAATCGTCGTTTCGGGAGAGTTCAGGTACTTCGGCTGCTGATCGTTCTCCATCGCGCGGCCGCCGAAGGCCACGATCGAGCCGGAGTCGCGCGCGATCGGAATCATGAGGCGCCCCCGGAATCTGTCGACCGTCTGCCCGTTGTCCCGTTCGACGGCCAGACCGCTGCGGACCAGCAGCGGCAGCGGCAGCCCTTCCTTCACCAGCGCCGCCTTCAGCCCTTCGTAGGCCGGCGGCGCGTAGCCGATGCCGAGCCTCTTGATCGTGTCGGCCGTGATGCCCCGGTCGTGCAGCAGCCGCTGCGCCTTTCTGCCCGCCGGTGCCGACAATTGCGCCTGAAAATATTCCGCGGCGCGCTCGTGGACCTTCAGCATCGCCTCGCGCTCGGCCGCGTCGGCATGCGCGTCGCGGCCGCCGACCTGCTCGGGGATCTGCATGCCGAACTTCGACGCGAGGTGCTTGACCGCATCGACGAAGCCCAGCTTTTCCTGCAGCTCGAGGAACTTGAAGACGTCGCCCCCCACGCCGCAGCCGAAGCAGTGGAAGAATCCCTTGTCGCGATTGACGTGAAACGACGGGCTCTTCTCCGAATGGAACGGGCAGAGGCCTTTGTAGGTGGCGCCCGACTTTCTGAGCGACACATACTCCTGCACGACCTGCAGGATGTCGGCCTGCATGCGCAAATCGTCTATGAATGACTGTGGAAAGCCCAATCTCTCAATCTTTCAATTCCGCGATCGTCACCCCGCCTCCGCCTTCCTGGGGCGAGGCGGTACGGACGTTCGCGACGAGCGGATGCTTGTGCAGGTAGTCGACCACGGCTTCCTTCAAGCGGCCGGTGCCGAAGCCGTGAATGAGCCGCACGGCGCGCTGCTCTGACATCACGGTCTCGTCGAGAAATTTTTCGAGGCGATCGAGCGCCTGATCGACGGTGTTGCCGACGAGCAGCAGATCGCTCGACGAGACTCCTTCGCGCGGCTGCAGTTGCACGTTCACGCGTACGGGCGCCGGTGCGGGCTTTGCCGCCGCGCCGCTCAGCACGCGCAGCTCGGTCGTGTGCGCCCGGAAACGTTTGCCGCGCACCTCCACTTCCGCCTCGCGGTCGTGCACGTTCACGACGACCCCTTCGAGGCCGAGCGGGCCCAGCACGACGCGGTCGCCCACGGCCACTGCACGGGCGGGCGGGGCGTCGGCGGGAGGCGGCGGCGTCTGATCGTGTCGATACTTTTCGACGAGCGCATCGACCGCGGCGCGCGCATCCACGCGCAGCCGTCCTGTATCGCCGGTCGACGGCGTGGCCGCGGTGTTGCGGGCGGCCTGTCCCGCCAGGGCGGCCGCCTGTTTCTTCAGGTCCGCGACGATCGCATCGATCTCGACGCGCGCGTCCCGCATGCGCTCGTCGAGCTTCTCGTTGAGCCGCAGCCTGAAGGTCTCTTCGCGCTGCCGCAGCGCGTCTTCTCTCAGGCGCGCGCGGCTGTCCGCCTCGCCGAGCGCCTCGCGCTCGCGCTTCACGAGGCGCCGCTCGTGCTCGAGGGCGCGCAGATCCGTGTCGACCTTGGCGAGATGCTCCGCGAGCTGGGCTTCACGCTCGGACAAATTCCTGCGCGCGTTGTCCACGATGGCTCCGTTCAGCCCGAGCCGTCCCGCCATTTCCAGCGCGAGGCTCCGTCCCGGCGATCCGTACTGGATCTGATACGTCGGCTCGTAGGTGTCCGGCGTAAAACCGAACGCCGCTGCGGTGACCCCGGGTGTCGTCGCCGCGTACGTTTTGAGCGCATCGTAGTGGGTCGTCGAAATCACGAGCGCGCCACGCGTGCGGAAATGCTCGATGATGGCGACGCCCAGCGCGCCGCCTTCGAGCGGATCGGTGCCGGCGCCGAGCTCGTCGAGCAGTACGAGCGCCGGCATCGCCAGCGAGCGATCCATGCTCGCGATGTTCGTGATGTGCCAGGAGAACGTGCTCAGGTTCGCCGCAATCGACTGTTCGTCGCCGATGTCCGCGAAGATCGATCGGAACACCGGGAGCCGCGCGTCGGCGGCCGGCACGAACAGGCCGGCCTGCGCCATCAACGCGAGAAGCCCGGCGGTTTTCAGCGCGACCGTCTTGCCGCCGGTGTTCGGCCCCGTAATCAGCAGCACCGTCGTCGGCGGAATGACGAGCACGTCGACGGGGACAGGATCCTTTGCCGGCGCATCGCCACGCTCGCGCCGCGCGTCATCGTCCGCGAGCTGGCGGGCGATGACGCCGGGAATCAGCAGCGGGTGGCGCGCGCCGCGCAGCTCGAGCCGGCCGTCGGTCGACAGCACCGGCGCCACGCCCGAGATGAGCTGGGCGAAGCGCACTTTCGCCTGGATGATATCGAGCTCCGTCGCGGCGTCGACCGCCTGCCGAAGCTCGATCGGCTTCGAGCGGAACGCGTCGGTGAGCTGGCGCAGGATGCGATGGACCTCTTCGCGCTCCTGCTGCTCGATCGCGACGATCTCGTTGTTGATTTCGACCGTGCTGAGCGGCTCGAGGTAGAGGCTGGCGCCGCTGCCCGAGCTGCCGTGGATGATGCCGGGAATCGACGATCGATGCTCCGCCTTCACGACCAGCACGTAGCGGCCGTCACGCTCGCTGACGACCTGATCCTGCAGATACCGCGAGGTGTCTTTGCCGCGCAGATATGATTCGAGCGTCGATCGCAGGCGCGCGCGCTGTTTGCGCAGCTGCGTGCGCAGCTTTGAGAGCTCGGCGCTCGCGTTGTCGTTCACCTCGCCTGATGGATCGATCTTGCTGCGGACGTCGGTGATTTGATTCTTGAACGACCCGCAGGTGTCGGCGATCGCCTTCAACGTGGGAAAGGCACCGCTGACCCGGCGGATGGCGGCGCAGGTGAGCGCGAGCGAATCGAGAAACTCCGCGAAGGCGAGCAGCCGCAGCGGATCGAGCGCGCGCCCCTCGACCGCGAGCGCCGACAGCACGGAGTCGAGGTCCGCGGGCGCGTTCAGCGAGAATCCGGGGTTCGCGTCGAAGTACCGGACGCCTTCAGCCGTCGCGGCAAGCAGTTGCGCCGCGCGATGCGGGTCGGACTGCGGCGCGAGCTCGGCGAGACGCGCCGCCCCGATTGGCGTCAGCGCATACCCGCGCACGACGTCGACGATCTGATCCCATTCGAGAGCGCGGAGGACAGCTGGCTGCATCTGGATCGTGAGACTGTATCTTTAGATCTGGAGATCTATAGATCTTTCGATCTATAGATGATTAATCCGGCTCGCGATCGCCGCCGCGCCGAAGCCGTTGTCGATGTTCACGACCGAGACGCCTGCCGCGCAGCTGTTGAGCATGCCGAGCAGCGCCGCGAGCCCGCCGAAACTGGCACCGTACCCGACGCTCGTGGGTACGGCAATCACCGGAACTCTCACGAGCCCGCCGATGACGCTGGGGAGCGCGCCTTCCATCCCGGCAACGACGACGACCGCGCGCGCCGAGGTGAGGCGCGAATGTTCGCCGAGCAGCCGGTGGATGCCGGCGACGCCGACGTCGAAGAGACGATCGACCGTGTTGCCCATCACCTCGGCGGTCACGCACGCCTCTTCCGCGACCGGCACGTCGGAGGTGCCCGCAGCCGCGATCAGGATCGTGCCGCGGCCGGGCTGCACGTCTCGCTGGCGGTACGTGATGGTACGGGCGATCGGCTGAAATGCGGCGCCGGGAACCTCTTTTTGTACGGCGGCGAACGCGTCTTCGCTGGCGCGCGTGACGAGCAGGGTATGTCCGCGGGACACAATCTCCGCCGCGATGGCTGCAACCTGTTCGGGCGTCTTGCCCATGCCGAAGACGACTTCCGGAAAGCCCTGGCGCAACTCACGATGATGGTCGACGCGCGCGAAGCCAAGGTCCTGAAACGAGGCCGCGTTCATGAGCTGCAGCACCTGCTCGG
Organism: uncultured Bifidobacteriaceae bacterium; assembly: GCA_964356125.1. Lineage (GTDB taxonomy): Bacteria > Acidobacteriota > Vicinamibacteria > Vicinamibacterales > JAMQPK01 > JAMQPK01. The sequence continues at coordinate 2,957 of CAYHHH010000147.1, read as the reverse complement.
CGGCGGCATCGGAGGGCACCTGGCCGGCCCGTACCTGGTCCAGCAATTGCTGCAAATCGGCCAACGTCGTGATTGGAGTATAATCTGCGGACGTTTTCGCGCCGGCTTTGCTCACTGAATGACTCCTTCTGACACGCTCATCCTCGTCAGTTATTTCTTCGTACTGAGCATACTGGCCGTCTACGGCTGGCATCGCTACTACCTCGTGTATCTTTACATGAGGCATAAGGATTCCCAACCAATCGAGCCGGTCGCGCTCGACCCTCTCCCGGTCGTGACGATCCAGCTGCCGATCTACAACGAGATGTATGTCGCCGATCGGCTCATCGAAGCGGTGTGCCGCCTCGATTACCCGCGCGATCTGCTCGAAATCCAGGTACTAGACGACTCGACCGACGAAACCTGCGAGATCGCCGAGCTGGCGGTACGCCGCCATGCGGCACAGGGCATCGACATCAAGTATTTCCATCGTGCCGACCGTACCGGCTACAAGGCCGGCGCGCTCGAAGCGGGCTTACACGTGGCGCGCGGCAGCTACATCGGCATCTTCGACGCCGACTTCCTGCCGAAATCCGATTTTCTCCATCGGCTGCTGCCGCACTTCGCCGATCCGAAGGTCGGCATGGTGCAGGCGCGGTGGGGGCACATCAACCAGGATTACTCGCTGCTCACCAAGATTCAGTCGATCCTGCTCGACGGCCACTTCGTGCTCGAGCACGGTGCCCGCAACCGCGCGGGGCACTTCTTCAATTTCAACGGCACGGCCGGCATGTGGCGCCGCGAGACGATCGGCGACGCGGGCGGCTGGCAGCACGACACGCTCACGGAAGACCTCGATCTCAGCTATCGCGCGCAGCTGCGCGGCTGGAAGTTCGTGTTTCTGCCCGACGTGGTCGCGCCGGCGGAGGTGCCCGTCGAGATGAACGCGTTCAAATCGCAGCAGCACCGCTGGGCCAAGGGCTCGATCCAGACCTGCAAGAAGCTGCTGCCGCGCATCCTGCAGGCCGACCTGCCGCTGCCGGTGAAGGCCGAAGCGTTCTTCCACCTCACGGCGAACTTCAATTACCTGCTGATGACGGTGTTGTGCGTGCTGATCTTCCCGTCGATGGTGATCCGCTACGAGATGGGCTGGTACGAGATGCTGCTCATCGACGTGCCGCTCTTCTTCGCGGCGACGATGTCGTTCTGCAACTTCTACATGGTCTGCCAGCGCGAAATCCACACGGACTGGGTGACGCGGCTTCGCTACATGCCGTTCCTGATCTCGATCGGCATCGGCCTGAGCGTGAACAACACGAAAGCGGTGCTCGAAGCGCTCTTCGACAAGAAGTCCGAGTTCACACGGACGCCGAAATATCGCATCGAAGGCGACAGCGACGAGTGGGTGACTAAGCGCTACCGCCAGTCGGTGACGATGCAGCCGCTCATCGAGCTGGGTCTCGGGTTCTATTTCACGGCGACGGTGTTCTACGCCCTCGCCCATGGCATCTACGGCACGCTTCCGTTCCTCGTGCTGTTCCAGGTCGGCTTCCTCTACACGGGCCTGCTCTCGATCGTCCAGCAGTTCTCCGGCGATTCGGTTGTATTGAAGACGCAAGTCTCCGATAGCCAGTAAGTCCAGAGTCCAGAGTCCAGAGTCCAGAGTCGAGATGGCCACTTCAGAAACTCCAGTAAAAGCCGGTCTCGAAGACATTGTCGTCGCGGCGTCGTCCATCTGTTATCTCGATGGCGAACGCGGGGTGCTGGCGTATCGCGGGTACGACATCCACGATCTCGCCGAGCAGGCGACGTTCGAGGAGGTCTGCTATCTGCTGTGGCACGGGCGCCTGCCCGGCCGGTCGGAGCTGGGCGAAGTGCAGTCACAGCTCGTCGCGTCGCGCCGCCTGCCGGAAGGCGTGCTCCGCCTGATGCGCTCGCTGCCCCCGTCGAATGCGATGGACACGCTTCGGACGCTGGTGTCGTCGCTGTCGCACTTCGATCCGGGCGCCAACGACATGTCGCCCGCCGGGCGATATCGCACGAGCGTGACGCTGACCTCGCAGGTGGCCGCCGTGGTCGCCACCGCGGGGCGCATCGCGAGCGGCGGCGGCATCATCGATCCCGACCCCGCGCTGAACCACGCGGCGAACTTCCTCTACATGCTCACCGGCAAGCGCCCCAGCGCGCTCGAAGCGAAAGCCTTCGACGTCGCGCTCGTGCTGCACGCCGACCACGAGTTCAACGCGTCGACGTTCGCGGGGCGTGTCGCAGCGGCGACGCTCACAGACGTGCATTCTGCGGTGACCGGCGCCATCGGCGCGCTGAAAGGGCCGCTGCACGGCGGCGCGAACACCGACGTGATGAATCTGCTGCTCGAGATGGGGCAGGACGCGAGCGATCAGAAGGTCGAGGAGATCATCCGCGCCAGGCTCGCGCGCAAGGACAAGATTCCCGGCTTCGGGCATCGCGTGTATCGCACGGAAGATCCGCGCGCCACGCACCTGCGGAAGCTGTCCGACGAGCTGTGCACGCGGACGGGCAACCGGCGCTGGTTCGAGATCTCGCAGAAGATCGAGCAGGTCGTGAAGGCGGCGAAGAACCTGAACGCCAACGTGGATTTCTACTCGGCCACCACGTATTACGCGCTCGGCATCCCGGTCGACCTCTTCACGCCGGTCTTTGCGGTCAGCCGCATGTCGGGCTGGACCGCGCACGTGCTCGAGCAGTACGCGAACAACCGGCTCATCCGCCCGCGCGCCGAATACACCGGGCCGGCCTACCCCCAGACATTCGTGCCGCTCGATCGCAGATAATAGTGGGGTCAGACCCCATACATGGATCCGCAGCGCGTACGTAATTTTTCCATCATCGCCCATATCGATCACGGGAAGTCGACGCTGGCCGACCGTCTCCTCGAGGCCACCGGCGCGCTGCAGGCCCGTGAGATGGAGGCGCAGGTGCTCGACTCGATGGATCTC